>JAAZVL010000019.1 GCA_018623515.1 Marinobacter sp.
CTGTTCACCGGCGGTCTGGGCGCCCACTACGGCGCCGAGCGACTGGGCTGTACCGTGATCCCCATGTCGGGTGGCCAGACCGAAAAGCAGGTCCAGCTGATCAAGGACTTCCAGCCGGACATCATCATGGTGACCCCGTCCTACATGCTGAACATCGCTGACGAGATGGACCGCCAGGGCATCGACCCGCGCAAACTGCCACTGCGGCTGGGCATCTTCGGTGCCGAGCCCTGGACCAACAGCATGCGCACGGAGCTGGAAGAGCGGCTGGGCATCGAGGCCCTGGACATCTATGGCCTGTCCGAAGTCATGGGTCCGGGCGTCGGCATGGAGTGCATCGAGACCAAGGACGGCCCGACCATCTGGGAAGACCATTTCTATCCGGAAATCATTGATCCGAACACCGGCGAAGTGCTTCCGGACGGCGAATACGGTGAGCTGGTGTTCACCTCTCTGACCAAGGTCGCGCTCCCGATCCTGCGCTACCGTACCCGCGACCTCACCCGTCTGCTGCCGGGTACGGCCCGCCCGATGCGTCGTATCGACAAGATCACCGGTCGCAGCGATGACATGCTGATCATCCGCGGTGTAAACGTATTCCCGAGCCAGATCGAGGAGCAGGTGCTCAAGTGCGAAGCACTGGCCCCGCACTACGAGATCGAGGTCTACAAGGAGGGCAACCTGGACTGCGTGGACATCCGTGCCGAACTCAAGCCGGAAGCCGGAATGGGTGACGAGGTAGGTGCCAAGGCCGCCAAAGAGCTGGCCCACCACATCAAGTCCTACATCGGTATCAGCACCCGTGTAGAGGTTGTCGAACCCAACCGTCTGGCCCGCTCCGAAGGCAAGGCCAAGCGGGTTATCGACCGCCGGAAGTAAGCTCCGGTAGCGCCCCGACCGGTCCTTACGACCGGCCGGGGCCCTTTCCATCCGGATTATCGAGATTTAATTTAACTCTCTCACAATAGATCTCGATAGTTTTTCATTACGTATCACTTTTTTTAGCCCAGGTATCAATCGCTTAAAGAGTCATTAGGTAACCTTTTAAACTGACATGACACACAAATACGTTCCTTGATTTTTATTCAGTATCATTTAATATTGATTGAAGTCAGAAAAATCATGAAGCGAGCATCTTTGCTCACAGAACAACAAGCCGAACCGGAGGTATTGTATGTACGCCCAGCTCGTTGAAACCGGAGCCAAGCGCGTCAAGAGCCTGGATGAGATGTCGCCCGAAGAGCGCGCATTCCAGGAAAAGATCGACGCGGAAGTGAAGATCGAACCGAAGAACTGGATGCCGGAGGGCTACCGCAAGACCCTCGTCCGCCAGATTTCCCAGCACGCCCACTCCGAAGTGGTTGGCATGCTTCCGGAAGGCAACTGGGTGACCCGTGCCCCGACCCTCAAGCGCAAGCTGCAGCTGATGGCCAAGATCCAGGACGAGGCAGGTCACGGCCTGTACCTGTACAGCGCCATGGAAACCCTCGGCGCTGACCGCGATGAAGAAATCGAGAAGCTGCACCAGGGTAAGGCCAAGTACTCCAGTATCTTCAACTACCCGACCCTGAACTGGGCCGACATGGGTGCCGTGGGCTGGCTGGTGGATGGCGCGGCCATCGTCAACCAGGTGGTCCTGCAGCGTACCTCCTATGGCCCTTACTCCCGGGCCATGATCCGTATCTGCAAGGAAGAGAGCTTCCACCAGCGTCAGGGTTACCAGATCCTGCTGGACATGATGCGTGAAGGCACCGAGGAGCAGAAGCAGATGGTGCAGGACGCCATCAACCGCCTGTGGTGGCCGGCGCTGATGATGTTCGGCCCGCACGACGACGAATCCCCGAACTCCCAGCAGTCCATGGCCTGGAAGATCAAGCGCAAGAGCAACGACGAACTGCGCCAGATGTTCATTGACCAGACCGTTCCTCAGCTTGAGTACCTGGGATGCACCGCACCGGATCCGGACCTGAAATGGAACGAGGAGCGGGGCCATTACGATTTCGGCGAAATCAACTGGCAGGAATTCTACGACGTTCTCAAGGGCAACGGCCCTTGCAACCGCGAGCGCATCAACACTCGCAAGAAAGCAATTGAGGAAGGCGCGTGGGTTCGTGAAGCCGCCGTCGCCTATGCCAAAAAACAAAAACAGCGCGCAGAAGCCGCCTGATACCGGAGGAAAGAATCATGGCTGAATGGAGCCTTTACGAAGTTTTCGTACGCAGCAAGCACGGTCTGAACCACAAGCACGTGGGCAGCGTCCACGCCGCCGACGCGGAAATGGCCATGGAAAACGCCCGTGACCTATACACACGCCGCAACGAGGGCGTAAGCATCTGGGTGGTTCCCTCCGACGCGATCACTGCCTCTGCCTCCGATGAGAAAGAGGTGCTGTTCGATCCGTCCGAAGACAAGGTTTACCGGCACGCATCTTTCTACAAGCTGCCCGACGAAGTCGGACACATGTAAGGAGCGGTTCCATGACTCAGAAAGAAGCACTCACGGAATACCTGCTGCGCTTGGCGGACTCTGACATGATCCTGGGCCAGCGCCTGTGCGAGCTGTGCGGCAAGGCCCCGGCCCTGGAAGAGGAAATGGCGCTGATGAACGTCGCCCTGGACCTCGTCGGTCAGGCCCGGAACTGGTACGAGTACGCCGCCGAGCTGATCGATGACGGTCGGGACGCCGACAAGCTCGCGTTCCGTCGCGACGCCCACGACTACCGCAACCTGCTGCTGACCGAGCAGCCGAACGAGGACTACGCGGTCACCATGGGTCGCCAGTTCTTTTACGACGCCTGGCACTACTTCACCCTGAAGAGCCTGGTGAACGCCAGTAACGAGCGGGTTGCCGCCATCGCCGCCAAGGCACTGAAAGAGGTGACCTACCACCTGCGCCGCTCCTCCGAGTGGGTCAAGCGCCTGGGTGACGGCACCGAGGAAAGCCACCGTCGCATGCAGGATGCGGTGGACATCCTCTGGCGCTTCACCGGTGAGCTGATCACGCCGGACGAAACTGACCGCCTGATGGCAGAAGCAGGAATCGGCCCGGATCCCGAGCAGCTGAAGGAAGACTGGCGCGGCATGGTCAAGGAAGTACTCCAGGAAGCCACCCTGACGCCGCAGCCGGACGATGCCTGGATGTACCTGGGCGGCAAGCGTGGCGAGCACACCGAACATCTCGGTTTCATTCTGGCAGAAATGCAGTTTCTGCAGAGGGCCTATCCCGATGCCACAACATGGTGATACAGACCCGCGGTCAGCGGTAGACAAGCTGATAGCCAGTGATCGGATGCCGGCAAATGCCAACACCGATCAACTGACTGAGGCAGATATCTGGGCGATCCTTGACGAGGTCAAGGATCCCGAGGTACCGGCAGTAAGCGTCGTCGAGCTCGGCATTGTCCGGGCCGTGCACTGGGACGGGAAGGAACTTGCCGTCGATGTCACGCCGACCTACTCCGGCTGCCCTGCGACCGAGTTGATCGAGGAACTGATCGAGGAAGCCCTGCGTGCTGCGGGCTTCCGAAACGTCCGGATCAACCAGGTGCTGACCCCGGCCTGGACCACCGATTGGATTACAGACGAAGGCAAAGAAAAGCTCCGGGCTTTCGGTATTGCACCGCCCCAGGGCAGCGCCAGCAAGCGAAGCCTGCTGGGCGATTCCGAAGTCATCACCTGTCCGCATTGTGGCAGCACCCACACGGAGCGGGTGAGCGAGTTCGGATCCACCGCCTGCAAGGCACTCTATCGCTGCAAGGACTGTCTCGAGCCCTTCGACTATTTCAAATGCATCTAGAGCCAAGACGACCATGAACAAATTCTATCCACTGGCCCTCAAAGAGGTCAGACCTGAAACAAGAAACGCGGTAACCCTGTCTTTTGACGTGCCGGAAGACCTGGCCGAAAAGTTCAGCTACAAGCAGGGCCAGCACCTGGTGGTGAGAACCAGGCTGGACGGTGAGGAAGTACGCCGTTCCTACTCCATCTGCAACAGCGTCAACGACCATGAGCTGCGCATTGCGGTCAAGAAGATCCCCGGCGGCCGTTTCTCCACGTTCGCCAACGAACAGCTCAAGCCCGGCCAGACGCTGGAAGTAATGCCGCCCCAGGGCCATTTCTCCGTCGACCTGGATCCCGAGCGCGAAGGCAACTACCTGGCCGTAGCTGCCGGCAGTGGTATCACCCCGATCCTGTCGATCGTCAAGACCACCCTGGAAACCGAGCCCAAGAGCGAAGTCACCCTGTTCTATGGCAACAAGGCGACCAGCAACACCATGTTCCGGGACGAGCTCCAGGATCTCAAGAACGAGTACATGTCCCGTCTGAACCTGGTGTACATCTTCACCCGGGAAGAGCAGGACATCGACCTCTACAACGGCCGGATCGACCACGACAAGTGCGACGCCCTGTTCGACCACTGGATCGATGTCAAGGCACTCACCGCGGCCTTCATCTGTGGTCCCCAGGCGATGACCGAGACCGTCCGCGATTCCCTGGTTCGCCACGGCCTGGACAAGAGCAAGGTCCACTACGAGTTGTTCACACCGGCCGGTGGTGTGCCCCAGTCCCGAAAGGACCGGGATCCGTCCCACGTCGATCCGCAGTCCATCAGCGAAGTGACCGTCATTGCCGACGGCCGTTCTCTGACCTTCCCGCTGGTCCGCGACACCAAGAGCATCCTGGATGCCGGCAACGAGGAAGGTGCAGACCTGCCCTACTCCTGCAAGGCTGGCGTCTGTTCTACCTGCCGCGCCAAGGTCGTGGAAGGTGAAGTGGAAATGGACCAGAACTTCGCCCTGGAGGATTACGAAGTCGAAGCCGGCTACGTGCTCTCCTGCCAGTGCTATCCGATCAGCGACAAGGTGGTTCTCGACTACGACGAGATGTAAGTCCGGTCCCACCCAGAAGATACGAGCAAGGCAAGTCCCGGGTAATCGGGACTTGCCTTCGCGTTTCAGAAACGAATGGAGTTTCCCATGTCAGTCCTGAAAAGTTTCATTGCCGGCCAGTGGGTCGGCGAAAAGCCCGCCAAGGCCCTGCCCAGCGCCATCAACGGTGAGATCGTCGCCCACACCCACGACGACACCCTCGACTTCAAAAAGGCCGTCGAATATGGCCGCAAGGTCGGCGGCAAGAACCTGATGGCCATGGATTTCCAGGAACGTGCCCTGGCCCTGAAGGCCATGGCCCTGTACCTGCAGGAACACAAGAAAGAGCTGTACGCCCTGTCCATGCACACCGGCGCCAGCAAGGGCGATAACGGTATCGACATCGATGGCGGCTTCGGCACCCTGTTCTCATACGCCAGTATGGGCCGCCGCGAACTGCCGTCCGGCAACGTCGTGCACGAAGGCCCGGTGATGCCACTGGGCAAGAACAACCACTTTGCCGGCACCCACATTCTCGTACCCCGGGGCGGTGTGGCGGTCCACATCGACGCCTACAACTTCCCGGTCTGGGGCATGCTGGAGAAATTCGCGCCCACCTTCCTGGCAGGTATGCCGTGCATCGTGAAGCCGGCCACCTCCACCTGCTACGTCACCGAACTGGCCGTTCGCCTGATGCAGGATTCCGGCGCCCTGCCCGAAGGTGCCCTGCAGCTGATCATTGGCAGCACCGGTGACCTGTTCGACCACCTGGAAGAGCAGGACGTGGTTACCTTCACCGGCTCTGCAGCGACAGCCCGCAAGCTGCGCAACCATCCGAACATCATCAACAAATCCATTCCGTTCAACGCCGAGGCGGATTCACTGAACAGCGCCATCCTGGCCCCGGACGTGACCCCCGAGCACGAAGAGTTCGACGTGTTCGTGAAGGAAGTCAGCCGTGAGATGACCGCCAAGGCCGGTCAGAAGTGTACCGCGATCCGCCGGATCCTGGTGCCAAAGGACCGCGTGGACGCAGTCTGTGAGAAGCTGAAAGAGCGCCTGTCCAAGGTCACCGTCGGCGATCCGTCTGTGGAAGGTGTTCGCATGGGTGCACTGGCCTCCCTCGACCAGCTGGAAGACGTCAAGGCCAACATCCAGGAACTGCTGAAGACCAGTGAACTGGTTGTCGGTGGCGACGGCAGCTTCCAGCCCACCGGCGAAGGCACCGAGAAAGGCGCCTTTATCGAGCCGCATCTGCTGCTGTGCCGGAACCCGGAAAACGGCTGTGGCGCCCATGACATCGAGGCCTTCGGCCCGGTTGCCACCGTGATTCCCTATGACACCATCGAGGATGCGGTGGAGCTGTGTTCCAAGGGCCGGGGCTCGCTGGTCACGACCCTGACCACCCGAGATCCGGCCATTGCCGGCCGGATCGCCCCGCTGCTCGCTGCCTTCCATGGCCGTCTGCACCTGCTGGACGCCGAAGCGGCGAAGGAATCCACCGGTCACGGTTCGCCCCTGCCCATGCTCAAGCATGGTGGACCGGGTCGTGCCGGTGGTGGTGAAGAGCTGGGCGGTATCCGCGCGGTCCATCATTACCTGCAGCGCACCTCCATCCAGGGCTCGCCGACCATGCTGGCGGCCGTTACCCGCGAGTATGTGCGTGGTGCCAACGTGATCGAAACCGAGGTTCACCCATTCCGTCGCCATTTCGAAGACCTGCAGATCAACGAGTCCCTGCTGACTCACCGTCGCACGGTCACCGAGGCGGACATCGTCAACTTCGGCTGCCTGTCCGGCGATCACTTCTACATGCATTTTGATGAAATCGCGGCGCGGGACTCGCAGTTTGGCAAGCGCATTGCCCATGGCTACTTCGTTCTTTCCGCGGCGGCCGGTCTGTTTGTTGATCCCGGCGAAGGTCCGGTCCTGGCGAACTATGGTCTTGACACCCTGCGCTTCATCGAGCCGGTGGCCCCGGGCGACACCATCCGGGCGCGCCTGACCTGCAAGCGCAAGATTGATCAGGGTCGGACATCTCCGGACGGTCACCCCCAGGGTGTGGTGGTCTGGGATGTCCAGGTTCACAACCAGAACGACGAGCTGGTTGCGAGCTACGACATCCTGACACTGGTTGCCAAACGTCCCCAGTAACGCTGGGGGCGTATCCGGCCTGCCAACCGTTGGACCCGAACAGCAGGCCGGAGGCAAACAAAAAGGGGACAGGCCAAAAGCCTGTCCCCTTTTCTTTGTCCGCCCGGCAGAACGGTTACATGCCCAGATAGGCCTCCCGGACCTTCTCGTTGCTGAGCAACTCCCGGCCGGTGCCTTCGATGACCACCTTGCCGGTTTCCAACACGTAGCCACGGTCAGCCAGCGCCAGCGCCTGGGAGGCATTCTGCTCCACCAGGAAGATGGTGATGCCCTCTTCCTTCAGCTCCTTGATGATATCGAAGATCTCCTCGATGATCAGCGGCGCCAGGCCCATGCTCGGCTCATCCAGCAACAACAGCTTCGGCCGGGCCATCAGGGCGCGACCCATGGCCAGCATCTGCTGCTGACCACCAGAGAGTTCCCCGGCAAGGTTGTGACGCTTCTGACGCAGGATCGGGAACTTGGTGTACATCCGCTCCAGGTCATCTTCCACTTCCTGGCTGCGCCCACGGGTATAGGCACCCAGCAGCAGGTTGTCGTGGACCGACAGATCCTTGAACACCTGACGACCTTCCGGCACCTGGACAATACCTTCACCGACCCGCTGGTCGGCCGCGACCTTCGCGAGATCCTTGCCCTGGTACACCATGCTGCCGCGGTCCATCGGCTGGAGGCCGGAAATACTCATCAGCAGGGTGGATTTACCGGCGCCGTTAGCGCCCACCAGGGACACGATCTCGCCGCTGTTGATGCGGATATCGATGTCGTGCAGTACTTCGATCTGACCATAGGAAGTAGCCAGCCCCTTGATCGCCAGCATTTCCTGCTGGGCATGGGGCGCGCTGACCCGCTCGGCGTGCTTGAGGCCAAGACCGCCGAAGCGCTCCGGGGTATAGCTGATGATCTCGTGACGCAGCTCGCGGAATTCCTCCCGGACCCGCTCGCCGAACAGGGGATCGTTCTCGATGTCCCGGGCCTCGATGATTTGCTCCCAGTCCTCATCGGACAGCACCTTGCGGGCACGGGGAATCACCACCCCTTCTTCCTTGCGGATGTGCTTGCGCAGGGCCTCGGTGAACCGGGCCAGGGCATGGCTGAACTCTTCCCGCCCTTCCGGCCAGTTTTCCATGCAGGCGGCCAACAGCTTCCTGAGCTCCATCAGCTTCTCGTGGCCCACGAGATAGCCCTTGGAAAGCTTCTCCAGCAGTGGCAGCGACTCCGGATGCTTGGCGCCCAGGCGCTTGTACAACTCGATGTCCGTTGGCGTCGAGTGCACCCGCTCGGAAAAATGCTCGATGTAATCGAAAATCTTGGTGAACAGTCGCTCATCCGGCTGCTGCTCATTGATGTTCATGTCGCTCAGCAGCTGGTCCAGCAAATCCAGGATGCGCCAGAGCGCCTGGTGCTCATGAACAATAATGCGTACTGCCTGCTCGCTGCGGGACTGGGCAGGCGCCATTTCGGTCTGTTGCTCGCTCATGTGAAATGTCTCCTTGCTCAGCCGCCCAGGTAGGCAGCAATGACGTCCGGGTTGTTGCGGATTTCTTCCGGTGTACCTTCCGCCAGCACGCGCCCGTAGTTGAGCACCAGCAGGCGATCGGAAATCCCCATGACCAGTTTCATGTCATGCTCTACCAGCATGACCGTCGTACCCTGGTCGGCAATTTTCCGGATCAGTTTCTCCAGGGCCGCGGTTTCAACCGCGTTGAGGCCGGCGGCTGGCTCATCCAGCAGGATGACCTTCGGGTCTGCCGCGAGGGCACGGGCAATCTCAAGCCGCTTGAGTGCACCATAGGACATGGCCGACGCTTCGGTATCGAGGTAATCGCCACAACCTACGAATTCCATCAGTTCCGCCGCCCGCTCACGGCAGGCTTTTTCGTCCCGAAGCAGGGACGGCAACCGGAACAGGGTGGTGAACAGGTTGCTCCGGAGCTTCAGGTGCCGCCCCAGCATCACGTTCTCGATGGCGGACATGTTCATGCAGATCTGCATCTGCTGGAAGGTGCGGCACATGCCCCGTTCCGCCAGCTGGTTCGGCTCCAGCTTCGCCGTGCTCTCCCCCTTCAGGCGAATCTCGCCCTTGGTGGGGGTGTAGAGACCCGAGATCAGGTTGAACAGGGTGGTCTTGCCTGCGCCATTGGGCCCGATCACCGAATACACCTGCCCGGCCTCCACCGAGAAGGACACGCCTTCCACCGCGTGGACGCCACCGAATGCCTTGTCCAGGCCTTTTACTTCAATCAGTGCGCTCATGCCTGACCTCCCGCCTTTTTCTTCATCCGCTTACCGACAGCCATCTGGATAGTGGGCAGCAGGCCCTTGGGCATGAAGATCATGGTGAGCATCAGGATCGCACCGAACATGACGGTTTCCAGTTCCTGGAAATCCGCCAGCACCTGGGGCAGCAGCTTGAGCACTACCGCACCCAGAATAACGCCCATGGTGGAACCCATACCGCCGAGAACGACCATGGTGATAAACAGGATGGAGAAATCGAACCCGGCCACCGCTGGGGTAATGAAACCCTGGAAATGGGCGTACAGGCTACCCATGGCACTGGCATAGATCGCTGAGACCACGAACACCAGGCTCTTGTAACGGGCGGTGTCGACACCCACTACGCGGGCCGCAACTTCCGAGCCATGCACCGAGCGCAGCGCGCGGCCGATGGGCGAGTCGATCAGGTTCTGGGCGAGCCAGACCGCAACCAGCAACACCACCGCGGCAAAAAGGTACCAGGCTTCACTGCCGTTGAGCTCCATTCCGAGCAGGTTATAGCTGCCAAACGGGCTTAGTTCCCAACCGAATACATTGAAGGCCGGTACCGGCATGCCATCCGGACCGCCGGTCAGCGCACGCTCGTTATTGAGGATAATTGCGATGATGAAACCGACGGCCAGGGTCGCCATGGACAGGTAGTGCCCCTTCAGGCGCAGGATCGGCCGGCCCACAATCCAGGCCACGATTCCCACCAGGATGGCGCCAACCACCAGCGCGGGCACCGAGGACCAGCCATAATTGCTGGTCATGATGCCGGTAAAATAGGCACCCAGACCGAAGAAACCGGCGTGCCCCAGACTGATCTGGCCGGCAAATCCGACCAACAGGTTCAGGCCCACCACCGTGGCGGCGATAATCGCCATCTGGGTGGCCAGGTCATAATGGAACGGGTTGTTCAGGAACAACGGTAACGCGAACAGGATAACGGCAAGGATCACCAGGTCCCGCAGGCGCATCTGCATAAAACGATTCAACATGATTACACCCTCTCCACGACCTTGGCGCCAAACAGACCGCGCGGCATGAAGAACAGCACGACGAGAATCATGGAGAACGCCACGGCGTCCTTGTAGTCAGAGGAGATGTAGCCGGCAGCCATGGCCTCGACCACACCCAGCAACAGACCACCGACGACCGCGCCGATACCGCTGCCCAGCCCGCCGATGGCGGCGGCAACAAAGCCCTTGAGGCCGAGCATGATGCCGATGTCATAGGAGGTGAAGGTAATCGGCGCAACCACCACGCCGGCAACCGACCCCAGTACCGCGGACACCAGGAACGCCAGCATCAGCACCAGCTGGGTGCGGATACCCACCAGACGCGCGGCTTCCTTGTTCATGGAGGTGGCGAGAATCGCCTTGCCGATCAGGGTCCGGGTAAAGAACAGCACCAGGCCGACCACGAGAATCGCACCGATGCCCAGAACCCAGAGGCTCTGGCTATTGAGAACCGCTCCGAAGATGCGGATGGGTTCATCGCTGCTGAAATTCTGCATGACGTGGTATTCCTTGCCCCAGACCAGCTGGGCCAGACCACGGATGAAAATGGAGGCACCGATGGTGATAATGATCAGCGTCACCACATCCGCCTGCTTGGCAGGCGCTATGGCAAAACGCTGAAGCAGAATACCGAGAACACCGGCAAGCAACACGGCAAGAATGATCGCAAGTATCATGGGCACGCCCATTGCCGTGAGAGAAACCGTCGCCATACCGCCGATCATCAGGAACTCGCCCTGGGCAAAGTTGATCACGTGGCTGGCGTTATAAATGAGAGTAAATCCGAGAGCTATCAGGGCATAAGTGGCACCGATAGTGATCCCGGTGAAGAGATACTGGAGGAATTCTGCAAACATAGCCGTGGTTCCGGTCGGACAGCGTCCACCCGCCCCGAAGCGGGACGGGCAGACGGTTTACTGCTTGATGGATAGATCAGTTAATGAGCTTCCACTCACCATTCTGGACTTCCAGAATGCGGAAGGAGTCAGCATCGAGGCCGTTGTGGTCTTCCGGTGACATGTTGAAGACACCGGTCACACCCACATAACCCTGGATGTTTTCCAGCGCCTCACGGACGGCTTCCTTGTCGGTGGAGCCGGCGGCTTCGATGGCCTGGACGGCCAGCATCAGGCCGTCATAGGCGTAGGCACCGAAGGTAGACACCTTGGAATCCCAGCGAGCTTCATACTCGGCCTTGTAGTCCTGCACCACCTTTTTCTGGGGGTCATCATCCGGCAGGGAGTCCGGCACCAGCAGCGGAGAAGCCGGCAGGCGCAGGCCTTCGGCGGCATCACCCGCGAGCTCCAGGAAGCTGTCGGAAGCTACACCGTGGGACTGATAGAAGGGAAGCTCCATACCCAGCTGGGCATAGTTGCGGGTCACGATGGCCGGGCCCTGGCCGAAACCGAAGTTCAGCACCGCTTCGACGCCGTCGGTGTTGCGGATGTTGGTGAGCTGGGCGGTCATGTCGGTGTCGGAGCCGCTGTAGGTCACGTCCGCCAACACTTCGATACCCATCTGCTCGGCCACTTCCAGAGTCTGGGTGCGACCGGAGGAGCCAAAACCGCCGGTTCCGGAAATCAGGCCGATCTTGGTGATGCCACGATCCTTCATATCCGCGAGGATACGCTCGGCGGCCATGCGGTCAGACTGGGGGGTCTTGAATACCCACTCCTTGACCGGAGTGGTAATGACCACGGCACCTGCCAGGGAGATAAAGGGAACCTTGGCCTGCTCCACGAGGGGCACCGCGGCCATGGTGGCGCCGGTAGTACTGCCGCCAACGATGATATCGACGCGATCGGAGCGGATCAGACGGCTGGCGAAGTTACGGGCGTTGGAAGCATTACCCACGTCATCGTAGTGGATCAGCTCCAGTTGACGTCCGAGGACACCGCCTTCTTCGTTGATCTTCTCAACATACATTTCCAGAGTTTTCAGTTCCGGATCCCCCAGGAAGGAGGCGGGGCCGGTAACTGACAGGAACGAACCGATCTTGATCGGTTCAGCAGCCTGGGCACTCATGACCAGACCGGCGGCCGCGATAGCCGCAAATTTTCCCGTGCGACGCAGAATTGTCTTAAGCATTGTTTTTGTTCTCCCGAATTGTGCGGGGCATGCTTGCCCCCCATCCATTGCTCAGAAGTAAAACAACGATCGAGAGCCTGGCTCTGACTTCTGTGTCATTTCAGTCACCCTTCGACCCGTTGTCAGCTTTATATTTGTGTTTTCGTCCCTGATCCATCAGCTCCCTGATCTTCATCAACGATAAAATTCGATACCGTTGACGAATATCAATGGACATTATTGTATCATAATATCCGTGTCAACCGATTTGGTTGACAACCTGACAGGTTCTCTCAGTAAAGCCGACCATGGTCCAAGGCGCCAGTCATGCGATACGGCACAGAATGCTTTACGTGACACACAGGAACCGCATAATACGTATCAGATTTGATTGCCTTGATAATTGATAACCGACAAACGACAAGAAGCCTATGTCTGCAAAAAACCAGCTTGAGCAGCTCGTCATCGACTTCCAGAAGAAACGACCGCTTCGCGCCGGCTCGCTGATCATCACCATTTACGGTGACGCCATCGTTCCCCGGGGGGGGACTGTATGGCTGGGCAGCCTGATGAAGCTGGTGGAACCCATGGGCATCAGCCAGCGGCTGGTCCGCACCTCGGTATATCGACTGGTGCAGGAGTCCTGGTTGCAGACAGAGAAGGTCGGCCGCTGCAGTTACTACAGTTTGACCGGCCCGGGCCTGCGCCGGTTCGAGCAGGCCTTCCAGCACGTCTACAGCCTGTCGACCCGGGAATGGAGTGGCAGCTGGTGCCTGGTCTACCTTAACCAGCTGGACCCTGATCTCAAGCAGAAGGTGCGGGAAGAGTTGAAATGGCTCAGTTTCGGCAGCATGGCGCCGGGCGTGATGGAACATCCGCGTTTTACCCGCAACGAGCTGCTGCCCCTGCTGCAGGAATGGGGAGCCCTGGAAGACACCATCGTCATGGAAACCGTCCCCATGGAGCAGAAGAGCTCCAAGGCGCTGCGGTTGCAGGTGCGGGAAAGCTGGAACCTGGACGAACTGGGTGGCCGCTACCGTCGTTTCCTGTCGCAGTTCCGCCCGGTATGGCGAGAACTGCAGAACGAGGATGACCTGACCCCGGCCGAATGCCTCACCCTGCGCATTCTGTTGATTCACGAGTACCGGAAGATCCTGCTGCGGGACCCGCTACTGCCCGAGGAATTATTACCCGGAGACTGGGAAGGCCGTAGCGCCAAGCAGCTGTGCCGGAACCTGTATCGGCACATCTACGCGCGTGCTGAAAAGTGGCTGGACGAGACTCTGGAGAATGCCTCCGGTCCGCTGCCGGGACCGAACGAGAAGTTCTATCGCCGGTTCGGTGGCCTGCAGGATACCAGCGATGAATACGAAGAAAGGCCCACCCAGGTCAGCGAACCGGTGTGAGCCTTCCGGGAGAGCCGGGCGCCGTGATGGCGCGCCGGATCCTTCAGATCAGATGAGGTTGTAGAGGAACACCACCAGGATACCGGCCGGTGTCAGATAACGCAGCACAACCATGAAGCTGTGATAGACACCGCCCTGCAGCCCGATATCTTCCATCAGACCCTCACGACGCATGGCCCAGCCTGCAAACAGGGCAATGGCCAGACCGCCCAGCGGCATCATCAGGTTCGACACCAGGAAGTCCAGCAGGTCGAATACCGTCTTGCCCTCGAAGAAAGCCAGGAAGCCCAGCGGGTGCACGTCGGACCAGATGTTAAATGACAACACCGTGCCGATCCCCACGAACCAGATCGCCAGCCCGCCCGTCAGGGCACTCTTGAAACGGTTGATGCCCTTGTGCTCCTCGAGCCATTCCACCACCGGCTCCAGCATGGAAATGGCCGAGGTGACCGCGGCCACCAGCAACAATGCAAAGAAGATGACGCCGAACAGGACACCGCCGGTCATCTGCCCGAAGGCCAGCGGCAGGGTCACGAAAATCAGTCCCGGACCGGTGCCCGGTTCCAGGCCGTTGGCGAACACCAGCGGAAAAATCGCCAGCCCCGCCAGCAGGGCGACACTGGTGTCGAGCACGGCAATGGTCATGGCGGTGCGGGCAATGTTGACCTTCTTCGGCAGGTAGGAACCGTAGGCCATCAGCACGCCGATGCCGATGCTCAGGGTGAAGGCGGCATGACCCAGCGCCACCAGCACGCCCTTGGTGGTCAGCTTGCTGAAGTCCGGCGCGAACATGAAGTCCACTGCCCGGCCGAAACTGCCGGAATTCATGGCGTAGAACACCATCACCACCAGCAGGATGAACAGGAGCGGCATCAGGGTATTCACCGCCCGCTCCAGCCCCGAGCGGATGCCCCGGCCGACGATGAGGACCACGATCGCCATGAACACACTGTGCCAGAGCAGCAATTCCCAGGGATTCGCCAGCAGGTTACCGAACTGACCACCGATGGCCTCGGCGTCAGCGCCGGTAAACAGGCCGGCGGCGGCCTTGCCGATGTACACCAGGGACCAGCCACCGATCACCGAGTAGAAGGACAGGACCAGAAAGGAGGCAATCACGCCATTCCAGCCGATGATGCGCCAGCCCCTTGCAGTGCCTTCACTTTTGGTCAGCGATCGCATGGTGGCGACCGGGCTCTGCCCGCCACGGCGACCAATCATGGTTTCAGCAATCAGCACCGGCACGCCGATGATGGCGATGCACACCAGGTACACCAGAACGAAAGCCCCGCCACCGTGCTCACCGGTGATGTAGGGAAATTTCCAGATATTACCCAGCCCCACGGCGGAACCGGCCGCGGCCAGGATAAACGCAAGACGCGAAGACCAGAGGTTCGAAGCCAGCTGGTGCGGTTGTGTTTGGTTACTCATGTACTTCTCCGAAATAGTTGTTTTTGTCGGAAAGACGGGCGGACAGAATCAGAGAATGGTCCGGATTGCCTCGGCAACGACCGGCAGCGTGCGGTCGTTTAACCCGGCCACATTGACCCGGCTCGACTCCAGCATGTAGATGCCATACTCCTCGCGGAGCCGGCGCACCTGCGCGGGGGAAATTCCCAGGAACGAGAACATACCCCGTTGGCGGGCGATGAACCCGAAGTCCCCGGCCGGTGCCAGCGCCTCGGCAAAGGCCCGGCGCAACCCCAGAATGCGCTCGCACATGGCGGTCAGCTCCGCCTGCCAGTCGGCGCGCAGCACCTGGTCCCCGAGGATGGTTTCCACAATTGCCGCGCCATGGGCCGGCGGCATGGAGTAATGGGAACGGATGACACTGAGCAGCTGACTGTTGGCCGCCGAGGTAACGCCGTCGGTGGCCCCCATCAGCATCAGGGCACCGGTCCGCTCCCGGTACAGGCCAAAATTCTTGGAACAGGAGGCCGCCACGATCAGCTCCGGCACCCGAGCGGCCATGTGGCGCAGCCCGGCAGCGTCTGCCTCCAGGCCATCCCCCAGTCCCTGGTAGGCCAGGTCGACAAAAGGCAGCAAGCCCTTTTTCAGCACCAGGTCGGTTACCTGTTGCCACTGCTCGAATGTGAGATCCGCGCCGGACGGGTTGTGGCAGCAGCCATGCAGCAGCACCACATCGCCGGCCTTCGCCTGCGCCAGGCTTTCCAGCATGGCTGCGAAGTCTACCTGCAGGGTTTGCGGATCGAGGTAAGGATATTCCCGAATGTTCAGGCCCGCGCCACCGAGCAGCGGCAGATGGTTGCCCCAGGTAGGCGTGCTGACCCAGACGGTGGCATCGTCCCGGCACAGACGCAGGAATTCCGCTGCCATGCGCAGGGCTCCGCACCCGCCCGGGGTCTGAACCACGGCCACCCGGCCGTCCCGTATCAGGGAACTGCCCTCGCCCATCACCAGATCGGCCATGGCCCGGCCGAAACCGGGGGAGCCGGCCGGGCCGACATAGCTCTTGGTGGACTCACTCTCCAGAAGACGGCGTTCCGCCTGGTGCACCGCAGCCATGATCGGGGTATTGCCGGCGTCGTCCTTGTAGACGCCGATACCCAGATCAATCTTGTGCTCCCGGGGATCTTCCCGGAAGGTCTGCATCAGCTGGAGAATCGGGTCCTGCGGTAACGGTTTCAGGCCTTCAAACATGGGATTCCTCCTTCTCGCCTGCCGGTTTGGTACGAATCAGGGTCGGACGGCCGGTTTCCAGCGCCTTGAGCAATTGCTGCTGGCGCTCCCGGACTGCTTCCACCGCCTGCTCCCGGACCGGGCCGAAGCCGCGAACGTCCGCCGGCAGTTCCGCCAGTTGCAGGAAAGTCTCATGATTGTCCGCACTCAACTCCCGGCTGATGCGCTCAGCCAGCTGGCGATAGTCCGCCAGCAGGGCCCGGTCCAGCTTGCGGTCCGCGGAATGGCGGAACGGGTCCAGGGCGGTACCACGCAGCCCGCGCAGTTTTGCCAGCAACTTGAATGCCCGGAACATCCAGGGGCCAAACTGGCGCTTCTGCGGCCGGCCGCGGGCATCGGTGCCGCGGTTGAGGATCGGCGGCGCGAGGTGGAAATGCACCTTGAAGTCACCCTCGAAAGTTTTCTCCACTTCCTTCATGAAATCGGTCTCGGCGAACAGGCGCGCCACTTCATACTCGTCCTTGTAGGCCATGAACCGGTACAACTGCTCGGCGACCGTGCGGGTCAGCAACAGGTTCTGCTGACCGATACCCTGCTCGGCCTGACGTACCTGCGCCACCAGATCCCGGTAGCTGTCAGCCCAGCGCCGGTTCTGGTAACGCTCCAGATGCTGGTAACGGGTTTCGATCAGCTGCTCCAGGGTCGGCTCGGGCTTGACGTCCACCGGCTCACTGACCGGGTTCAACAAGTCCTCAATCACGGTCGGATCCACCGCCGCAACCCGGCCCCAGCCGAAGGCTTCCTTGTTCCGGTCGATCGCCACGCCGTTAAGCTCGATCGCCCGCATCAGGGCCGCCTCGGACAACGGCAGCAGGCCTTTCTGCCAGGCAAAACCGAGCATCATCACGTTGGAGAACACGGTGTCGCCCATCAGCTTCTCGGCAATACCGTTGGCGTCCAGGGCATCAAAACGGTCGTCACCCACAGCGTCGCGAATCAGATCCAGGCGCTTGTCTGCCTGCATGTCCGCATCCCGGTACAGGACGTAATCCGCCGTCGGCAGCTCGGCCCGGTTGGCCACCACCCGGGTGTGGTCCGGGCGCAGCACGCTCAGGGCTTTCTGGGAGGATGCCACCACCATGTCACAGGCAATCACGGCATCGGCCTGACCGTTGCTGATACGCACCTGGTGCAGCTTGTCCGGGGACGGTGCCATGCGCACATAGCTCAGGACCGTGCCACCCTTCTGGGCAAAGCCCATGAAATCGAGTACCGAAGCACCCCGGGACTCCAGGTGGGCCGCCATGGTGATCAGCTGACCCACGGTCACCACGCCGGTGCCGCCAACGCCGCCCACCAGGAGATCGAACGAACCATTCACGGCTGGCAGGGAGGGCTGCGAGAGAGTCTCGAGCTGCTTGCTCAGGACCGAGCCGGTATCCACGCCCCGGGACTTGCGGAGCTGGCCACCCTCGATGGTGACAAAGCTCGGACAAAAGCCGGTGACACAGGAAAAGTCCTTGTTACAGGAGGACTGGTCGATCTTGCGCTTGCGGCCCAGCTCGGTCTGGCGCGGCACCACCGACAGGCAGTTGGACTGCACCGAGCAGTCACCACAACCTTCGCAGACATGATGGTTGATGTAGGCCCGCTTGGCCGGATCCGGGAACTGGCCACGCTTGCGACGGCGGCGCTTTTCCGCGGCACAGGTCTGGTCGTAGATCAACACGGTGCAGCCGGGAATGTCCCGCAGCTCCCGCTGGACCTGGTCCAGCTCGGAACGGTCGTGGAAGGTCACGTCATTCGGGAACAGCCCCTCGTGACCCTTGTACTTCTCCGGCTCATCACTGAGCACCACCACCCGCTTGACGCCTTCGGCGGCGACCTGTTGCGCAATCATGGGCACGGTAATCTGCCCGTCCACCGGCTGACCGCCGGTCATGGCCACCGCGTCGTTGAACAGAATCTTGTAGGTAATGTTGATGCCGGCTGCCACCGCCTGACGAATCGCCATGGAGCCGGAGTGGAAATAGGTGCCCTCCCCCAGGTTCTGGAATACATGGGGATTACCGGTATACCGGCTCTTGCCGATCCAGTTGACCCCTTCGCCGCCCATCTGGATCAGGGACTCGGTGTTGCGACCCATCCAGGACGCCATGAAATGGCAGCCGATACCGGCCAGGGCCTTGCTGCCCTCCGGCACCTTGGTGGAGGTGTTATGGGGGCAGCCGGAACAGAAATACGGAAGGCGCCGGACCCCGCCCGGGTCCTTGGCACTGGTCATCTCGTTGATGGCCCGGAGCTGTTCGCTGAAATCGACGTCAAAGAAACGGGTCAGCCGGGCCGCCAGGTAGCCAGCCACCAGCTTCGGGCTCAGCTCACCAACGTAGGGCATCAGCGGCTTGCCGGACTCGTCCTGCTTGCCGGTGATCAGCACCTCGCCGGGACGGTCCGGTTCGGACATGTACTCCTTGATCTGGCTCTCGATGATGCCCCGCTTCTCCTCGATCACCAGCACTTCCTGCTTGCCATGGACGAAGTTCAGAATGCCGCGACGCTCCAGCGGCCAGACCATGCCAACCTTGTAGATATCCAGCCCCAGCTCGGCGGCCCGGGCTTCATCGATGCCCAGCAGCTCGAGCGCTTCCAGCAGGTCCAGGTAACCCTTGCCGGTAGTGACAATACCGAAACGGGCCTGCGGGTTGTTGTACAGGCAGCGGTCGATGGGATTGGCGCGGGCAAAGGCCTGAACCGCCGCGAGCTTGTGCTCGATGCGGGTTTCCAGCTGGGGTCCGGGCAGATCCGGCCAACGGTAGTGGAGACCATCCGCCGGCGGGGTGAAGTCCTCCGGCATCTTGAACTCGGGCAGCGGCGGCAGCTCCACCGAAGCGGCGCTCTCCACGGTCTCGGAAATGGCCTTGAAGCCCACCCAGCAGCCGCTGTAACGGGACAGGGCGTAACCCCAGAGCCCGAACTCAAGGTACTCGGCAATATTCGCCGGGTTGATGGTGGGCATGAAGAAGCTCATGAACGCCACATCGGACTGGTGTGGCATGGACGACGACACACAACCGTGGTCGTCCCCGGCCACAACCAGCACACCGCCATTCGGGGAGCTGCCGTAGGTGGTGCCATGTTTGAGAGCATCGCCGGCGCGGTCAACTCCGGGGCCCTTGCCGTACCAGAGCCCGAACACGCCATCGACCTGGCGGTCTTCATCGGTCTCCACCTGCTGGGTTCCCAGCATGATGGTGGCGGCCAGATCCTCGTTGATGGCGGGGACAAAATCGATGCGGTTCTGTTCGAGCAGATCCTTGGCCTGCCACAGCGCCTGGTCATAGGCGCCCAGCGGAGACCCCCGGTAGCCACTGACCATGCCGGCGGTGTTCAGGCCGTGCTTGCGGTCCAGGGCTGCCTGCATCAGGGGAATCCGGACCAGGGCCTGGGTTCCGGTCAGGAACACCCGGCCGGATTCACGCAGGTAGCGGTCCTCGAGCTTGTAGTTGTCGAGTTGAGGTGTATCGGCGGTCATGGTCGCCCCTCCCGTTGTTGATTTTATAACCAAAATTCTAGAGAGATAGACGCAAAAGGTGCTTGCTTTTTGGCTAACCAACTGACGCCGTGGTGCAATATTCTTTGATAAATGGCAAAATCCCGAAATATCCTTTGATAAATATCAGGTGTTACCAAATGAAACAGGTCGAGCTGGACAAACTGGACCGCCGTATCCTGGATGCCTTGCAGCAGGATGGCCGCATCAGCAACCAGATGCTGGCCGAGCAGGTCGGGCTGTCACCCGCGGCCTGCTGGCGCCGCGTCCGGGCGCTGGAAGAGGCCGGCGTGATTACCGGCTATACTGCAAAACTGGACCCGGAGGCCATGGGCCAGGGCCTGTGTGTGCTGGTCAACCTGTCCCTGCAGCGCCATACCATTGACAGCACCGCCGAGATCGAGCGGGAAGTCAGCAGCTATCCGGAAGTCCTTCAGTGCTTTGCCGTTACCGGTAACGCGGATTTCGTGTTACGGGTCGTGGTACCGGACATGGCCAGCTATGACCGGTTCCTGAATGAGAAGATCTTTACCCTCAAGGGCATTGCCCAGGTCAACTCCAACTTTGCCCTGCGGGAGATCAAGAACACCCTGACCCTGCCGGTGACATGACCGTGGCGGTTGACCGGGTCAGGGGAAATGCATACGAGTGAGAGGGCATTGCGCGTATCAAAGCCCGTGCAAACCGACTATAATGCCGGACAATCATGCATTGCCCGGCAATGCCCTCCCTCCGAATTCCGAGTAAATCAATGTCAGAAATGTCCTTCGCCGAACTGGGGCTGGATGCAGCCGTACTTGAAGCTGTCAGCGCCGTTGGCTACGAAACGCCCTCGCCGATCCAGGCAAAATCCATCCCGGCACTGCTGGCCGGCCGCCACCTGCTGGGTGTCGCCCAGACCGGTACCGGCAAGACGGCGGCCTTCGCGCTGCCACTGCTGAGCCGCATCGACGCCAGCACGGCCGAGCCGCAGATCCTGGTGCTGGCTCCGACCCGGGAACTGGCCATCCAGGTTGCCGAGGCGTTCACCACCTACGCCAGCAAGTTCCGCCACTTCCATGTACTGCCGATCTATGGCGGCCAGGATTTCGGACCACAGATCCGGGGTCTGCGCCGTGGCGCCCAGGTTATCGTTGGTACTCCCGGCCGCATGCTGGATCACCTGCGCAAGGGCACCCTGAAGCTGGATAGCCTCAAGGCCCTAGTGCTGGATGAAGCCGACGAGATGCTGCGCATGGGCTTCATTGATGACGTCGAGGCCATCCTGGCGAAGACGCCGGACACCTGCCAGCGCGCCCTGTTCTCGGCCACCATGCCGCCGCAGATCAAGAAGGTGGCCCAGACCTACCTGAAGGATGCTACCGAAGTCCGGATCGAGAGTGAGACCCGTACCGTCGAGCGCATCTCCCAGTTCGTGCTGCCGGTCTACGCCGAGCGCAAGCTGGACGCCCTCACCCGCATCCTGGAAGTGGAGCCGTTCGACGCCGCGATCATCTTCGTGCGCACCAAGGCCGAGACGACAATGCTGGCCGAGAAGCTGTCAGCCCGGGGCCATGCCGTGGCCCCTCTGAGCGGTGACCTGAACCAGCGTCAGCGGGAGCAGACGGTTGACGACCTGAAGCGGGGCAAGAAGGACATCATCATTGCCACCGACGTTGCCGCCCGCGGCCTCGATGTGCCCCGGATCACCCACGTGATCAACTACGATGTGCCCTACGATACTGAGGCCTACATCCACCGCGTCGGTCGGACCGGCCGCGCCGGCCGCACCGGCAAGGCGATCCTGCTGGTGACACCGCGCGAGCGCAGCTGGCTGCGGACCCTGGAACGGGCCACCAACTCGCCCATGGAATCCTATCAGCTGCCGTCACCGGCGGATCTTCAGAAGATGCGGGTACAGCAGTTCGAGACCCAGTTGCTGGCTTTTGCCGAAGACGGCAAACTGCCCAAGGCGATGGCGCTGCTGGATGAGATTGCCGAGCGCAATGACCTGGACATGGCGATGGTCGCCGGCGCCATGGCGTGCTGGATGGAAATGGCCCAGCCCGGCGCCCTGCCGCTGGAAGCACCGGAAGCCCTGCCGGAGATTTCCGCAGCGCCCCGCCGTGACCGCAAGGGACCGCCTCCGGGCAAGAAGAATTTCCGCAAGGGCCCGGGCAAGGGTTTCAAGAAGGACAGCAAGCCCGGCCATCGCAAAGGCGGCCCGAAGGGCAAGCCCGCCGGCAAGGGCGGCAAGCCGCCGAGCAAGCGCCCCGCCCGTTAATCGGCGCGGCGCTGGTAGACCACGAAGCTGTAGTCATAGGGATTGTTTTCGGACGCGGAGAAATCCTCCCGTCCGATTTCCTCCCACTCATCCCAGTTCACTTCCGGAAAGAATGCATCCCCCTCCACTTCCGCGTGCACCTGGGTGATGTACATTCGATCCACCAGCGGCAGCGCTTCGGCGTAAATCTGGCCGCCACCGATAATCATTACTTCATCCCCGCCTTCCAGTTCAGCCTGTGCAGCGGCTTTCACCAGGGCGTCGTTGAGCGATCTGGCGGCAACGGTACCGGCCGGCGCTTCCCAACTCCCGTTCCGGGAGATAACCACGTTCATCCGTCCCGGCAGCGGCCGGCCAATGGAATCCCAGGTTTTACGTCCCATGATAATGGGCTTACCCATGGTCGCCTGCTTGAAGTAACGCAGGTCTCCCGGGAGGTACCATGGCAGCTTGTTGTTCCGGCCGATGACCCGGTTTCGGGACATGGCCACGATCAGAGCTTTTCTCATTTCTTGTCCTCAAGTTTGGGTGGTTCTGGTTCCGGAGCTCTCAGCTTGGGGGCTACCATCGGGCGGGGATGCCCCTCCAAAAAACGCCTCAAGGCATCCCTGCGCGGCTTGGGCTCCGCCATCCATGGCTCCGCACATTTTTGGAGGGGCATCCCCGCCCGATGGCGATCCGAGTACTCAGTCAGCTTATCCTGAATTAAAACCCGGTCCGCCTAAAAATTCAGGACAGTATGAAAATTCAGGGCGGTATGAGTTGTGGCGAATTGGCCCTGCCCTATTGATCATCGATCACATTGGTTTGAACGCAGGCTCAAGGTCAAATAGCAATGGGCGCCTTGATCACAGGATAAGGCTCATATCCCTCAAACTCGAAGTCTTCGAGCTCATATTCGAAGATACTCTCAGGCTTGCGCTTGATCACCAGCTTCGGCAACCCACGAGGCTCCCGCTTCAATTGCTCAAACACGATGTCGTCGGTCAGATGGTTCTGGTACAGGTGACAGTCACCGAACGTATGCACGAACTCACCCACATCCAGGTCGCACTGCTGGGCAATCATATGGGTCAGCAGGGCATAGGACGCGATATTGAACGGAACGCCCAGGAACAGATCGGCGCTGCGCTGGTACAGCTGGCAGGAGAGCTTGCCGTCGGCCACGTAGAACTGGAACAGGCAATGGCAGGGGGCCAGTGCCATCCGGCCCTCACGGACGTTGTCCTGGGGACTGATGGATTCGTCCGGCAGCTCCGCCGGGTTCCATGCGGAGACGATCAGCCGGCGGGAGTTGGGCTTGTTGCGGATCTGGTCGATGACTTCACTGATCTGGTCCACTACCCGGCCATCGGGGCACTGCCAGCTGCGCCACTGCTTGCCGTAGATGGGGCCGAGATCGCCATTTTCCAGAGCCCATTCGTTCCAGATGGAGACCTTGCGTTCTTTCAGCCAGTTGTTGTCGGTAGAACCGCGCAGGAACCAGAGCAGTTCGTAGATGATGCTGCGCAGGTGGACTTTCTTGGTGGTCACCAGCGGAAAGCCTTCCTGGAGGTCGAACCGCAGTTGGCGCCCGAACACCGAGCGGGTGCCAACACCGGTGCGGTCACCCTTGTCGAATCCGTTGTCGACGACGTCTTGCATCAGGTCGAGGTAGGCTTTCATTCGGCATTTCTCCGGTAAGCGATGAACATCAGGGCTGCGCCGGCGAGGATCATGGGAGTGGACAGGACCTGCCCCATGGTGAGCCAGTCAAAGGCCAGGTAGCCCAACTGCGCGTCCGGCTGACGTACGAACTCCACCAGGAAGCGGAAGATCCCGTAGCACACCAGGAACAGGCCCGAGACGGCCATGCGCGGCCGGGGTTTGGCGGAGAACCACCACAGGATCACGAACAGGGCAACGCCTTCAAGGGCGAACTGGTACAGTTGCGACGGGTGTCGGGCCAGGCTGTCCGGGGCGTGTGGAAACACCATACCCCAGGGTACGTCGGTGGGCTTGCCCCAGAGTTCGCCGTTGATGAAGTTGCCTATACGGCCGGCACCCAGGCCGACCGGCACCAGCGGTGCCACGAAGTCGGCCATGCGCCAGAAGCCGGATCCGAGTTTGCGACCGTACCACCACATGGCGAACATTACGCCCAGAAGGCCGCCATGGAAGGACATGCCCCCTTCCCAGACCCGCAACAACCAGAGCGGATCGGCCAGGAAGGTGTCGAAGTTGTAGAAGAGCACGTAGCCAAACCGGCCACCGAGGATGACGCCGAGGGCCAGGTAGAACAGGAGGTCGCCCATCTGTTCTTCGGTGACCGGGGACCAGGGTTTGCGGGCCCTTAGCCGGCCAAGCCACCAGCCGGCGACAAAGCCGACCAGGTAGGTCAGGCCATACCAGTGAATCTTGACGGGGCCAAGAGAAATGGCCACCGGGTCAAACTGGGGATGCTGCAGCATCGGTTACCTCTCAGCTCAGGAGAAAGCGGAGCCCCACCACCAGGAGCACCATCGCAAAGATACGTTTCAGAACCTTGGCATTCAGCTTGTGGGCCAGATTGGCACCGAACCGGGCGAAAAATACGCTGGTCAGGATAATCCCCAGCAGGGCCGGCAAATAGATGAAGCCGAGACTGTACTCCGGCAAATCGGGGTGTTGCCAGCCGGTCCAGATGTTACTCAGGGCACCGGCGACGGCAATCGGCAAACCACACGCGGCTGAGGTGGCCACGGTGTTCTGCATGCGGACGTTACACCAGCTCAGATAAGGCACGGTGAGGGTACCGCCGCCGATGCCGAAGATGGCAGACGCCCAGCCGACACCGCCACCGACTGCCCCCAGACCAACCGGACCGGGAATATCGCGGCCGGGCTTGGGATTGACCTCCAGCAACATCTTCAGGGCCACCAGCATCACGAACACGCCGATCACCAGCTGGAGGAGGTCACCACTCATGAATGCGGCAGTCCAGGCCCCGAGCACGGCACCACCGACAATGCCCACAGTCATCGGGCGGAAGATGTCCCAGCGCACCGCGCGGTGCTTGTGGTGGGACCGGATCGAGGAAATCGAGGTGAACACGATGGTGGCCAGTGACGTCCCCACCGCGAGATGCGCGCTGATGTCCGGACTGATGCCCTGGATCTCGAAACTGAAGATGAGTACCGGCACGATGACAAGGCCACCGCCAATACCGAACAGGCCCGCCATGGTCCCGGCCAGTGCGCCCAGCGCCAGATACGATGCAAATACGGTTACCAGGGTCATAGCTGCTCACGCCCATGAGAAACAAGGCTGGTATGATACACACCGTACGGAACAAGTTCACGGCTCCCCATTCACCCTCCGGAGACTGATTACCGACCATGTGCCTCATTGCCTTTGCCCTTGGCCAGAATCGCCACTTTCCGCTGGTGGTCGCCGCCAACCGGGACGAGTTCTTCCGTCGCCCGACCGCGCCCATGGACTGGTGGACCACGGACGCCGGCCAGAGGGTGCTGGCCGGCCGCGACCTTCAGTCCGGCGGTACCTGGCTGGCCATCACGGAGGATGGCGGTATCAGCGCGGTGACCAATGTCCGGGAGGGCTCTCCCGAGGCCGGCCGGACCAGTCGCGGAGAATTGCCGTTACGGGCCCTGGTGGAGCCGCGCGCAGAGCTGTTCCGTGATCTCGTCGACGATCCGGATCGCTATGCCGGATTCAACCTGATCGGTCTGGGAACCGGGGGCGGCTGGTATTACAGCAACCGCGACGCCCATCCGGGCCGCAGCGTGCACCGGGGCGTGTATGGCCTCAGTAACCACTTGCTGCAAACCCCCTGGCCGAAGCTGATCCGGCTGCGGGAGTCCGTCGGCGAGGTTGTCACGATGGCCGGGGCCGATTCCGCCAGCCTGCACGAACAGCTCATCACCCTGCTCCAGGACTCGACACCGGCGCCAGACCACCTGCTGCCCGATACCGGCGTGGGCCTGGCCACCGAGCGCTTCCTGTCATCTCCGTTCATTGTCGGCGAGGACTATGGTACCCGGGCGACCACGATCATGACGGTCGCCGGCCATGGCGAAGTCCGGGTAACCGAGCAGACGTGGGGGCCAATGGCCTCAAAAGGCGATTCCCGTCACTTCCACTGGCAGCGATAGCCCGTCGGCTCTGATATAATCCGCGAAATTCTGTCACCCGACCGGAGGGCCCGATGGCCGGTGAAAAAGACACCACATCCATAGCCGACTTTGAGAAGTCACTGGATGAGCTGGAAAAGCTGGTTCGTGACCTGGAACAGGGCGAGCTGTCGCTGGAACAGTCCCTGACCGCGTTCGAGCGGGGCGTGAAGCTGACCCGCGAATGCCAGCAGGCATTGAAGAATGCCGAGCAGCGGGTAGAACAGCTGGTGCAGAACAGCGATGGCACCCTCGAAACCCGCCCTTTCTCGCCGGATGACGCCGACTGATGACCGAACACACCAAGGCGGCAGTGGATTTTCTGGAGTCCTGCCGCAGCCTTGTCGACGCTGAGCTGGACCGCTGCATTGATCAGAGCGCGGCCTCCGATCGCCTTCAGGATGCCATGCGCTACAGCGTGTTGGGCGGCGGCAAGCGGATTCGTCCGGCGCTGTGCCTTGCTGCGGCACAGGCTACCGGGCAGAACCGTGACGCTGCCCTCGCCCCCGCCTGTGCCGTAGAGCTGATCCATGCCTATTCGCTGATCCATGACGACCTGCCGGCGATGGATGACGATGAACTGCGCCGGGGCCGGCCCACCACCCATATTGCCTTTGACGAGGCCACCGCCATCCTCGCCGGTGATGCACTGCAGGCACTGGCCTTCGGGCTCCTTGCCAACGGCTCGGGGCTGGCCAGCCAGGCACGCCTGGCCATGGTGCAGGAACTGGCACAGGCCGCTGGCCATCAAGGCATGGTGGGCGGCCAGGCCATTGACCTGGAATCGGTGGGCAAGACCCTGACCCTCGCGGAACTGGAAACCATGCACCGGCACAAGACCGGTGCCCTGATCGAGGCCAGCGTCCGGATGGGGGCCCTCAGTGCCGGGCAGGTGGATACCGGCGCGCTGGAGGCACTGACCACCTATGCCCGGGTGCTGGGGCTGGCCTTCCAGGTGCAGGATGACCTGCTGGATATCGAGGGCAGTACCGACGTGATCGGCAAGCCCCAGGGCTCCGATGTTGCCCGTTCCAAGCCCACTTACCCGGCGCTGCTGGGTCTGGACGGAGCCAGGAAGCACCTGGCCGAGCTGTTGCAGACCGCCAAGGCGAGTCTCGAAGGATTCGGCCCGGAAGCAGATCCGCTGCGGGCGATGGCGGATTACGTGGTGGCACGAACCCATTGAACCACCCTGCCCCAAAGGCGCACACTTGTCGTAACTTATTTTGAAATCACTGGATCATCCCAAAAGACCCGAGCAGATGCAGGATACTTACACTTTCAAGGAAATCCCGTCACAGCGGCCCAACACCCCGCTGCTGGACCGGGTTGATGTACCGGCCCAGCTCCGTGAGCTGCCGGCGGAACAGCTGACCCAGCTGGCCCGGGAGCTGCGGGCGTTCCTGCTGTGGTCCGTCGGCCAGACCGGCGGGCACTTTGGTGCCGGGCTGGGCGTACTGGAACTGACCGTCGCCCTTCACTATGTGTTCAACACCCCCGAGGACCGTCTGGTCTGGGACGTGGGTCATCAGGCCTACCCCCACAAAATCCTCACCGGCCGCCGGGAACAGATGAGCAGCATTCGTCGCAAGGGTGGCCTGGCCGGCTTTCCCAAACGGGCCGAAAGCGAATACGACACCTTCGGCGTGGGCCACTCAAGCACCTCCATCAGCGCGGCCCTGGGTATGGCCATTGCCGCGCGCATGCAGAATACCGGGCGCAAGAGCATTGCCGTGATCGGCGACGGTGCCATGACCGCGGGCATGGCCTTCGAGGCCCTGAACCATGCCGGCCACCTGCATGCCAACATGCTGGTGATCCTGAACGACAACGACATGTCGATTTCCCGGAACGTGGGAGGCCTGTCCAACTATTTCGCCAAGCTGCTCTCCAGTCGCACCTACAACCAGGTCCGGGACAGCAGCAAGAAAGTGCTGCAGGGCGCCCCGCACCTGATGGCCCTGGCCAAGAAGACCGAGGAACACTTCAAGGGCATGATTGCCCCGGGCACGCTGTTCGAAGAGCTCGGCTTCAATTACATAGGCCCCATTGATGGCCACGACCTGCCACTGCTGGTGGAAACCCTGGAGAACATCCGCGAGCTGGACGGCCCGCAGTTTCTGCATGTGGTCACCACCAAGGGCAAGGGCTTCGCCCCGGCGGAAGCAGACCCCATCGGCTACCACGCCATCAACAAGATCGAACCGGTACCACCCAGCAAGCCGGAGCCGGTTACGCCGAAGCCGGCCAAGCCCAAATACGCCAATGTCTTTGGCCAATGGCTGTGCGACTCAGCCGAACAGGATGAACGGGTAGTGGGCATCACGCCCGCCATGTGTGAAGGCTCGGACCTGCTGGCTTTCTCACAGCGCTTCCCGGACCGCTATTTCGATGTGGCCATTGCCGAGCAGCACGCCGTGACCCTGGCCGCCGGCCTCGCCTGTGACGGTGCCAAACCGGTGGTGGCGATCTATTCCACGTTCCTGCAACGGGGCTACGACCAGCTGATCCATGACGTCGCCATCCAGAACCTGGATGTGCTCTTTGCCATCGACCGCGCGGGCCTGGTGGGCGAGGACGGACCGACCCATGCCGGCGCGTTCGATATCAGCTACCTGCGATGCATCCCGAACATGGTGGTGATGACCCCATCGGACGAGAACGAGACCCGGCAGATGCTCCAGACCGGCATGCTGTTCAACGGCCCGGCCGCGGTACGTTACCCCCGCGGCACAGGGCCGGGCGCGAGGATCGAGCCCGAGTTGAAACCGCTGGAGCTGGGCAAGGGCCGCCGCCTCCGGGAAGGGAGCGGCGTTGCGATCCTGAACTTCGGCACCCTGCTCGCGCCCGCGCTGGAAGCGGCCGAGGCACTGGGCGCCACGGTGGCCGACATGCGCTTCGTCAAACCCCTGGACGAGGAGCTGGTGCTGGAACTGGCCGAGCAGCATGACCTGCTGGTGACCCTGGAGGAGAACGTGGTCGCCGGCGGCGCCGGCAGTGCGGTCACGGAATTCCTGAACCACCGGGAAGTCGCCCAGCCCGTGCTTCAGCTCGGGCTGCCCGATGCCTTTATCGATCACGGCAAGCACGGAGAACTGCTGAGCGACTGTGGCCTCGATGCCGAAGGGATTCGTTCGGCCATTGCCGAACGCCTGGAACGGCTCCAGCGCTCCAGCCTCAAGGCGGTCAAATAACTCCTGGTATCACGGTGATCAACGAAAAAGCCCGCGTCTCCGGACGCGGGCTTTTTTGTGTAGCTCAGGACAGCGAAGCGAGTTACTCGGGATCGTCGTCCTGATGCGTTTCCAGCCAGTGCCCCAGCTTGCTCTGCTTGGTATTGAGATAATTCTCGTTGTGCGGATTGCGCCCCACGTGCAACGGCACCCGCTCGGCAATGTCGATGCCATAGGATTCCAATGCCTTGACCTTGCGCGGGTTATTGGTCATCAGACGCAGGCTGCTGATCCCCAGATGCTCGAGCATGTCCTTGCACATGCTGTAATCCCGCAAGTCCGCGGCAAAACCGAGCTGCTCGTTTGCCTCGACCGTATCGGCGCCCTGGTCCTGCAGGTGATAGGCGCGGATCTTGTTCAGCAGACCGATCCCACGGCCCTCCTGGCGCAGGTAAAGCAGGATACCGCGCCCCTCCCGGGCGATACTGCGCAGGGCTTCCTCCAGCTGATAACCACAGTCGCAGCGCATGCTGTACAGGGCATCGCCGGTCAGGCACTCGGAGTGGGTTCGGGCCAGCATTGGCTCATCACTATCCAGATCCCCAAGGGTCAGGGCGATGTGCTCCTTTCCGGTATCCGGCTCCTCGAAACCGTGCATGTCAAAAACCCCGAAAGGGGTTGGCAACCGGCAGGTCTGGATGTAACGAACAGCCACAGTGTTTCCTCGTGGTTCAATCAATCGGGGCGCGCATTCTATCACGTGGCCGCCTGCTTGGCGTAGTCTTGGCACGGTGGGCTCTCCGGTGGTGGCACATTATCGGATAGTACGCTGCCTGCCACGGGCCGGATCAGGCCTGATCAGCAACCCAATGACCGCTGCGCCCGCCTTTTTTCTCCAGCAACCGCACGTTGTCCACGACCATGCCACGATCCACCGCCTTGCACATGTCATACAGCGTGAGCGCTGCCACACTGGCCGCGGTCAGGGCTTCCATCTCGACGCCGGTCTGACCGGAAAGCTTGCAGCGGGTCAGGATATGCACCGAGGCGCCATCCTCCCCCGGATTGAGCGCCACTTTCACTGACGTCAGGTTCAGGCTATGGCACAGCGGAATCAGCTCATGGGTTTTCTTGGCCGCCATGATGCCCGCCACCCGGGCGACCGCCAGCACATCACCCTTGGGGTGTTCGCCTTCGATGATCATTTTCAGGGTTTCCGGCGCCATGCGGATAGTAGCCTCGGCGTGGGCTTCCCGTTCGGTCACGTCCTTATCGGTGACATCGACCATGCGGGCTTCGCCCTTCTCATCCAAATGGGTCAGCTTGCTCACGGTTTCTCCAGAGACGTGGTTGGAATTGGATTGAACTGATGCCGCCAGCATACCAGATGAACCGGAGGCCAGCCTTGATATCTACCGGTCAGACGGCCACCAGAACCGGATACCGGCAATGCCCTGACCACCCAGCCGACGTGCCCCGACCTTCTCAGCCGGGCCGAGCCCACCCAGGGCATAAACGGGAATAACCGCTTGCGCCACCAGTGCCTCGAATTGTTCCCAGCCCATAGCCGGACGTCCGGGGTGACTCCTGGTCGGTTGTACCGGGCCGAGGGTGGCGTAATCAGCTCCCAGGGTCGCGGCATGGGCAAGCTGACCGGCATCGTGGCAGGAAACCCCCAGCCACACCGACTCCGACACCGGTCGGCTGGCCAGAGCCTGAGCCTCCCGCCAGGGCAGGTGCAGGCCGCCGGCACCCGGCACGGCATCAAACAGTTCGGGACTGCCATGCAGGATCGGCGTCAGCCCCTGCTTTGTGCAAAAGGCCACCGCATTGCTGGCGAACCGGACATAGTCCTCCCGTGAAAGCTGGGGAGCACGCAGAACCACACAGGTTGCACCGGTTGCTTTCAGCTGCTCCAGCCCGCCCTCGAGGCTGGCCAGCCCGTCACCCGGAGAGGTCATCCCTCCGGTAATGGCAAGCACCCCGGGCAACCGCAGGGCGCGGATCACCGGGCGGTTGGCGACGGGAAAATCCTGGTCCCGCAGCTGTTCCGGTTCCAGCCAGTCCACCGGCTGCCCTTCCCGGCCCTCGGGCTCCCCTGAGGCTTCTGTGGTGCTCCAGACGTCCAGGAACACCCGCTTGTCACCGTAGTCGTGGCGGA
>JAAZVL010000297.1 GCA_018623515.1 Marinobacter sp.
GACCGAAGCCGATCCTTGCCTCGCGGACCAGCTGAAGGTGCATACCAGCGAAGACGGCGCGTCCTTCAGGGCGAACCTGGAAGATGGTACCCGGGTCATGTCTTTCCTTCGCCCCCTGCCCGGCTATGACTGGGAAGTGCATGTGTGGGCGGAAACCAATGAAATCTTCGGCACGGTTATCCGGGATATTGTTTTCAGTGTCCTGGTCACTCTGGCACTTTCTCTCCTGGCGGGCCTGCTGGTGTGGCGATCCCTCAGGCCGGTTTTACGGAGGATGGCCCAACAGGCCTCCGAGCTTACCCGGTCAAACAGAGAACTCCAGCAGGCGCAGAGCCAGATTCGTCGCCAGGCCGATCACGACCAGCTGACCGGACTGGCCAATCGCGCCGCACTGCTCAACGCGCTGGGTCATACCATTGACCGCGCGAAAGAAAACAACAGCCGGTTTGCTCTGATGTTTATCGACCTGGACCACTTCAAACCGGTCAACGACAAGTACGGCCACCAGGCCGGGGATGAGCTGCTTAGAGTCATCGGCAAACGGCTGAGTGGATGTGTTCGTGAGGAGGATGTGGTCGGCCGCCACGGTGGCGATGAATTCCTGGTGATTACCGCCCCCCTGGCCAACGCCCATGATGCCGGAGTAATCGCGGAGAAGATTACCACCGTGGCAGCCCAACCGTTCCGGATCGAAGACGACGCCGTGCAGGTGGGCGCTTCCGTGGGCGTGGCCATCTACCCGGACAACGGCACCACGGTGACAGAACTCCTGCAGGCCTCCGATGCCGCCATGTACCAGGCCAAGGCCTCCGGGCGCGGCGGCGTCAGCTTTGCCTGACGCGCTTTACCCGTTTTCGTATTCCCTCACCAGTTCTGTCAGAAAGTACATACCCGCAGAGCTGAGGAAATAACGGCCCGCCCCGGCCTTGAACACCAGGTTTCGTTTGTCGAGGTAGTCCAGGGCTTCGGCCAGGCCCTTTTCAAAACGGGCGGCACGCAGAATGTCCCGGTACTCCTCATCCGCTTCAAGGGCACTCAGGTCATCCTCCTTGAGCCCGGCATCCGGCCGGCCCAGGTAATCGAGATCCCGGCCACTGCGGGCGAAATAGCGGCCAATGAGCAGCAACACGACCTGGACCCGAAAGGCATGCTCATCGTGCTCTTCCGTCTCATCATCGCTGCTTTCCTTCAGGTAGAAGAAACTGCCGGATTCGTTGAATACCAGCTCACTGCCCAGATGCTCGTAGAGGGTGCGGAAGTGCGAGAGATGGTTATACACGAGGTTGTAGAGCGGGTTGGCAACCAGTTCAGACCGGTTGGCATCCCAGACCTCGCGCACGATCACCCGGCCAGCCTGGAACTCCCGGTATACCGCCGCACTCTGGGACGGAAGAATGGCATCAAAGCTGCTGGTGCCTTCGGTGACCCGTGGCATATCGGTTACATCAGTCATGGATTGCCTCTTTTGATGGTTCCAGGCGCCGTTTCCGGTACACAAACTGGTCTGGCGGGGTATCTGCTTCTTCAACCGGGGCGAGCGTCCCGAAGCGGTTGGTTGTCACCACATGAAATCCCTTCGGTGGCGTATTCACCAGCCGGTTCAGGGCGGCCAGCAGATCCGGGAACCGGTAGCCCTCGATAAAGCCGTCCAGGCGCCCGTGAAGTTCCCGCACCAGATCATTGGTGGGCCGCAACTCCAGACTCTCCAGCCATTGATAGAGCTGGTTGATACGCTGCACATCCACCCTGGCCGCCCGACTGCTCCCTTCCAGCTCCTGTAACACCGGCACCTCGGCGCTGCGTTTCAGGTCAGAAAGACGCAGATCCAGCTCACTGAACAGCAACTGGTAGTAACTGGGAGAGCCGCCAAACGCATAGTGCTTCGGTCGGGCCTGGGCCCGGAGCCCCACGAGAAAGCCGGTGCCCCGGGCAAAGTCGCTACCCTCCAGCCATTTACGGCGCATGCTCAGGGTTTCGGTTTCCCCTTTCAGTTCCCGCAATTTGCCAAAGAAATGCTCCATGGCGTTGTACTGGACCATGCCCCGGCGGGTCTTGCGCAGAAAGTGTTCGACTTCCTGGGCCACGGCCTGGATCGGCTTGTAGAGGGCATTGAGGCTGATGGAGGAACGGAACAGCTGGTCCGCCAGGCTATGGTCTCCGTTCTGTTCCAGCAGCCTCACCATGGCTTCGAGGGTTTCAAACAGGTTCGTGCCATCAGGCAGGCGGGTATCCGGATTCAGGAAGACCAGCGTGGGTTTGATGTGGCGGTCATACAAGGTAACGATCTGCTCGAACAGGTTCTGCCGGAACTCCAGGAATCTCTCCGGCACCCGACTGGCATCGCCGGACATGTCGGCCAGCTGGGCACTGATGGTCTGCATGCGCAACACATTCTGGCGAAGCAGACCGATCAACTGACTGACGCGCTCGTTCAGGTCGTCGCGCAGCTCGGTGAAGTCGGGATCGGATTGACTGAAACTGCTGGTTTCTAGCCGGTCCCGGACGTCCCTGAGGGTCACCAGATGCCCGCGCAACCGGGCGTCCGTGAGCTCCTGGTACAGGGACGCGTTGCAGGCCCGCATCAGGTTGATCAGCGCA
>JAAZVL010000097.1 GCA_018623515.1 Marinobacter sp.
CGATCCTGATAAACCCGAGGACGCCTGGTTCTTCCAGCTCATTGACGAGGGCAGGGATTTCCACCTGAACGTGAATCCGGATGTGGAGCTGGGCGTGACCAAGCTCTGGATCGACGTTCTGATGCGCAACGAGCAGGGCGAAATTCTGGGGATGGTAGGCACCGGCCTGAACCTGGACGACTTCCTGCAGGATATCGTGGATATAGGGCAGGAAGGCATCACCACCCTGTTTGTCGATTTCAACGGGGCCATCCAGCTCTACCGGGACCGCAACTACATCGATTTTGCCAGTATCATCAAACCGGAAGGCCAGAAGAATACGGTAGACCTGTTATTCGAGGATCCCCAGGACAAGCAGCAGATCCTGGGCATGTTGCAGATGCTCAAACAACGGAAGGACGGAACCGGTGCGGTGGAGAGTGGGTTCGTTACCGTGGACGGCCGCAAACACCTGGCCGGCGTGGCCTTTCTGCCAACCATCGGCTGGTTCGAGATCACCCTGCTCGACCTCAATACCCTGATTCCCACCAGCTACCTCTGGCCATTGGTGGCAGTGTTCCTGGCCAGCCTGTTGATCTCCCTCCTGCTGTTCCACCTTATCATCCAGTCCCGAATTCTCCGGCCGGTGATGGCGCTGGAAGAAGCGGTCAATCGCCTCCGGGAGGGCAATTTCAACTTGCCCTATCTACCCAAGCCGGACAATGAAATCGGACGCCTGGTGGACCACTTCGAGACCATGGCCAATCGGGTCCAGATCAATACCCGCGACCTGGAACAACAGGTTGCGAAACGCACCGAGGAGCTACAGCGACTGGCCCGCATCGATGCCCTGACCGGCCTGAAGAACCGCCGCGGGCTGGATGAACTGCTGGAAGCGGAAGTCGAGCGGGCCCAGCGCAGTCAACAGGACTTCGGCCTGATCTGGCTCGACATCGATCATTTCAAATCCATCAACGATGAGCAGGGTCATCAGGCCGGTGATGAAATCCTCTGCCGGGTCGCGCTCTGGCTCCGGGCCAATGTTCGCCCCTACGATCAGCCGGGACGCTGGGGTGGGGATGAATTCGTGGTTCTGCTCTCTCCCTGTGATGCCGGCGTCCTGGAGCAGATCGCCAACCGGATCCGGGCCGGTGTGGAAGAGGAAAGCCGCAAGACCGGATTGCCGGTGACTGTGAGTGTTGGCGGTTACCTGTGCAAACCCGGCGACACCAGCGATATCATCCTGCGTCAGGCGGATCGAGCGCTCTACCAGGCCAAGGCCGGGGGGCGCAATCAGGTATGCATCCAGGAGGACGCCAGCGTCCTGCCCGAGGCGTGAGCACCGGGTTACCACACCGTATCTGACGGCTGCTTCCAGAACCGTTATACTCCGCCCCAACATCCATTTTTTGCAGCCAGGTTCCTCTTACATGCTCAACGCCGACGCTCTCAGTCAATTGCGCCAGCTCAAAACCGACATCAAGGAAAACAAGGTGGTTTTCCCCGGTACCGTGAAGGCCACCAACGGGCGCTTCGGCTTTGTCGCCCTCGACGAGGGCCGTGACGTGTTTCTCCCGCCGGAGGAAATGCAGAAGGTACTGCCCGGTGATCGCATCACCGTTACCGAGCACGAGGTGGAAAAGGGCAAGACCCAGGGCGTGGTGGACGAGGTACTGGAAACCCACCTGACCACCTTTGTCGGTCGCTACCTGATCAAGGGCAAGGGCCATTTCGTGGCGCCCGATACTCCGGGCATCAACCGCTGGATTTTCATCCCGCCCAAGGAACGCAAGGGCGCCCAGCCGGACGACTACATCTACTGCCAGATCCACCGCCATCCGTTCAAGGATGGCAAGGGCCAGGCCCGGGTGCTGCGGATCATCGGCAAGGCCGGTGAACCGGGCATCGAGCGCTCTTTCACCCTGGCCAGCTTCGACCTGGCGGACACCTGGCCGGAGACGGTACAGAAGCAGGCGGATAGCCTGGACGAAGGTAGCCTGGAAGCCCACATGGAAGGCCGGGAAGACCGCACCGACCAGCCCTACGTCACCATCGACAGCCCGGGAACCCAGGACATGGACGACGCCCTGATGGCGACGCCCAATGCCACCGGCTGGACCCTGTCCATCGCCATCGCCGATCCCACAGCGGTCATAAAACCCGGCACCCCGGCCGAGGAAGAAGCGTTCAACCGGGCCACGGCGATCTATTTCCCGGGCGAGCCTCTGCCGATGCTGCCGGATGCCATCAGCACCCGTTTGTGTTCCCTGATGCCGGAGGTAAAACGCCTGGCCCTGGTGTGCGATCTCCAGGTCAACAACGACGGCAGCCTCGGGGATTACAGTTTCCACCAGGCAGTGATCCGCTCCCGGGGCAAACTCAGTTATGACCTGGTCTCTCACCTCATCGAGGGCCGGGAAGACGACGAGATCAAGGCCCTGCCGGATGCCGTGGCCAACAGCCTGGACCAGCTACATCAGACCGCCACGGCCTTGCGCAAATGGCGCGGCGAGCATGCCCTTCTCAGCACCGACCGGCCGGAATTCCGCCTGCGCCTGGACGAGAACAAACGCATCCGCCTGATCGAACCGACGGTGCAGAACGAGGCTCACCGGCTGGTGGAGGAGTGCATGGTCGCGGCCAACCGCTGTGCTGCTGATTTCCTGCAGAGCCGGGGCGAAGGCCTGTTCATCCAGCACCCGGGCCTGCGTGATGACCGGGCCGAGAACATCCGCAAGCTACTGGAAAGCCACGCGCCGCACCTGGCCGATCTGGATGCCAATTCCGCCGAAGGCTTCAAGACTCTGATGAAGCAGACCGAAGAGCTGGAGGCAGAGGTGCCGGTCAAGGCGATTATTTCCCGACAGCTGGCCCGGGCCGAGCTGGGCTTCGAGGCCGCGCCGCACCAGGGCATGGGCCTGGCAGCCTATACCACCTTCACTTCGCCGTTGCGGAAATTCTCCGACTTTTACGTGCACCGGCTGATCAAGGCCAGCCTCTGGGACACGCCGATCAAGCCATTGAATGCGCAGCAGCTGGAAGCACTGCAGGCCAGCCAGATCCGGGCCCGCCAGGCCGCCAACTCGCTGGAAGCCTGGCTCAAGAGCGACTATGCCAAGTCTCTCAACGAGGAACCCATGGCCGGCACCATCAGCCGGACCGTTCCCTCCGGTTTCTTCGTACGCCTGGATTGCAACGGCCTGGAAGGCTTTGTCAGCTGCCGGGACCTGGACGGCAAGTTCAGCTTCGATCCGGTCACCCTGCGCCTGGTCCACAACAAGAACGGCCGGATTTTCCAGCTGGAGCAGCGGGTGAATGTGACCTTTGCAGGCGTGGATGACGAACGCCGCCAGATCAACTTCAAACTGGTGGATGCCGAGGAAATCCAGAACGGCAAAGACGCCACGGAGCGTTGAAAAACCGGCCGGGCAGGCGCATCGTAAGTTAGAGGACACAGCCTTTTAACGGAGGTGCGCCATGCCCATCAGCCCGCAAGAATTCCTGAAAAAATACGGTTTCGACACGGAAGAAGAGGAGCGGGACCACAGCCTGCGGCACAACGCCATGGAGCACGCAAAACACCTGCGCCGGCCCCATGCCGGTACGCCCCATGACTGGGAAGAGTGGGAGCGCTACAAGCGCGAGCACCCTGATGAAGTGGAGGACGAGGACGATAACTGACCCGTCCTCCCCGATTCACTCGCCGCCCAGCATCCGCTCCAGCCGCTGATCCTTCGCCTGCCAGAGTTCCGCCAGCCAGTTCTTGACGTTACGACGGTGCTCGGCATCGGCCGCGTAATCCCGGCCCTTCAGGTGTTCCGGGATGGTCTGGGTGTGGATCTCCATCCGGATAGCCTTCACCTCGCCACAGAGGAACTCCCAGAACGTCGGCGCGCCATCGGGATAGGCAATGGTGACGTCCACCAGGGTCTGGATGGAATCGCCCATGGCATCCAGCACAAAGGCCACGCCGCCCGCCTTGGGAGTCAGCAGGTGCTGGTAGGGTGATTTCTGTTTGTCGTGCTTGGCCTGGGTGAACCGGGTGCCCTCGACGAAGTTCATGACGCTCACCGGGGTAAACCGGAATTTCTCGCAGGCGTGACGCGTGGCCTTGAGGTCCTCGCCCCGCTTTTCCGGGTGTTTGATCAGGTATTCCCGGGTGTAGCGTTTCATGAACGGGAAATCCAGGCCCCACCAGGCCAGACCGATTACCGGGACCCAGATCAGTTGCTGCTTCAGGAAGAACTTCAGGAACGGCGCCCGCTTATTGAATACCCGCTGCATGGCCAGGATGTCGACCCAGCTCTGGTGGTTACTCAGCACCAGGTACCAGCTCTCCCGTTCCAGCTCATCGGCTCCTTTAACGTCCCAGTCGGTCCCGTGGGTAAGTTTCATCCAGCCGATGTTGCAGGCCACCCAGGCTTCGGCGATGGCGATGATCCAGCGGGTACACAGGACGCGGAACCCCTTGATCGGAATGACCAGTTTCAGGATTGCCGGGATGTACAGCAGGATGCACCAGAACAGTGTATTGATGCCGAGGAGGATGGAATTGAGTACGCCCTTGACCGGGGCCGGGAGGAAACTGAGCATGGCTTTCCTGCTTCTGGTTTTTGTGTCCGATGGCGCCGCATGATAGCAAGGGCGGACGATAATGGGCAGTGGCCCGATGTGACCGGTTTGCCCGAAAGGCTGGACGGTTTTGCCATAGGCATCCCCCGCCTCCGGGGTTAGCCTTGCCGCCTGTTTTCTCTAAACTGGTAATACCCACTGTTCCATGGAAATCCCGATGCCCAATCCTTTCAAGTCGGTGCTTGGTAAAACCGCCGGCCTGACCCGACAGACCGCCATCTATGCCGGCAATGCCTTCGACCGGGTGTTCCGGGCCGCCAGCCTGGTCCAGGCGGGGCAGACACCCTTTGAGACCCTGTACTCCGACGGCCTGGTCAGCCTGCGCTACTACCCGCCGCTGCAGGAAGATTTCATCGAACTGGACGATCTGACCATTCCGGTGGAGCGCACTACCCACCGCACCCCGATCGTCATCATCCCGCCATTGGCGGTGAACATGTTGATCTATGATCTGTTTCCCCAGCGAAGTCTGGTCCGTTTCCTGCGCGCCAAGGGTTTTGAGGTTTACCTGATCGACTGGGGCGTGCCCAAACGGGAGCACAGCCACTATAACCTGCACACCTATGTGGCGGAGCTGCTGCCCGCTTACCTGAACCGCGTGCGCGAGCACAGTGGCGAACAGGAGCTGTCCCTGCACGGCTGGAGCATGGGTGGCATGTTCACGCTGTTCTATTCCGCCCTGAGCCAGGACCAGCACGTGCGTAACGCCATTGTGCTGGGCTCTCCCATCGATAGCCATGCCTCGGGGTTCATGGGGGTGGCGTCCCAGGCCATTGCCGAGGCCGCGGAGGTGATTCGCAAACGCACGGGCTTCCGCATTCACAACCTCAAGCCGCACTGGTTCCACAGTCCGGGCTGGGCCAACACTCTGGGATTCAAGCTGACCAATCCGATTGGCAGTGTGATGGGTTACTGGGAGCTGATTGTGCGGCTGGGTGACCGGGAGTTCGTGGCCAACCATGCCACGACGTCGGCGTTCCTGGATCGGATGGTGGCCTATCCCGGCGGGATTATTCAGGACACGGTGGTTCGGGTGTGGATCGATAATCAGTTGTCGAAGGGGGAGATTCAGATTGGTGAGGATGTTGCCCGGCTGGAGAATGTGAGTGCCAACTTACTGGCGGTTGCCGGCAGTGAGGATACGATGGTGACGCCGGGGGCGGCCAAGCGGGTGATGGATCATGTGAGCTCGGGGGACAAGACGTTTCGGGTAGTACCTGGTGGGCATATGGGGATTCTGGCGGGGAGTAAGGCGCCCAGGGAGAGTTGGCTGGAGATGGCCGAGTGGCTTGCAGAGCGCTCTGACTAGATTCTCAGGCTTTCAAGGCTTCAACTCTGAGCATGGCGGCGAATGTCGGGTAGGGCTGTCCAAAACCCGCTCCTTCGGCACCCCTCCGGGGTCCAGCCTGCAATCACAGATTGCAGTCGTTCGGCTGTCGCATGAAGCTTCGCTTCATAAGCGCTCGGCCTCACCCCTGTGACGCTTGAGCTCCGCCATCCATGGCTCCGCACAGTTTTGGACAGCCCTACCCGACATCCGCCTCCGCTAGTTTTGGAGGTTTGCCAATGTTTCGGGTAACGCTGAAAGACTACTGATTATTGCTGACGGCTCAATGCCCCAGTCCTCAAACACCTTGTCGGAATCACGCTGGACCCAAATGGCCTGGAGTCCGGCAGCCCTGGCACCGATCACATCCCAGGCATTGCTGGAAACGAGGCATAACGGCTGATCCCAGGCGCCCGTTGCCCGCCGTGCGTAGGTATACACCGCCGGGTCCGGCTTGAAGCTCTTGATGTCGTCGACCGAGACCAGGCCGTCGAACTGCTCCAGCAGATTGTTGTGTCCCAGCACCTTCTCCAGCGCCGGGTAACTGCCGTTGGAGAATGCAAACAGCGGGTATTTACCCTTCAGGACCTGGAGCGCCGGCAGGGAATCGTCAAACGCGGGTAAGGCCAGGTAGGCGGCCATCAGTTCGTCTTCCCGCTCCTGCGACAGTTCCAGCTTTCGGGTGGCCATGGCGTAACGCAGGGCCTGTCGGGTGCAGACGCCGAAGTCCTCGTAAGCTTTCATCAGGCCTTTGCGGAACGAGAACTCCAGTTGTTTCTCCCGCCACAGGGCGGCGACCGATTCCGCCTGATCGCCGGCTTCCTGCCGCAACAGGTCGGACATGCCCATGGGGTCCACCAGGGTACCGTAGACGTCGAAGGCCAGATGCATGGTCATAAAGTGAGCCTCGTTTCTTGTGGTTGTCTTGTCCGTTACCCCTAACCGTACAACAGAACGTCCATAGTTTTGCATGAATACTCAAAGCAGAGAGATGGCCGACCATCCGGCTGCGGGTTACACTGCCATTCATGAACCCGATTGATACATTGAACCTGGATTTTCGCGCGCTCAGTACCTTCCTCGCTGTTCTGGACGAAGGCAGTGTGTCGCGGGCGGCGGTGCGCCTCGGCGTAACCCAGTCTGCGGTCAGCCATACGCTAGAGCGACTCCGGCAGGCGCTGGGTGATCCGCTGTTCGTGAAATCCGGCCGTGGAATCGCACCGACCCGCTACGCACTGCAGGCGGGACCGCACATACGACAAATTCTGGATGACCTGCAGTCCCTCTCCGCCGGCCCACCGTTCAGCCCGGCGACTGCCGAGTTCACGTTCACCATTGCCGCCAACGATTACCAGCGGGACTTGTTGCTTCCGGGACTGGTGAAAATCCTGCGGCAGGAGGCACCGGGGATCAGCCTCCAGGTGATTCCGTCCGGGATTCCGAGTGCGGATATGCTTCGCAAGGACGTGTGTGACCTGATCATTTCGCCCCATCCGCCAGAGGCAACCGATATCATGCAGCGCGGGTTGATGGCCGATCGCATGGTGGTCTTCTACGACCCCGCCCATCGCGAGCCACCCACTGATCTGGCGGATTACCTAAAGTCTGATCACATTGCCCTGCTGTTCGCCACCGGCGAGAAACCCAGCCTCGATATCTCAATCTCGGCACGTGGCCTCTCGCGGCGCAATGTCGTCACGGTCTCCAACTTCTCCGGGCTTCCCGAGTTCCTCCGGGGCACCGATATGCTGGCGACGGCGCCGGAGCGGATGAGTAGGCACCTGATGCGGGATTTTGCCTGGGTCCCGCTGCCCTTCGACTTCAAGCCCTTCACCCTGCTGATGCTCTGGCATCGCCGTAACCAGAACGATCCGGCCCATAAGTGGCTGAGAAATCAGGTGAACGCGGTCGCAGCCACCATGAACAGGCTTGACGACTAATCAATTAGATTTATTCATACATTGTATGAACGAATAGTCCGTTTTCTTTCTCGCGAACATCCATAGACTTACCTCCAAAGCATAGAGGCAGGCTTGGGGCAGGGGTTCCAAAACTGTGCGGAGCCATGGATGGCGGAGCTCAAGCGTCACAGGGACGTGCCGAAGGAGCGGGTTTTGGAACCCCTGCCCCAAGCCTGCCTTCCCCCAAGGTATGGAAAGCAAATGCTCACACTCACCAGTGTCTGGACAACGATTCTATTGGCAGCGGCCGTCGCCCTGGGCCCCCTGGCGACGGACATGTACCTGCCTGCGCTGCCGCAAATCGGTAGCGACTTCGGTACCGGCACCGACCAGGTCCAGCTGACGCTGAGCCTGTACATGGCGGGCTTTGCCATCGCACAGCTGGTCTGCGGGCCTTTGGCTGACCGATTCGGGCGCAAGCCGATCATGATCGGTGGCTTTATCCTGTTTGCACTCGCCAGCCTGGGCTGTGCCCTGGCCACCAATATTGAAACCCTTCAGGTTTGCCGTTTCCTGCAGGCTCTGGGTGGTTCCGCCGGCCCGGTGCTTGGCCGTGCCGCAATCCGGGACATCTACACCCCGCGCGAAGCCGCAAAGATCCTGGCCATCCTGGCCAGCATCATGGCCGTGGCACCGGCGGTCGCGCCGACCATCGGCGGGGTACTGGTCACCGGCCTCGGCTGGTCGTCCATTTTCATCGCGCTCGGCGCCTACGCCCTGATCATGGCTGTGGTCGTTGCCTATGGCATCCCCGAACCCATGCGCCCCGAGTATCGCCAGCCGCTCAAGCCCTGTGCGCTGTTCCGTAACTACCGTCGCATCATCACGGATGTCAGCTTCGTGGGCTATTCGCTCACCAACGCCGCGATTTTCGCCGGTTTGTTTGCCTTCCTGTCAGGCTCGTCCTTCGTGCTGATCGACTTCCTCGGCGTCGATCCCCGGCACTTCGGTCTCTACTTCGCCTGCATGGTCGCCGGTTTCATCATCGGCAACCTCACCGCCGTTCGCCTCGGCCGCAACCTCCTGACCGACCAGATCCTCGTTCGGGGACTGATGGTTGCCGTAGCCGGAGGAACCACCATGGCCATCCTGGCCTACCAGGAAATCTACAACGTCTGGGCCGTCATCCTGCCCCAGGCCCTGTTCATGATCGGCACCGGCATGGTCCTCCCCCAGACCATGGCCGGCGCCATGGCCAACTTCCCCACCATGGCCGGCTCCGCCTCCGCCCTGTTCGGCTTCATCCAGATGGCCCTCGCCGCCGTCGCCGGCGGCCTCGTCGGCCACTTCCACGACGGCACTTCACTGGTCATGGCCAGCATCATCGCCGTCTGCGCCGCCATCGCGATGGCCTGCTACCTGATCCTCGTCCAACGCCACCCGGCCCGAGGATTCGAGCCGCAAGGTGCGTCGAGCCGATAGCGATCTGGTCTAATCGAATCCACCTCCGTGGTTGGAGTCCGGGTAGGGGCCTGCTTTCCAAAACTGTGCGGAGCCAAGGATGGCGGAGCTCAAGCGTCACATGGGTGAGGCCGAGCGTTTATGAAGCGAAGCTTCATGCGACAGCCGAACGACTGCAATCTATGATTGCAGGCTGGACCCCGGAGGGGTGCGAAGGAGCGGGTTTTGGAAAGCAGGCCCCTGCCCGGACCGGCACCCAAATCAAGTGGCGATAATGACAATCAAAGTCATCCAAACTAGTCTGGGAGGAGTAGATCACTACAACCCCAAACCGGACTCAAAAAGGAGCCAAAATGAGCAAAGTCACCCTGGACGGCAACCCC
>JAAZVL010000098.1 GCA_018623515.1 Marinobacter sp.
AGGCCGTCTTCCTGGAAACCCTTGTTGAAAAGAATCCATCCGTAGGTATCCGCAACAGAGCCCGATTGCGGAGCCAGCTTGTAGGCACGCTCCGCCAATGATAGTGCGTCGGGATGATCGGATTCATGATACATCCAGGCCAGGTTATTCAGTGCCAGTATGTTATCGCCATCCAGTTGAAGAACTTTCTCATAAGCATGCCTGGCTGTGTCAACTTGACCGTCGTTCTGGGCATACAGTGCAAGCGCCAATGGCAAGCGGGGCTCATTGGGCCAGGTCTCCATTGCCTGGCCCAGGGCACGTATTGCCGATCCTGTCGCACCTGACCGGTTGAGCTCCCTGGCGTAGGCCAGCTCCGTGAGAACACGGCTCTGCTTTTTCAACGCCAGTTGATACATGCTGGCGGCCGCCTTGTGGTGTCCTTCATTGGCTAGATATTCAGCCTCAACCAACAGAGGCCGGTCAGATTCCGGATGTGTAAGGCGAGCCTCTTCGATGATCTTGCGTGCCTTTCCCGGCTGGTCCTGCCGGGAGGCAATGCTGGCGGAGGCAATGGCTATGTCCAGTTGTTTCGGAAACAGTGCGCGGCCGCGATCCAGCAGTCGTTGAGCTTCGGACGTGTTGCCTTCTGTCATTTTGCGGGCGGCTGTATCGTAGTAAAGATTCGCCACCAGCGGCTCTGCTTCGGCGGGCTGGTTCTCGGTAGCGCGTTCTATCAGTGTGGCAGTCAGTTCATCGGCCCTCGAGTGGTTTTCAGCCATCAGGGCTTGCTCAAGCAGTACCATTCGCGGTGCGATGGCATCCGGCTGTTGTGCCAGAAGCTCTTCCATCTCAGCTGCAAGCTCTTCCGGCGTCAGCAGTTCCGAGAGGCCCCCTATCGCCTCCGAGGTATTCGGGTTGATCGACAAGGCATCCCGGTAGAGGGCAATTGCACCGTCACGGTTTTCCCGGTAACGGGCCAGGCGGGCCAGCGCGACGAGGGGACTGGCAGTTTCAGGCGCAGCGTCCCGGGCTTTTGCGAAATAGTGCTCTGCCGTTTCGGGCTCCTCGTTCTGCAATGCCAGTTCGCCACGAACCAGCAAGGCGCGGCTATTCTCCGGCTGCTGTTCGAGCCATTGATCCGCAGCGTCAATAGCGCGGGCGGGCTGCTCGCTGGTTAAATAAGCCTGTACCATCAGTTGCCAGGCCTGGTCCTTCAGGGCAGGGACATCGGTGAGAGGTTGGATGTGACCCAGTGCATCTTCCGTCCGTCCTGCCTGTACAAGGTAGCGGGCGTAGCGCAGTCTGAGCGCGTGGTAGTCGGGATTCTGATTCAGGGCGGATTCGATGATTCGTTCTCCGGCTTCTGAATCACCGCTGGCGAGTGCCGTGATACCGACGATTGCCAGGACGGACGGGTCACTTTCTTCATTTTCCAGACTCGCAATCGCCTCCCTGGCACCTTTGATATCATTCAGACCGAGCCGGCTGGCGGCGAGCAGTTTGCTGGCTGCGTCCAGTTCACCCATCTCCGCAATGGGTGCCAGCAGACTCTCCGCTTCTTCCACGCGGCCTTGCCGGAGCCGAATCATTCCCAACAGCAGGGCACCCTGCTGGTGTTGCGGCGCCTGGGCCAGGATCTCCTCCAGATAACCGGCGGCGGAATCGAGATCATTCTCCTCGAGTGCTGCCTGTGCTGCCGTCAGGTTGGCCTTGATGGTTCCTGGGGCCGACTTGGCAAGAATTTCCTCGTAGACATAGGCTTCCCGGGCCTTCCCCTGTGCCCGAAGAACCTTGATAAGCGCAGACATGGTTTCGTATTTCCGGTAGGTCATTACATCGTACTGGCCGATATCCTCCAAGGCACGGATATAAGCTGTTTCCGCCTCGGCCCACTGTTCGTTGGCATCGGCTATCCGGGCTTTCAGCAGCCAGAGGTCCGGGTGGCTCTCATCCATCTGGCCGGCTTCAGCCAGCAATGTGTTTGCCTGCTCCAGATCCCCGGACAACCAGGCAACGCGAGCAAGACCGATCACCGGCATGATGGCGCTGCCGTTGTCTTCACGGGCTTGCAGGTATACCTCGCGAGCCTGTTCGAGTTGCCCGGAATCAACCAGGACACGGCCCCGTAGCAGGTCGGCTTCAAGCTTTTCTTCAGTATCTGGGCCGTCGAGCTGATCCAGTGTGGTGAGTGCCTGTCCGTTGCGACCTTTCATCAGAAGGGCTTCGGCCCGGATAAGGTGGGCGCGGTTGCGTTCAGAGGTGCTCAGTGACTGCTCGGGAATGTGCTTCATAAGTCCGTCTAGCTGATACTCAGCGTTGACAGCATCACCGGCAATAAGCAGGTTGTTGATGATTAACAGATACGGGGCGGGCTGCTGGGGCTGAAGCTTGATCGCGTTTCGCGCTTCTAGCGTGCTGGCCTTGAGCTCCCCCTGTTTCTGGAAGAAACGTGCCTGATCAAGGTGGCTGATGTATTGCAGCTCTTCCTGGGTCATCTCCGTGTCACTGCCGCACCCCGCGATGCCCAGAATGATTGCGGTAGAGAGCAAGATTACCCGCAAAACCTCTGCTACTTTCATGTCTGAATTCCTTCGCATGTTCCGGGTTTATTCTTGGTGTGGTTCAGGCATTGTCAGCAAACTCGGACGTCTCGATCCTGTATTTGTCCGTCAGGTTGTACAGGGTTGGGCGCGTGATTCCGAGCAGGCGGGAGGCCTGGGCCATGTTGAAGTTGCAGGACCTGAGCGCCTGGGTGATGGCTTGCCGCTCAGCGTTCTCACGCACCTGCCGGAGGTTCAATTGTGTGTCCGAAGGAGTATGCTCAGCAGGCAAATCCAGATCGACTGCCGTTACTCGCTTGCCATCGGCCATGATGGTTGCTCGTTTGACCTTGTTGATCATCTCTCGCACGTTTCCGGGCCAGGAATAACCGGTAATGGCGTTCACTGCATCCTCGGTGAAGGTCAGGTTCGGACGCTCCATCTGTTTGCCAAGGGACTTCAGGAGGGACTGGGCGATAACCAGTGAATCCCCGTCCCGTTCTCTCAGTGGTGGAATATCGAGAGTGATTTCACTGATGCGGTAGTAGAGGTCTTCCCGGAAATCCCCGCTGTCGATCAGCTGTCGAACATCCCGGTGGGTGGCGCACACCACACGCACATCCACAGGAATCGGCTTGACCGACCCAACCCGGTCGATAACCCGTTCCTGAAGGAACCGGAGGAGTTTCGCCTGCAGCGCCATGGGCATGTCGCCGATCTCGTCCAGGAAAAGCGTTCCGCCATTGGCGCTCTCGATCTTGCCTTTCTTGCTCTGGGTTGCCCCGGTAAAGGAGCCTTTCTCGAAGCCGAATAATTCGCTTTCAAGCAAGTTCTCAGGGATGGCTGCGCAGTTGATCGCTCCAAAGGGCTTGTCGGCTCTATGGCTGAGATCATGGAGGCCGCGGGCAAGAAGTTCCTTGCCGGTGCCGGTCTCGCCGGTGATCAGGGTAGTGACATCGGTCGGGGCAATCTTCTCCAGGGTTCTGCAGATGGTCATCATCTGCGGGCTGGCGGCGACGATGCCTTTGATACTGGTTCCATTCTTGTGTTTGGAAAGGTCGCGGTTTTCCCGTTCGAGTTCCGCCAATCGGAAGGCGCGATTGACCACAAAGGTGAGGATATCGGCATCAAGCGGTTTCTGGTAAAAGTCCGAGGCGCCCATGCCAATAGCCCGGACAGCGTTCTCCTTGTCTTCACGGCCGGTGACGACGATGACCTTGGTCAGGGGAGAAAGACGAAGAATCTCCTCCAGCAGATGAAATCCCTGAGTGGCTCCACCAGGATCGGGCGGCAGGCCGAGGTCCAGAGTAACAACCTCCGGTTCGAGTCGCCGCAGGGCTGTGAGGGCCGATTCGCGATCCGAGGCGATTGCCACTTCCAGATCATCGCTGAAACACCAGCGCATCTGGCTTTGCAGGCCCGGATCATCCTCTACGATCAGGAGTCGTTTGTTTACAACCACAACACGTTCCTTGTCATGCTCGCTACAATTTGCCGAAACGAAGTGTTTCGCAGTGTCCCTACCTATGATTCTTAACCGAACATTGACACTTTGCAATCGCTGTGTGTATTCAATTTCGAAACCGTCATTTAATTGACGTTTCGTGTCGGGTTTTCAGTGTTGAATTCTGGCATCTCCTTATCTGGTGGCGCGGCACCAACTTTTCCCCTGGCTAATGGAATCCGAACTGAAAAACACGAGCCAACCCCCGGCTCACTGGTCACGTCAATGTTCCCGCCAAGCTGCTTGATGTACTCCCGCGCCTGATACGCTCCAATGCCCATTCCGGTTAACCCCTTGGTACTTTCGAAGGGCTTGAACAATGAAGTGTTGATGAACTCCTCGCTCATGCCGCTGCCGGTGTCCTGGATGAACAGTACAACATTGCCCCGGGCTATCTTCAGGTTCAGGGTGATTTCGCCTTCGGGAGGGGTGGCGTCCTGGGCATTCTGGACCAGGTGGCCCAGGACACTGCGCAGCTGCTCGTAATCCGCACGAATCCAGGCACTTGGCAGGTTGCCCGTCAGCCTGGGAACCGGGCTCTGATGGCTGTAATGGGTGATCAGGCTGCGAGCCAGTTCGGCCAGATTGATGTCCTGTAGCTGTGGATCTGCGATGGTGTCCGGCTTGCGGATGTGGTCCACCAGGTTCGACATTTTCCGTACTGCGTGCTCGGTGGTATTGATCATGTCCTCGATAAACGCGGGGTTGTGCTTGTGCTTGGGAGCGTTTTTGACGAGCAGGGACAGCTGCGCGATCACGGTTTTCAGGTCGTGAACCATGAATGACGACGCCTTGCTAACTGCTTCGAACTGCATGGCCCGGGACAGCCGGTGTTGCGCATCCGCTTGTGCCAGCAGGTTGCAGGATTGCCGCGCAACCACCTTGATTAAGTCGAAGTTTTCCCAGTTCAGTTCCAGCCGTGCGTAGGGGTTGCCCACCATGGCGATGCCGTAGAGGTCGTTATCCAGGTAGAGGGGGATGACCAGCCATGCGTCCGGGCTCTGGGAAATGGCGTCGGGTATTTCCAGCAGGTCATAGCTGACCGGGTCGTTCCGGTATTCGTGCAGGTCGACAATCCATTCCCGTTGCCGGAACAGGCGGACCAGATCGGAATCCGCGTCGATCATCGTGTACCTGGGCATGGCCACGTTGACCGAGCCCGTAAGCGTGTAGGCCCCGTGCTCGTCACGGAGCCAGATGGCTCCCGCATTGCTTTCCACCAGGCCGGAAAGAATGTGAATGACGCGTACGGGCAGGGGAGGATCATCCCCGAGGTTGGCCATTTCCCTGGTCATTTTCAGCCACTCTTCCCGGTAATCGTACTTGTAGTCGAAGAAATTCTGGCTGATCCACACCATCAACCGGGCCCGGATCCGGCGAGAGAGCAGCAGGGTGACAAGGAAGGTGAGGGAGATGGTGAAAAACAGGACCCTCAGGGCATCCCCCCAGTCGCCCCCGAGGATCTTGACGTAATAGCCGCCGAGGGCCAGGAACAGCAGGTAGCCACCAGCCAGGACCAGAGTGCCGGCATGGAACACTGCTGCGCGGGATAACTGGAAATCCACCGGTTGCTTGCGGGTGTTCAGCACGTTGACGGCAAACAGTGGCACCAGCAAGGCATTGACCATGCCCCGCGAATTCCAGAAGGATTCCGAGATCTGTCCGAACAGAAGGGCATCGGCGTACATGAAGAAGTCGAAGGCAAAGATAGTGGCAATGCCGATGCAGATGTATTTGATGCCGGAGCGCCCGAAATTCGGAGAATTCCGCCAGATCTGTTCGATCAGGGACAGGCCCATGAGGGAGAGGGCGATCTGGCCCAGTACCCGGGTCTTGCCGTTGAGGACCTCCCAGCCGAAGGTGAATTCGAGAATGCCGAAAGCCAGCAGGGCAAAGATCAGCGTGAAGATCGACGCCCCCAGGATCCGCTTCATCTGTCCGTGAATCGTGCCCTGGCGGGAGGCGTTGCGGAGCAGGGCGAATAACAGGGTGATCCAGGCACCATCCCGGAGCAGTTCAATAATATAGCGGGGGATAAAACCGGGGACGCCCCAAAGCGATTGCGACACCAGGGCGCTGGCCCAGATGGTGGTGGCCAGGGCGGCGACAAACAGGGCTCTGTCCACGTCCCGCCGGAGATAGCGGGTCGCGACAAGAATGGTCAGCAGGCCGAAGGCAATGGCTGCTGCGCCGTGGCTGATCAGGCTGAGATCACTTAGCATCCCTCGCTTCCTGCGTTGCTGCCTCGCTCCCTGACAACAGTTCGGTGTCTACACCGGTCGCTTGTTCTCCCGATAGAACCGGAAGATCTCCCTCAGGGGCCGTTTCGGTTTGAAATCGAACTCCCGGGCAAACGCTCTGCCGTCGATAACGACAGGATACTTGAAAAATGCCGTCAGATACGAAGGGAAACTTTTCAGTTTCAGGGTTTTCAGTATCAGGTTCGGCACCACAGGCGGAATCGACGGAATGGGAATGCGCCGGCAGCCGCAGAGCTTGAGGGCGTGCTGGTAGGCCACCCAGTCTTCCGGAGCCACGTTGAATACTCCGCGAACCGGTTTCCTGTAGGCCTTCACGATGGCGTCCGCCATGTCGTCGATATGGATGAACTGCATCATGGGAGAGAAACCTGCCAACACCGGGGCATTCTCGCTGGCGAGCAGGGAACTCATGGTGTTGCGCACACCAGGCCCGACGATGTTGCAGGGGCGCAGGATGGTGATGTTCAGCTCCGGGTAACGCCACAGGTAGATGTTGGCCAGATTCTCCAGTTCCACCGAGTCCACCAGGTCCGCGCTCAGGCCGGCGGCCTTCAGGGGAGCCGACTCGTCGATCAGTGCCGGGTTGTAGGCTACGGCACCATAGACGTGGTAGGTGGAGAGCACCACCACCCGTTTGATCCCGTATTTGTGGCTCAGATCGAGCAGCTTCTGGGTGCCCAGTACGTTGGCGTTATAACGGCGCATCCGGGTCAGTTGGCTGGATTGGATCCGGCCTAGGTGGATGACGCCATCGAACTCGTAGCGGCGGAACAGGTCTTCGAACACGCGCTTGGTGAAGTCGATGCAGTAACTGGGAATGTCGTCTCCCAGGTAGACCTGCTCCCGGAAATCCACTGCGACCAGGTCGCAATGATCCCGCAGTTGGTTGATGACCCGCTGGGCCAGGGCGCCGGCGGCACCGGTTACGAGGATGTGGGGTCTGCGTTGCTTGGTCATCAGAACAGCTTTTTCCTTTCGCTCAATCCCTTGTCGATGAGGCGGCTGATCTCCGCTTTCACCTGCTCCACCCGCTCGGTTACCAGTTCCTCGGGGATTTCCAGATCATCAAAATACATGGGCGGGCCGAAATTGAGGTGCACCTTGGCGGGCAGCACCACCGGCATGGCCACCGGTGCGTAGGGGATGCCCAGTGCCTTGGCCAGCGGCTTGATATTGGCGATGGCCGGAATAGTCTCTTCGCAGCCGACCACGCCCACGGGCACTATCGGTGCCTTGTACTTCATGGCCAGATGCATGAACCCGTTGCCGAAACGCTTGAGCTGGTAACGGTCCCGGTAGAGTTTGCCCGAGCCCCGGACACCTTCCGGGAAGACAATGACCGCTTCGTTATTGGCGAGCATCTTGGCGCAGTTGACCGGATCTCCCAGTACGGCGCCAAATTCGTTCAGCAGGTTGCCCAGCCAGGGAACGGTGGGAAAAAACCGTTCGATCATGGCCCGGGGAATACGGGGTTGCTGTTCGCGGGAGGCCAGGGCATAGCCAATCAGCAAGCCGTCGATGGGGAGTTGCCCGCTGTGGTTGGCGATAATCAGCACCGGGCCCTCGGCGGGAACGTTCTCGACTCCGTGGGCCTCCACGCGAAAATACTTCTCGTAGATCTGTCGGGTAAGACTGAAGCCGTACTTGATGACTTCATTGTTATAGCCCCAGGGGTCATAGCCCAGAGAGCCGATGGGCTTGCGGATCCGGTTGATGTGCTCGTCGATGTCTGCAGGAACCAGCTTTGATTTGAGGTAACTCGCCAGGCTCATCCGTTCTCCCCGGTTATTTGCGTCCGATCAGCACACCCAGGGTGTGGCTCTGGCCGGTATTAAGCACTCTGTAGTCACTGGCTGCATTGGCGGTTTCGACACACAGCATGGTCTTCCAGGCCTCATCGGGAAAATCCGACAGCCGCGCCGCTTTTTCCGGGCCCGGATTCCAGACCACGGTTGAATCACTGCCCACAGAGGTCAGTTTCCGACTGCCTGAGGGAGTGACGATGGTCAGGGGCTCTCCGCTCTCGTAGATACGGTCGGTTTCCCCCTCGAAATACACGGGGCCCTCCTGATTCTTGTACTCCCAGTTGTCCAGAGTGTCGATGTACTGACTGTAGCCCAGGCCGAGTACTCTTGAGCGCGTAACGTCCGAAGTTGGCAGGTAGGTGTGCAGGGCCTGACTGAAAGCCAGGGCCTCTTCGCCCAGGTTGGTCGTGGTCAGCGCCAGCTGGCAGCCGCGTACCGAGAAGTGGAAGGTGATCAGCGCCAGCGCGTGGCCGCTCCAGAGGTCGGCAAAATCCTCATTGGCGTCCAGCGAGAGACTGATCTCCACCTCGTGGGCGTTTTCACGAACGTCCTCGAGTTTCCATAGCGCCGTGCGGGCAAAGCCATGGGCACTGTTGGTATGGATGCGTTTGCGCACGGCCGGCGGATTCTTTCCGGGGTCGCCAAACCAGGGCCAGCATATCGGGATGCCGCCGCGAATGGCCCGGCCTGGCTCAAACCGGGCGCTCTCGCTGAGCCATAACCAGTCCGGTTCGTCGCTCGGGATGAACTGTGTCAGGTGTGCCCCCTGGAGAAACAGGGTCGCGCGAAACAGCGGGTGGTGGACTTCCAGGGCTTCAAGTTGGCCGATGGTTTTCCAGCGGGTAAAGGACCACTGCCCCGGAGAGAGGGATCGGGAAGGTCTGTGACTGCTTTCTGACATAGGTGTATCGGACTTCGTACCGGTTAAGTGTATGTGCTTATCTTCAGAGTAAATTAAAACTGACCGGCCGGCGAGATTTGTGCCTAAAATAGCGCCGATTTCCCCAGAGAGGCACGCCATGGACAATCCGGTTGTTACCCCCATCAGAGACCCCCTTTCGCACACCATAAGTCGTGAGTTAGATGCGGTTGCCGGCGGCGATATCGCGCTGGTTGATGGAGACGGCCCAAGTGCCGCTGGTATCTCCGAAGACTGGCTGGATCAGCTGGCGGATGGGCTGAGTGAATACGGATGGATGTCCCTCGATGTCCGCAATCAGCTGGGAACTGCGCTCCTCTCGGCACTGCGTGACGAAGTGGCCATTCTCGACCGTACCGATGCCATGAAGACCGCCGGCATAGGCCGTGGCTCGGACCTGGTCCGGGATCGCGCCGTTCGGCGCGATCGCATCGCGTGGTTGCAGGGCATTACGCCGCCCCAGGCCGAACTCTTCCGTTTTCTGGATACCATTCGGTGTGGCCTGAACCAGCGTCTGTTTCTGGGTTTGAAGCGGTTTGAGACCCATTACGCCACTTACCATCCGGGAGACTTCTACAAACGGCACCTGGACAGCTTCCGTGGCCGTGCTTCGCGGGTGGTCAGTCTGGTTCTGTACCTCACTGAGGACTGGGCTCCGGAGGATGGCGGGGC
>JAAZVL010000298.1 GCA_018623515.1 Marinobacter sp.
GAGGGCGGATTCCCGGTCATAACTTGGAGGTCTGGGCATGCCGATACCATTTTTCGTCACTTTGAATGATTGCTCAATTATATCTTGAATGATTGCTCAATAACAGTTAGTCTCGAAGTTGCTGAGTGATCATTCAAAAATGGAGATATACCATGGCTGATTTCAAGTTGCATGACATAGAATCTGCTCCGGAAGGCGCCAAGCCACTTCTGGAGAAGTCGCAAAAAGGTTTCGGCATGATTCCCAGCCTGCACGCAGTAATGGCGGAATCCCCCCAGGTGCTGGAGGCGTATCAGCAGCTGCATCAACTGGTGCTGGACAGCAGTTTCGATAATGACGAGAAAACCGTTGTCTGGCAGACCATCAATGTCGAGAATGCCTGCCATTACTGCGTGCCGGCACATACCGGCATCGCCAAAATGATGGAAGTATCTGATGACATCATCGAGCCGCTGCGTAACGAGACGCCGCTTCCCAACGAAAAGCTCGAAGCGCTTCGGGACTTCACCCTGGCGGTGATGCGCAAGCAGGGTAACGTCAGCGAGGAAGACCTGGAGGCTTTCTTCAAGGCAGGCTACGGTCACCGGCAGGTCCTGGACGTCATCCTGACCCTGTCCCAGAAGACCATGAGCAACTACATCAACCACATTGCCCAGACGCCGGTTGATGAGCCGTTCAAGAAGTTTGCCTGGAGCAAGAACCAGTAAACCGCCGGTTCAGGCCGTATGGTTGGTTCCATGCGGCCTGCCAGCGACCTTTTACCTTCCCGATGCCCCTGTGACGGGTAGAATACTTCGATGATCCGTTCACAGTGGCATTTCCGTCTTTCCTTCCTGGCCATCGTCGCGTTGCTGATGGCCGCTATCTGGCTGATGCTTCGGCAACTGGGCATGCCCGCCAGTCTGGCGCCGGCGGCCCTGTCAGACTGGCTGTCGCACCAGGGCATGCTCGGGCCTGTGTTCCTGATGCTGATGATGATTCTTGCCGTGGTTGTCGGGCCGATTCCCACGCTACCCATCAGTGCCGCCGCCGGTTTGGTCTATGGCATGTTCACCGGTACGGCCATTGCGGTGGCTGGCGCGCTTGCCGGGTCCCTCATCGCCTTTTACCTGGCGCGGATCCTCGGGCGGGAGGCTGTGCAGCGCAAGCTCGACCACAACCCGGTGTTCTCGGCGCGGGGGTCCCAGCGTTTCCTGTTCGTTGCGGTTCTGTTAACCCGCCTGATTCCCATTTTCTCCTTCGCCCTGATCAGTTACGCCGCCGGGGTTACGGCCATCCAGCTGTGGCGCTATGCATTGGCGACTGCTCTGGGCATGTTGCCGATGACCTTCGTTTTTGCCGGTCTCGGCCACAGTTTCGAGCTCAACCCGGTGCTGACGGTCATCGCCGCAGCTACCATCCTGCTGGTCATGAGCACCTTGCCTGTGTACCTGGGCCGTCGCCCCCATTCCCGCCTGGCCCGTTGGCTACATCTGGATGGCAGGGTGTGAGCATCTGCTCCCTCGCTGTAACAGTTAAGCGCCGTTCGGGTCTGTAGCCAGGTCTTCTGATTTGAAACCAATTGACTGATTGAGGAGTGGGAATGCGTCTAACGCGATCTTTTTCGATTTTTCTGGCCCTGACCCTGGTGCCGGTGCTGGCGTGGGCAGATATCAACCCCGGTCTGTACCAGGAGTATCAGGAATTGCTGACCAAGTACCTTACCGAGCAAACCCTGCCTGGTAACGGCCTGGTTTCTGCTTTCGACTATGACGCCGCTATGGCGGATGACGAGCTGGCAAAGACGCTGGTCAGCCAGCGCCAAGCATTGGAGCAGTTCGATCCGGAGACCCTGGAAGGGCGTGAGGAGTCCGTGGCGTTCTGGGTCAACGCCTACAATTTTTTCATGCTTGCCCAGATCCTTACCGAAAGGCCGGATGGCGAGCTGATCTCGTCGGTCTGGGATTACGGTGGGCGGCTGAATCCGTTCGTCGACAGCATCTTTGAGCGGAAAAAGTTTGTGGTTGGCGGTAAGCGTTTGTCGCTGGATGGTATCGAGAAGGGGATTTTGCTCGGTAAGGAATATCAGTCCCGGGGATGGAAGGACGCCCGTGTCCATTTTGTGGTGAATTGCGCCTCGGTTGGTTGTCCACCTCTGCGGAAACAGATTTACACGGCCGACAATCTTGAGGCCATGCTCGAAGAGAACACCCGGCGCGCCTTCAACACTCCATATCATCTGAGGATAAGCGGCGACACCCTGTATGGCACGGAACTGTTCAAGTGGTACGAACAGGACTTCGTTGAGGCGGCGGGTTCTGTCCGGGACTTCATTGACCAGTGGGCGAATGACGAAGTCGCCGTGGAGGTAAGCCGCACTTCCACCCTGGAGTACATCGATTACGACTGGTCGCTGAACCGTCCGTCCAATTTCTCTACCGGTAATTTTGGCCAGGAATAAATCGGATCGGCTGGAATGGCAATGCACGGCGAGGCAGTGATGCCTCGCCGTGCCAAGATGATGGTGGTTATTTCGCGGATACCCGCACATCCGCCACTGTGTCAGCGGTTTTGTTCGGATAGCTACGGGCTTCGTTGATGTCATCCGCTTGTCCGTCCATCGCCAGAGTGGTGGTGGCAGACAAGGCCAGAACA
>JAAZVL010000299.1 GCA_018623515.1 Marinobacter sp.
GCTGGGTCTCCGCGCCACGCCCAGCACCCTTTACAAGGACGACGACGGCAAGGTGGCGATGGTGCAGGGCCTGCCGAATCCCCAGGCACTGAAGCGCATGATGGGACCTAAACCCTGAGTGCTGTCCAGGTCAGGCCAGCCAGGCGGTCAGAATAGCGGCCGTCAGGCTGGCAAGGGTCAGCCCTGACAGGGACAGGGAAAGACTCCAGCGGAACGAGGCATCCACTGCCCGATACCCGGTCAGCCGCTCCATGATCAGGGCGTTGGCTGCAAAGGGAGTGCCGAACGCGGTAATGCCCCAGCCGGTCACCATGCCGATACCCAGGCCGATCAGGGCCTCTGCCGGCCAGAGGGTGCCCAGAACACCGCCCACCAGTGTGCCCACCACAATGGGATTGACGCCACCCAGGCCCGCCAGGAAATAGACCCACGGCACGCAGGCGGCCAGAATGGGCCAGCTCCAGGCCGGCAGATCGGCACTTCCGCTGATCTGGCCCAGGACCACGCCACTGATGACCGAACCGATAAATGCCGAACCGCCGACAATGGCCAACTCGTTACTGACGTTCGCCATGTTAGCCATTGGCGGATTCTGCCGGCGGCTCCAGGCCAGCAGACGCCCACCCACCACAGCACCCAGGCAGGAAAGCGTTACCGCGTAGGCGTAGCTGAGCTCGAACTGATGGCTGAGCACGAAGACACCCACGCAGATCGCCAGAACCAGGCCACCAAACCGGAGCCAGCTGGCTACCCCGGCCTTGTCTTCCGGTGCGACCTCTTCCTGACCGGTTTCCGGGTCACGCCAGAGCAGCCCCATCAGGATCAGCACAACCGAAAAAGGAATGGCGAGCGACAGCAGCTCGATACTACCAAGGCCCGGCAACAGGGTGAGCGTGAGCACCACCGAAATCGACAGCGGTGAAAAGGTGGGCGATACTCCGAACCCACGGAGAACCGCCCGGGTGGCGTTACGGGTCGCTGCCGAGTCACCCCCGCGGCGGATACGTTCGCCCACCAGGCTGCCGACGACGGCCACCGAGCCGAAGTTCAGCGGAATGGACACCAGGGAGGTGCCGAAGGCCAGGCTGAGGTATCGGGTCAGCGGCTTGCCACCGAAGAGACTGGCGGAAATCCGCTGCAGGTCGCCGGAACGACCCAGCACGTTGGACAGCAACATCACTGCCAGCACCAGGCCGGCCAGCCGGGTCATATTGTTGGCGGCATCCACAATCAGGCCCGGGTCGCGGCCCAGCGCGAACACCAGGGCCAGCACGGCAACGGAAAAAACCACCCTCGGCACCCGGCGCATGTCCTGCCAGCCCAGCAGCACCGCGAGGCCAACCGCGACCGCACCCACAAGCGCCATCCCCGGCAACAACGAGAGCACCGCGGCAATCAGGGCAAGGTAGGCGAGAAGGGAACGGATCGACTGCAAGGGCATGCTTCCTCATTAGGCGAAGCCCTGATATTAAGGAAGCTACTCAGGTACTGCCATCAGCATTTGTGGGGATACGGCCCATCACTCCATTGCCGCCTGCCACATTTGCCTGTCCTGCAAATCCTGATGCATCCATTCGGGAAGTCTGGGAGTATGTCTCTGATAAGTACGTAATAATGCTTACACAGACACCAGGCCACGGAGTTGTGATGATGTCAGGACGGATGTTCAGAAGCACTCTTCTGATCGTACCTATCCTGCTGGCAGGCTGCAGCGAATCCGAACTCGAGAGTGCACTCGGACTCGAAGGCGAAACTGAAAACCAGCAGGTCATCAGCGAGGAACTCGCGCCCCCCTCTGAAAGCGGAATCCTCAAGGTTGCACCTGCCGTCACGGGATGAACAGTTCACCCGCGGACCGGCACATACCGAAATCACCGAGCAGCTGGTGTGCCACAGGGATGCACGCCCCCTGCCCCGGAAACCGGATGCCATTCCGGGTACCGGGATCGTGATCACCGCCGGTTCCAGCTATGCCGAGACCCTGCGCCGGCTGAATGAACAGTACCCGGGCATCGAATTCACCGAAGATGCTGACCGCACCACCGAAATTCTGCTGTCCGAGGTGGCGGAGCGGGACATCGAGCGCACTGTCGCCGATTCCAACATCGTGCAGGTCATGCGTCGCCACTTCCCGCATCTGGAAATGGCCATGCCCCTCACCGAAGGCCGCAATCTGGGCTGGTATTTGCCGGCCGGAGGCGAAGAGCTCGCCTCGGATGCCCGGGAATGGATGAACAGCAAGGAGGGTGATGAGGCCATCGGCGAGATGGAGAACCGTTACTACGCCTACATCGGCGAATTCGACTTTGTCGACTTGCGGGCCCTGAACCGCCGCATTGATGAACGGTTACCGAAATTTATCGGCAAGTTCCAGGAAGCGGAAGCCAAAACCGGTATGCCCGCGGACCTGCTGGCCGCCCGGCACCGCCGACTGCCGGAAACCATCCCCGAGCCGGACCGCACTTTCCTGGCGCTGGCCAGCTACAACATCGGCCGCGGCCACCTGCTGGACGCCCGCCAGCTGGCCCGGGAGCTGGGCAAGAATCCGGATTCCTGGGAGGACATGGTGCAGGTCTTACCCCTGAAAGCCGACAAGCGCTATTACCCCAGCACCCGTTACGGCTATGCCC
>JAAZVL010000020.1 GCA_018623515.1 Marinobacter sp.
GTCCGGTCTGATTATGAGCTACAGGCCGGCGAGGTGTTTTACCTGGCCACGGAGAATGGCGAGCTGTCGCTGGCAGATCTGGCGGTTGCCCTTGATGCGGAGTCGGAGGTGTCCAGGCTCACCACCGGTCGTATCGGTGTTGACCAGATCGGTTTTGACCTGACGGCCCGGGAGGCTCGGGTCGGCCAGGTCACGGTCGATAACCTGGACCTTGCCGTGGCCCGGGATGGTGACGGATCGATTGACTGGCTGGCGCCGCTGGCGGGTAACAACACCGGCGCAGAGACTGAGGAACCCCTGCCCGAATCAGCTGCCGATACCCGACCGTTCCGCTGGTCGGTGGACGGTATCCGGGTCGCTCGCTCGGCGGTTCGCTGGCAGGATCGTGTACCGGCCAGCGAGGCAGATCTCCAGCTACAGGAAATCTCCCTCTCCACAGGAAGGGTGAGCCATCAGCTGGAGGAACCGATCAGTTATGATTTCAGTGCCACCCTGGCCAGTGGTGGCCGGCTGGCACTGAAGGGCCAGGTAACGCCGGCACCCTTCACCTTCGAGGCGGCGGTGTCCGGATCAGAGGTTACCCTGTCCGCCTTCGAGCCCTACCTGCAGCAGGGCGCCAACCTGAGTGTGGCCAACGGTCAACTGGGAATTGACGGCAACCTCGACCTGGACAGCCAGCAGGAACCAATGACCGGAACCTTCAGTGGTACCGCAGAGATCAGCAACCTGAATCTCCGCCTGGCAGGCCAGCAAGACCGGTTGTTGTCCTGGCAGACATTGCGCCTTGCTCCCATTGAATACAACGTCAGCCCCGCGCGCCTGGAAATCGGCACCATCAGTGTGGTGCAGCCGGTGGCCAACATCGTGCGCGGGACCGATGCGGTGCATAACGTCGAGAGGATTCCGGTGTCTGGCGGTGGTGCACCCGCAGATACCGGAGCCAACGAAGCCGAAGATTCCACAAACGAACAACCTTCGTTTATTTTCCGGATCGGGGAGCTGGCCATCGAGAACGGTTCCGTGGCCTATACGGACCGGACCCTGAGCCCGGCTTTTACCACGTCCTTCGATGAGCTTTCCGGCTCGGTCATCGGGATCAGCAATATCCCTCCCCAGCAGGGCAAGGTATCCCTCAAGGGCCGGGTCGGCCAGGTGGGTAACCTGGATTTCCAGGGAACCCTCGGCACCCTGGGCACCGACGACGTCAGTGATCTCACCCTGACCATGGCCAACCTGTCCCTGCCCGAACTGTCGCCCTATTTTGGACGTTACCTGGGTTATGGTGTCGACAGTGGCAAGCTCAATCTGGACCTGGACTACGAAATAGCCGGCAGTCGGATTGATGCGTCCAACGTCGTCCTGATGGACCGGTTGCAGCTGGGACAGGCGGTGGCCAGTGATGAGGCCGTCAATGCGCCGGTAAAGCTGGGGCTGGCACTGCTCCGGGACCGGGACGGTGTCATCGAGGTTGACCTTCCGATCAGCGGAGATCTGTCGGATCCGGAGTTCAGTGTCGGCCAGGTGGTCATGCGTGCGTTCGTGAACCTGCTGGTGAAAGCCGCCGCCTCGCCGTTCAGCATGCTCGGCTCTATTGCCGAGATGGCGGGCCTGACCGGTGAGGATCTCGGTCAGGTCAGTTTTGTGCCTGGCAGTGTTGAGCTGGCGGAGGGTGAGGCGGCCAAGCTGTCGGCGCTGGCCGATGCCCTGCGGGAACGCCCCGATCTGCTGCTGAACGTGCGTGGTGCGGTGTCACCGGAGACTGACGGACTGGCGCTCTTGCGGGATGAACTGACCGATGGCGGCCAGAAGGAACTGTCCGACGAGGCCTGGGCACAGGCCCGCGAGGCGTATCTGGCGGGTGAGCGGACCCTGTCGCCGGAAGCACTCAACAACCTGGCCCGGGATCGCGGTCTGGCGGTTCGCCGATTGCTGACCGATACCCAGGAGGTTCCGGGTGATCAGCTGTTCCTGCTCGACCCGGCGCGGAATGCGCAGGTGGGTGCCAAAGGGAACGTGGTGGTTCCCTTTACCCTGGATGTCCGCTGAGGATGCAATCAGTTGTCCGGTGAGCCCGGTAGAAGGGAAGGCGGCAGGTCCAGCCCCCACTTTCGCACCAGGCTCTGGTAACGTCCCGTCTCGATCAGTGGCGTCAGGAGATTCATCATGTCCCGCGCGGTGACGGGCCCTTCGGGGTGGGTAATGATGCTCAGCTGATAGGTCTGGTCCGGCTGTTCCGAAATCAGGAATAGGGCCCGGTCCTCGGGGTGCTGGTCCAGATGCATCTGCAGGTAGGACTCGTTGATGATGGCAACCTGTGCGACAGATGGCCGGTCCGCCTTGATCAGGTTCAGGTTACGGCGATGACTGTCTGAAAACTCGATGCTGAAACGCCGTTCCAGTTCCTGGGGATCGGTTTCCAGCCCCGCAAAACCGTAGTGATAGCCGGATAGTGCGACAATATTGCGGTGCTCGAGGTCGTCGAAGAAACTCGCATCGCGGCCCGGCTTGTTCAGGGCAATGTAGAGATCTTCGTCCATGAGTAATGGGGGGCTGATCAGCGCCTGCTTGTCTTGCCATTCCCAGCTCGGACTTTCAAAGAAAATGATGTCGTACAGGTGTGCGTCGAAATCCAGATAGCGGCGTTTGGGCGAGGTGTGGAAGATCCGGAAGTCTATACCCGGGTGGACGCTTTCCAGCTCCTCGAGCAGGTCTCCTACAAGTCCCTCAACCTTTCTGTTTTCAGCGATCTGGGCGACCGGCGGAAAATCGTAGACACCGACCACAATTTCCTTGTCTGCATGGGCGCTTGGCGTGGATACCAGTGAGACCAGCGCAAGAACGAGCAACTTGCAAAGACATCGGATTCGGCGCACGTATAATCCACCTGCTGATGGTGCAAAAAAGTCATCTGGTATAAAGCTAACACGCAAATACCTGAAATTGGTTTCACGCTTTTAAATTTAATGTAAAAAGGAATCGGCTATGGCGGCGATCGTGAGTCACTTCTTTGCCTATGTGTCACGCCTGCGCTGGATCAAGCGTTGGGGCCTGATGCGCAATGCCATCGAGGAAAACGTGGCCACCCACTCCTGGGAAGTGGCCACCCTTGCCCATGCCCTGGCGATCATTCGCAACCACCGGTTCAACGGTGACGTCAATGCGGATCGCGTTGCCGCCGCGGCCTTGTACCACGATGCCACGGAGGTGATTACCGGGGACATGCCGACACCGGTCAAGTATCACTCACGGGTCATACGTGAGGCCTTTGGCGACATCGAGCACAAGGCAGAGGCGGAGTTGTTGGCCTTGTTGCCGGACGACCTGCAGGGACCGTTTGCGTCGTATCTGCGGGAGTCGCAACTGGCAAAGGAGGAAAAGGAGCTGATCAAGGCCGCCGATCGGCTCTCGGCGTGGCTCAAGTGCCAGGCGGAGATCCGCGCGGGCAATCAGGAGTTCGGGCCGGCGGCGAACCAGATCCGGCAACGGCTGGAGCAGGACGGGCTGCCGGAAGTTCAGTATTTCCTGGAGGTTTTCGCCCCCAGCTATGACCAGCCGCTGGATAACCTGCTGGGCGACTGACCACACTGCCTTTCGCGGGGTGCACGTGCTGCCATAGGCTCGACCGGGCCCGCGGCTTAGAGTGGTTTTCCACAGCAGTTCTGCTATACAAGGAAAACCACTACAAGAGGTTCCCGTCATGAAGGATCTGAACAACAAAGTCGCCGTTGTCACCGGGGCAGGCTCCGGTATCGGCCGGTCCCTTGCCAAGGCCCTGGCGGCCCGTGGCTGCCGACTGGCCATTTCCGACGTAAATGAAGCCGGCCTGGCGGAAACCGTCGTCGAGCTCAAGGACAAGGACGTTCGCAGCTACCTGCTCGATGTGTCCGACCGTGATGCCATCTATGCCCATGCGGATGAGGTGGCCCGGGACTTCGGGCAGGTCAATCTGGTGATCAATAACGCCGGTGTGGCGCTGTCGGCCTCGGTCCGGGAAATGACCGACGAGGACTTCAAATGGGTCATGGACATTGATTTCTGGGGCGTGGCTCACGGCACCCGGGCCTTCCTGCCCCATCTGATTGCCTCCGGTGATGGCCACGTGGTCAATATTTCCAGCGTGTTTGGCCTGATCGGTGTGCCCAAGCAGAGTGCCTACAACGCCGCGAAGTTCGCCGTGCGGGGCTTCACCGAGTCACTGCGCCAGGAAATGAAACTTGAGGGCCAGCCAGTGTCCGTCAGCTGCGTGCACCCCGGCGGAATCCGGACCAACATCGCCAACGCCGCCCGCATGGGCAAATCCGAGAACGGCGAGGCTCAGCGCAAGGGTTTTGACAAGCTGGCCATGACCACCCCCGACAAGGCGGCGGAGATCATCGTGAAGGGCATCCTGCGGGACGAATCCCGGATCCTGGTCGGCCCGGACGCCTGGGGCATCGACGCCATCAACCGCCTGTTGGGCTCGGCCTATCAGCCGCTGGTGGAGCGTTTCTCCCGCAAGAATCTTTACGTCTGAGACCTGACGCCGGTATTCTTTGAAGAAATTCCGAACCAGCAGGAATCCTTCGGGTCCATGTGCGAATTGCTGGCCATGAGCGCCAACACCCCCACCGATCTGTGCTTCAGCTTTACCGGCCTGACCCGGCGTGGCGGTGATACCGGCCCGCACAAGGACGGCTGGGGCGTGGCGTTCTACGAAGGTAAGGGTGTTCGTGCTTTCCACGACTCTGACGCCAGCGCCAATTCCCGCATTGCCGAGGTGGTGCAGACCCATCCCATCAAAAGTGAAGTGGCGATCTGCCACATCCGGCAAGCCAACGTCGGTTCCATTTGCCTGGCCAATACCCATCCGTTCATGCGGGAGCTGTGGGGCCGATACTGGGTCTTTGCCCATAACGGTCAGTTGAGTAACTTCCGTGCTAACGGTGGGTTTTACGAACCGGTAGGTACCACCGACAGCGAGTCGCTGTTCTGCGATATCCTCAACCACCTGCGCGTCCACTGTGACCGGGATTGCCCGACCGAAGACATTGTCGAGCGCCTTGTCCGGTTATCGAGCCATTACGCCAGCCAGGGCGTGTTCAACCTGCTGTTGAGCAACGGCGACTGGCTGTTCACCTACTGCACCACGAAAATGGCCAGCATTACCCGGCGGGCGCCGTTTGGCCCCGCACGATTGAAGGACGCCGATGTGACGGTGGATTTCGAGGCGGAAACCACCCCCAACGACATTGTCAGCGTGATCGTGACCGAGCCGCTGACCACCGATGAAACCTGGGATATTTACCAGCCCGGTGAGTGGCGGCTCTGGCGGAAGGGCGAGGTGGTACAGTCGGGCCTGGCACCTGCCCGGCCCGACTGACCCCCCGTGTTACTGCAGTGTGCGACGGTTACCGTTGCGGTACTGGGGAGCGATGTGATCCCGGATCTGTTCCTTGAACTGCGCTATCAGCTCGCTGTTGTCGTGATCCCAGGGATGGAAGCCGGGCTTGAAGTACTCCAGCCAGGCAGGAATCAGGCTCGAGAAAGTGCCGTTCTTGCCCCACATGCGCCACAGGCCTTTGCCGGTGTCCTTCAGTGAAAAGCCCTTGCGATCGTTCAGCATCATTCGCGTGGTGAAGTAGGTGGCCATCACGCCCAGGGCGGCGGTGCTGAACGCCAGGTAGAACGAACGTTCGGCGTAGGTGCCGCCAACCTGCTGGAACACATCGTAGGTGACCGCCTTGTGCTCGGTCTCCTCGATCGCGTGCCATACCCACAGCGGACGCATGGACTCATGCATGTCCTCACGGACGTCGTCCCGTGCCAGCAGCATGTCCGCCATCATTGCCGTCATGTGCTCAAGGGCACAGGTGATGGCCAGCTGGTGGCGTTTAGGCAGTTTACTGGCGATACCCAGGACAACCTCCAGGTGTTTCTCCAATTCCTCCACCGGCATGCCCTGATCGCGCACGTGCTGGTTCATGGCATCGTGTTCCAGGGAATGCATCGCCTCCTGTCCGATGAAGCCACGAACCTCCTCCTTGAGTTTCGGATCGGTGATCTGGTCGCGGAACTGACGGACCGAATCCACAAAAAACTGCTCGCCCTGGGGAAACAACACCGACAGTGCGTTCATCATGTGGCTGAGCAGGTAGTTGTCATTGAGCCAGTAACGGGGCACTTGCTCACCGAACTCGAATCCCATCCGTTGTGGTTTGATGGCAACGTGGTTCGGGGTCTGGGAAACCGGAGGGGTGGCTCCGGCACTCTTCGTATTCAGCATGGTGCTACTCCTCTGCGCTGACGCACTTTGGCCGATGTCATGGATCCAGTGTGCGCCGGTCAACGGAAAGGCTGAATGCTCGAACGGGACTGCCACCATTCATGATGGGACAGGTACGCGGCATTTATTGACTCCGTTGACGCTGCAGAGGGTGTGCGTGGCCCCACTGTCCGGGCCTGTCGCTTCTGATAGAGTCGGAAAACAATAAACACAGGAATCAGGCATCGCGTATGGCAACAGAGACCCCGGACAAAGAGCGGCAGATGCTCGGATTTTTCCTGGTTCCCGGCGTGTACCTCCGGGTACTGGCCGAGACCGTCCGGAAACTGGGCCACAATGACCGCCAGTTGTACGAAGGACTGTCATTCACCGCCAGTGACCTGAAAGCCAACGACAGCCGGGTCTTTGTCACCGACGCCACCATAATGGCCCAGCGGGCCCGAGAGCTGGCCGGTCACGAGGGACTGAGCTTTGCCCTCGCCCGGGAACTGCGGCTGACCATCCACGGAACCCTTGGCTTTGCCGCACTCACCAGCCCCACCTTTGAAGGGGCTCTGGACTCTGTGCGCCGCTACCTGCAACTGCGCGCCCCGTTCCTGACCATGAACCAGTCCCTGGCCGGTGATCAGGTGCTGGTGCAACTGTGCACCGAATTCGACGTGCCGGAACTCTATGGCTTCCTCGCCGAAACCGTCAGCGCCACGCTCATCCTGTTGACCGAACAGCTGCTCGACCGGGAAGACGCCGAAGCCAGAGGGTTCGCACTGGAGGACGGGAAGTTACCCGGCGTATCCGTCCACCTGAGGGCACCGGAACCGCCCTATTACCGAAAGTTCGCGGATCAACTGCCGGTACGCTTCGAGTACGGTCAACCGGAAGAAATGATGATCTTCCCGAAAACCATGCTCGACGTCCGCATGCGCCTGGCCGACGCCGACGCCTCCGCCATGGCCCGGGAGCAATGCGAGTTCGAACTGCAGAAAGCCCTGAAAGAACAGGGCGACATCGCGCTTGCGGTCCGCAACATGCTTAGAATGACCCCGGGCCCGCTCCCGTCGCTGGAGGCCATGGCCGAGCGTTTCTGTGTTTCCTCCCGAACCCTGAAACGGCGGCTGGCGGACAAAGACACCAGCTACCGGGAAATCCTCGAAGCCGTGCTCAAGGACCGGGCGATCCAGCTGCTGCGTTACACCAACCAGTCCGTCAGCGAGATCGCCTACGAACTCGGCTACGCCGACCTGTCCAACTTCAGCCGGGCGTTTCGAAAGTGGACAGGAAAGTCAGCCAGCGAATTCAGGGAGGGCGGCCCCGACCCGGCGCCAGAGGTCGGTCCGTGATACGAGAGCTTAAATCGGAATTATCACAGAGTTCTGCAGGACGGAGGGTGAGGAGTTTTCCCAGCCGGGAAAATTGTCTGAGCGCAGCGAGTTGTTTTTACCGGCTGGGAAAACTCCCCGCCCTCCGGCCAGGCACCAAAGCACAAATCATCAGACCTTGCTAAATTGAAACCAGGCTCCCATATAACCCCCTGAATCCAAAAAACCACCAGGACGTGTAAATGACCGACAGACCCAACACCCACAGCAAAATCTTTGGCTACCTCCTCTGGATCTTCGGATTCCTGGGCTCACACCGCTTCTACTACGGCAAGCCGGTGACCGGCACCATCTGGTTCTTCACCCTAGGCCTGTTCTTCATCGGCTGGATCATCGACCTGTTCCTGATCCCGTCCATGGACCGTGAGGCGGATCTGCGCTTCCGCCAGGGCGAAATCAACTACAACATCGCCTGGATCCTGCTCACTTTCCTTGGTGTCTTCGGCGTGCACCGGATGTACATGGGCAAGTGGATTACCGGCATCATCTACCTGCTCACCGGGGGCCTGTTCCTGATCGGTATTCTCTACGACTTCTGGACCCTCAACGACCAGATTTCCGTCCGTAACGAAGAACGCCGCTTCGACTGATCACAGACCGGCGGCGGCCTCCAACTCGGCCAGACCCTTGTCCAGGTAATCCAGCATCCGCTGGAGGCTGGGCAGGGTACGCCGGCAACCGATCAGACCGAACTCCACCTGGTCGTTGTAACTGGTCAGCGTCATGTTCAGGGCGAGCCGGTCCATGGCGATTGACACCGGATACATGCCTTCCATTTTTGCGCCGTTCCAGTAACGGGTATCGCGGGGACCTGGCACGTTTGAAATCACCACGTTGAACGTCTGCCAATTGGGGGCCATCCCGGTGAGCAGGTGGAACGCGGCTGGCGCCAGGGTCAGCGCCGTGTAATTGATGATCTCCTCCGGTGACATATGGGCATAGCGCTCCTTGGCTTCCTGCATGCCTTGATGGATCTTCACCAGCCGCTCTGCCGGGTCCGGCTCGTCGGTATGCAGGTTGGCCAGAATCACCCCCACCTGGTTGCCGCCGGAGCTGTCATCCCGGCGCAGGGACACCGGCACCATGGCAATCAGCGGCTTGGCCGGCAGTGCCTCCTGGTTCATCAGGTAGCCCCGCAACGCCGTGGCGCACATGGCCGTGACCACGTCATTCACCGTCGTGCCATAGGCCTGGCACACCGCCTTGATCCGCGTCAGACAGAACGACTGGGCAGCGAACCGGCGGGAACCCGTGATTTTCTGGTTCAGCACACTGCGGGGCGCGTGGAAGATGGAATGATAGGCCGGATCCTTACGGGCCTCGTTGACGGTCCGTAGCAGCTCCCGGGCTACCGTGGGTATCGTGCCAAGCTGTCTGCCGGACTCCCCCAGCAGGTGCCCGATACTGCGCCACAGCGATGGACCGTCACCCGACTCTTCCCGGACCCGGGGTGGCAACGCCCAGATTGGCGGCAGGCCCCGCTGTTCCGGGTCCTCGGACAGGGTGCGGGTCACCATGCGCATGGCCGAGACACCGTCCACCAGGGAGTGGTGCACCTTGGTGTAGAGGGCAAATTGACGCTCTCCCAGGCCTTCGATCAGGTGGACCTCCCACATGGGGCGTTCCCGGTCCATCAGGTGGGAGTGCTCCGCCGAGATGAAGGTCAGAAGTTCACGGATGCGGCCCGGTGTGGGCAGGGCCTCGAAACGGAAATGGTGCTCCAGATCCAGGTGTTCGTCCTCGACCCACCCGGGTTGACCGAGGCGGTAGCTCAGACGCTGGTTGAAAGGTGGGGTGACCAGCGTGTGTTCCCTCAGCTGGTCAGCGAGTCGAGCAACGTAGTCGTCCGGTGCATCCTCCGGGAAGGAAAACAGCTGCAGCCCGCCCACGTGCATGGGTTGCTGGCGTTTTTCGAGCCAGAGGAACAGTTGGTCAGTAGGGCTCAGGGGCTTCACGGGAGCATCCTTGTCACATTGTCTTCCGTGATGTTACCCCACTTGCACTGTGATGGAATTGACCTTGAGTAATCGGTGGGTCTGAAAGTTGGCAATCGGGGTTTTGGTGGCCATGCAGTGATGGTGTATGGCGCGGGGCCGGGGGTGCTTTTCTTCTGGGAACAAAGAACTCGCTTCGCTCAGACAATTGTTCCCGGCAGAAAGGCCTCCCCCGCGCCGCCGTGCTCCACCCCCACAAGCGTCAGGCAGACTCCAATACAGGCCGCCGCTGATCCCGCTCAGTAGTCCACTGCTGAGCAGGATCCGTCTTCTCAGGCGCATTCACGAACTCCCGGAACCGCTTACGCTTCTCCGGATCCTCCACTGCCGTCTTCCACTCGCACTGGTAAGTGCCGACGATGCCTTCCATGTGCTCCTCGAGTTCGGCGCCAATTCCGAGACTGTCCTCCAGCACCACTTCCTTGAGGTAGTCCAGGCTACCCTCCAGGTTCTCCATCCAGACACTCGTGCGCTGCAACCGGTCGGCGGTGCGCACGTAGAACATCTGCACCCGGTCATAGGCCAGTTGATTCTCCTCGCCGAAGGCGATGATCTCATGGTCGTGTGCAGCTGGGCTGGCCGCGAACTGTTCCAGGAAGTGATGTCCCACCATTCCGTTGCCGATTACGATCATGGTTTTCTTGCTCACGGTCGTTCCTGCTGCCTTTGCCCAAACAAAACAAAAAAAGCCGGAGCCTCTCCTCCCGATCGGGACTTGAGGGTCCGGCGCCAATGCCAACAACAATGATCTGATGGTCCGGCCGAATCCTTGGCCGGGACGTTCATCCCTGTCCGTACCAAAGCGATCTTCGTGCCAACTTCAGGCTTTCAATTAAAACAGTGGCTTAGGTAAGTTCCAGGTGCTGGCTTGTTCATCCGTCGCCCATTCCTGCCCTCCCGTGGGGCGTGTTGCCCGAAATTGAGACCGGCCGGACGACAGTGGCCTGGTAATTGCTGCTTCCGGGTAAGCCGCCAAGAAACAGGCCCCGGTATGGGGCTTTCCGGAGTGACAGCATGAACGCGACACGTAAGACACTTGGTCCCTCGAATCCGTCCGCCGCGGATTACCTGATTGCCTCCAAACAGTGTGAGTTGATGCACCTGCAACATTTCCTGCAAATGGGCAAACTGATCCAGAGCATCAGCAACCTGGTGCACGGGTTACAGCAGGAGCGAGGGGCTTCCAATGTCTTCCTCGGTTCCGGCGGGGGGTTGATACCGCTCTGTCACAGCGCATGATGCACCTTGTTGAGGCGCAGGACCGATGTTTCGAGGTCTTTGTCAGTTTTGCCGACGCAGACTCACTGGCACTTTGGCATGAGCTCTGTGCACATCCGCGGGAGGCCGAGCTGGACCGGCTGCGTCATTGCGGATGTTCCGTGGGTCCCTTCAAGGCGCTCGATCTTCGAGCTGGTCCAGGAACAGACCCGTCGCCTTGAGCTGATGACGGATGAGCTGCAGGGAGCGAAGGAGGCGCTGGAAGACCGGCGGGCCCAGGAGAAAGCCGTGCTGTTGCTGATGGAGCGCCGGAAGGTCAGCAATGACGAGGCACACCGGGAATTGCGAAAGCTGGCCATGGACCGGGGCATGAAACTGTCGGAGGTCGCCAGGGCTCTGGTGCTAGCCGATTTTTCGCAACATGGATAACGGAACCCGGTAACGACTGCCCCGGGCCATTCCGGTGCCCTGGACGGTGCAGGTCTTGCGGTTGACCCGGATTATCTCGCCCTCGCGCCGACGCGCACCCTCGCCGAAGCTGACCGGCTCGCCCACGTGCCACTGACGGCTGGGTTTGGTCCGGTCAGGCAGCTCGAAAGCCGTATCCGGGATCTGGATCCCGCCTCGTTTGCTCTCCCGCAACAGGAACTGACGGGTTTCCTCGGCAGTACCGCTGCCATGCAATCGGTCGAGGATGTCGTAGAAATGCCGGTTATGAACCGAGCCATAGGTGCGGTGGCCGGCACTGTACTGAACCAGGTGGGCAAACTCGTGGCAGCAGGTGTGAGCAAGCAGGTTCAGGGTACTCAGCTCACCCCCGAAATAGCCGCGGCCCTGGATTTCCCGGGTGGACAACCAGCCTTCAGCACTGGTTGCTTGCTGTTTGGCTGCGATCATCCGCAGGCCGTAGTTGATCAGGTGCAGTTTTCGCCGGGAATCGTACCGATGGTAAGTTGCCTGGCCGGATCCCACGCGGCACCGCAAGGCAGCGCCGGAGGCCCGGGAGCGCAGCTGGTCCCCGGCAGAGTGCCAGAGAATTTCCCGCGTGGCCTCGCACATGAGTTGGCCGATCTGATAAAGAGACTGAGATGCGTGCATGATGTACCTGTCGGGCAGGCCATCATCTTAACGGTGGCTGGAAATCAGCACAAACGGAAACGGCTGACGTGTCCCGCCAGCCGTCCCAATCCAATGGCGATCAGGCTTCGATTGGTGAGCGCCAGTCATCCGCGCCGGAAGTGCCGGCGACAGCGTGTTCCCAGGTCACCTTGCGGTACGCCAGCGAGACCTCCACCAGCTGGGTGAACTCGGCCTTGGCCGGGTCCTGGCAGTGGGGCATGTTGCAGTCGATGTTGATGACCGTGGCATCCTCGAGGATGGTGGAGAAAAAGTGCTCCTGCTTGCCTTCAACCGAGGTGCGGTACCACTTTAGCTCCACCTTCGGCAACATCTCGCCGGAAGCCAGGGCGTTGTACATCAGCGGTGTGGCCTTGTTCAGGGCCGCCGTGAACCGAAACGGTTTATGTACCCGCTGACCGGATGGCTGACCGGACTGGGGGTCGGTCGGCACGGTCACTACGTGACTGAATTCCTGGACCAGGACTTCGTCTTCGTGGCCCTCCACGTAGATGTTTCCGACTGAATCGGAGGTGAAGGCGCCAGCGGTGATGTTGCCCTGTGTCTGGCCTTCGATGCTGATGTAGCAGGGTGTTGGCATGAGTCTGCTCCTTGACTTGATGAATGATTGTGCCGGGGTGCTTCCCTGGACGTCCTGTCAGCAACAAATCTTGTGCCAGTTTCTAAAACTCTTTTAAAAACAATATGGTGAATTTTCTTTGGGAGTTTTGCATGAGCGGGAGGCAATATCCTGCCTGCATCAAAGGCCAGAATTTGCCACTAGGGCAAATTCTGGCCTGTGGCAGTTCTTCCCCGGGGCCGTGTCAGCGCAGGCGGAAACGCACTGGCAGGGCGTACGTGAAGCTCTGACCATTCATGGTGTCCGGAACTTCAGGTAAGGGCGCGGCCTGAGCGAGCATCTCCAGGGCGGCGTCATCAAGCAGGCCATGGCCCGAAGAATCCCTCAGGCTATGGCCGATCAGGGTGCCGTCACGCCGGAACTCGAATACGATCACTGGCGTTCCCTCCTGGCCAAGCCGGCGGGCCCGCCTCGGATACTCGTAGAAGCGTGCCAGATGACGGCTCAGCCGTGACAGGTAGCTGTCCACATCCGATGACGACCCTGCGTTCTGTAGTGCTACCGGTTGTTGTTCACCAGTGGTGGTCGCTTCCTGAACGTCGTCCGTCTGCTCCTGGCTCACCGCAGGTTCCGGGGCCGATTGGGGTTCCGGATCCGGAGCCGCCGGGCGAGACTCGGTTTCAGGCTCAGGCTCAGGCTCAGGCTCAGGTTCGGGCTCAGGTTCGGGCTCGGGTTCGGGCTGGACCTCGGGTTCCGGTGCCGGTTCCTGCGTGGTGTCGGATGCCGCCGGTTCCGGCGGCTGGCCGGCCAGGCTGATGCGGATGGCGGGTGCCGGATTGATGGCCTCCTCGCCCAGGGGGGTGAGTGTGAGAGGCTGCCGCGGCGCGGCCCACACCAGGATGACCGCCGTCAGCAGGATGGCGATGATCAGCAGGCCGACTTGCTGCAGGGAGCGGGGTGCACTCATGCGCCGGGCTCCGTGAGCAGCAGGACCTCGGAGTAGCCACCACTCTCGAGGATCCGGAACAGGCGTTCCAGTTCCGCCATGCTGACGGACTCATCCGCCGCCACCCGCAGGGACTGACCGGCACTGTGTTCCGGCAGCCGAGCCAGCAGTGTCTCTGCGTCCACCGTTGAGGAACCGATCAGCCAGCGGCCGTCACCGGTGACTTTCAGGTCTGCGTCGGGTGTCTGCTCCTGTCCGCTGGCGGTAGTGGCAGGCAAGTCAGGCAGGGGCTCATTGGCAAGCTGGCCTGCCACGATGAAAAACATCAGCAGAAGAAAAACCAGGTTGATGAGCGGTAACAGTGCGTCCTCCACCCGCTCCAGCAGGGACTTGCCGGAGGTGGCGGGAGGTGGAGCCAGGTTGGTCATGGTTGCTTGGGTTCTGTGCGTTGCCAGTGGGTGGTGATGCCCTGCCCGTCGAGCAGGCTGAGGGTCCGGGTGAAGCTGGAGAGGGGGGTCTCCCCTTCCGCACTCAGATTGACTTCGTCGATGCCGCGCCGGTCCAGCGCCACTGCCAGGTCATCCGGTTTGAAGGTTCGATCCTCCCACCGCACATTCCCGTTGCTGGTGACAGTGAGTGCCGGCAGGGGATCACCGGTTGCAGTGCTGCGTTTACTGGTGTCGTTGGCCAGCTCCAGGGCGCCCACAGGCAACAGCCTGCTGGTAAGCATGAAGAACACCAGCAGAATAAACACCACGTCAATCAGTGGGGTAATCCGGATTGGAATGGGGCGGCTGGGCCGGGGTTCAACCAGCTGCATGGGCAAACCGTTGCTTGCCGGTGAAACCTTGCCCCTCGGCCTGTTCCCGCGACCAGTTGGTGCCGGCTTCGCCGGCCTGCGGGAGTGTTTCCTCAACGCTTCGGTTGTTGTCGGTCACATTGAGGATGCTTACCAGGGTGCTGTTGATGGTCTTGTGAAGCCGGCGCAGACGGAACTCGATCCAGGCGGCCAGGGCGGCGAACGGGATGGCCACCATCAGGCCTGCGGCGGTGGTGGTGAGCGCCTCGTAGATGCCGCCGCTGAGTTGCGCGGCGTTGGCCCGCCCCTCGGTGGCAGCCATGGCGTTGAACGCCTCCATCATCCCCATCACGGTGCCCAGCAGACCCAGCAAAGGGGCCAGCGCGGCGATCACTTCAATGATTTTCAGCGGCGCTTCAAAAGGCTCCAGGGCGTGCTGGGCATCCCGCGCGGCGGTTTCCCGGACCTGATGGCCGTCGACGCGCTTCTTGCAGGCTTCGATGGTATCGGTGACCAGATGGAACATCGGGTTCATTCGCTCCCAAAGTCCGGCCTGACCGCGCAGGTGCCCGGGCTCAACCGAGCCGGGATTGTCCCGCCAGCGTTGAAGGGTTTGCTTCAGGTTGCGGTTCAGTCTGGGTGCGTAGAGCGTGCCTGAGAGCATCAGGTAGAAAAATGTCACCAGACCCAGGATGGCCAGGACGATCAGCACCACCATGACCGGGCCGCCCATCTCAACCAGTTGGGCTATCGGACCCTGCATGAACGGGAAGCTGGCCAAATCAGCCGCATCGGACATCGGTATTGCCTCGATTGTTAAGTGTTATCGAAATGATAACGATTATCATAAAAAATTCAAATGTGTTAAATGTTGTGGACTGGCCTGTATAGGTCTTTTGCAGTGGATTGTGGGCTCGCTAAACTGGCTGGTGACTGAATTCTGTTCAAGGGGAGAGATTTATCGAACCCTGGATATTTGACTATGGAGCTGGCCTGACGTGCTGATCCAACGGTGGTTCGGAAGCCTCGTAAACCGGGCGGTGGCCCTGGTGACGATTGTTGTCCTGGTGACTGCGCTGATCGTGACCAGCGCAGGTTCGTGGCTCAGCCGGACCGAGTTGGAGCAGCAGGCCCGCAATCAGGTAGCCACCATCGCCCAACTGGTATCGCTGGAGCTGGACGATAAGCTCGGGCGTCGGCTGGAGATACTGAGCGAGGTGGCCGTCAGCCTGACGATGAGTGAAACGGCGCTGCTTGGGCGTGCCCGGGTCATCGTGCAGCAACAGGTGGCACTGCATCATGAGTTTGACGGTCTTTACCTGATCGATTCCGAGGGTCAGGTCCTGGCAGAGTCTCCGGAAGCCTATGAGCAGGCCGGGCTGAACGTCAGCCACAGGGAATATTTCACGCGGGTTGCCAGCCAACTGACGCCGGTCGTCAGTGAGCCCTACGTTTCCAATTACCAGAACCACCCCGCGGTGATGATTGCGGCTCCCGTGTTTAATCACGAAGGCCGGTTTATCGGAGCGCTGGGTGGTGCCATTCTCCTTGAAGGCGATAACTTCATGGAGGAATTTGCCGACCTCAAGATTGGAGAAACCGGTTACCTCAAGCTGGTCAGCCGTCGTGGCACGATAATCAGCCACGGGGCGACCGGCGAAGTGATGGTGCCGGTGGGCAATGAGAATCCGCTGATGACCCGGGCCCTGGCGGGGTTTGAGGGAACGGCACAGACCCGGAACAGTGTCGGTCAGGACAGTATCATGTCGGTCCAGCAAATGGCTCAGGTGCCCTGGTTCGTGGTTGCTGTCTGGCCAACGCAGGAAGCCTATGCGCCGATTACGCGGGCGAGCGATAGCTTTGTCTGGATTCTGTTTGCGGTAATTGCGATCGTTGTGCCTCTGGCTTTGTGGCGGTTCCGTCGCCTGATGGCTCCCCTTCAGACCCTGGCCATCCAGATTCAGGAGCGCTACCGGGGCAACCGCACTACGCCGGTCGATGTGGTCGGCGGACGGGAAATCCGCGAGGTCGCCGAGATCTTCAATACTGTGACAGAAACGCTGCACCAGGAGCAGCAGCGGGCAGAAAGCATCCTGGGCGTCCTTCAGGAGGGCGTCCTGATGCTCGACGCAGACGGTGACATCCGTTTTGCCAACGGGGCGGCCTGCCGGTTTGTCGGGGTCGACGAGGATTGTCTGGGCCAGAACTTTTTTGAGCTGGTAACCATCGAGGCGGACGGCAAATCCTGGCATCGCGCCGATTTTCTCCAGGGAGAGGATATCGACAGTCTGTATGCCACCCTACGCAATCGCGATGACGTTGAGTTCGACATCGACCTGACTCTGCTTCATATCCGTCAGGGTCTGCACAACGAGCAGCTGGTGTTTGTCCTCAGGGACGATACCGAACGCCGTCGGGAAGAACAGCGGCTGTCCTGGGAGGCAACCCACGACAGCCTGACCCAGGTGCTGAACCGCCGTGCGTTTACCGCCACCCTGGTCAAAATGCTGGGAGAGGCGGGCCGGCATGAGGTTCCCTCGGTGCTGATGCTGATCGACCTGGATCATTTCAAGCCGGTCAACGACCAGGGTGGTCATCTACTCGGTGATGACCTGCTTCGCCGGCTGGCGGACCTGTTCAGGGACTCTGTTCGTCATTCCGATACGGTCGCCCGGCTGGGGGGTGACGAGTTTGGCGTGATTCTGCCCTCGTGTGGGCTCCAGCCCGCTGAAGTGCTGGCGGAAAAGATCCGGGCCGGTGTCGAGGCGCTGCGCATAGAACATGACGGCCGCAGTTTCGGCGTCACCGCGTCTATTGGCCTTACCGACCTCACCAACTGGGACACCGGTCCCCGGGAGGTTGTGGCCCGGGCCGACGAGGGCTGTTATATCGCCAAATCCCGTGGTCGGAATGCCGTCGTCGTGGTACCCGCTCCGCCCGAGCCGGATGAGGTGGCAGACTAGACCGTTACTGACCACCAGCCGGCGGTGATGCCGGCCTGCCAGAGCAGGCGCAGGGCCAGGCCGGTAAGCATGACATTGAACACCAGGGTGAACCAGCGGTTACCCATGGACCTGAGCACATGCAGCCCGAGCCAGGTGCCGGCAAAGCCGAAGGCGACCATGGCCAGGATGAAAAGCAGCCAGTCAGCAAACACAAAACCGGCAAAACCGAACACCAGGGCCTTGGGCAAGTGCTGCAGGGTCATGGCCGTGGCGAAGGTGGCGACCGTGGCGAAGCGGTCCCGGTGGATCTGCTTGATGAACGCGGCCACCAGGGGGCCGGTGGCGCCCACGAACAGGCTGATGAAACTGGTCAGCCCGGAGGCCAGGAAAACGCCAGGGCGACCGAAGGCCGCCCTGGGCAGTGCCGGCCCCCAGCACAGATAGAGCACGAACAGGGCAATGGCCAGCTGCCACAGGTGTTCCGGGAGGTTCACCAGCAACCAGGCTCCGATAGCAGCCCCGACCACCACCCCGGGTGCGAAGGCGGCGATGACGCTCCAGTCGATGTGTTTCCACGTCAGCACCATACGCCCGGCGTTCGACCCCAGCTGGATCATGCCGTGAACCGGTATGATGGCGGTTGGTGGCAGCCAGCCCGCCATCAGCACCAGCAACAGCAGGCCCCCGCCGGCGCCAAGGCTGGCGGTGATCATCGACGTCAGTGTCGAACAGGCCAGCAGGAAAATCGCCACCCCCGGGGAGAGGGCCTCCGGGATCAGGGTCAGTTCCATTGGCAGAAATCCGTGTCCTTCAGTCGTGGGCTGCGGCACAGGGCCTCAGTGGCCAGCTGGACGTCCGCCCCATAATACAGCGATGCCAGGCCGAGGCGATCCCGGCCCAGGTTGTGGAAGACCATGCCAAAGGCGATGTCGCCCGCGGTAAAGCGCTCCTGGTGTTCGGCGAAATAGGCCGCGGGACGGGACAGCGTTTCATCCTCCAGCAAGGACTGCACCCGGGCAGCGCCACCATGGTAGGCCTGGATCAGCAGCAGCGTGAACAACCGGTCTTTTTTATCGTCAGGCAGATGCCCGAACCGGGATTCGAAGGCCGGGCGCAGATTCCGGGCATTCTGGTTCGACAGTCGCAGGGCGCAGTCGATCTGGGCCAGGCGGTGCCAGTAGTTGGCGGGCTTGAGGCCGCAATCGGACAGTGCACTCGGAGAGAGCTGGAGTATGCCACGAGCATTGGCCGCCGAGTGTGCCCGGGCCTGGCCGCCACTTTCGATCAAAAGCTGACCGGCGAGGTACCGGGGCATGGCCGAAGGCAGGTCCAGCCGGCCCTGTTGCTGACGGGTCTCGTAGACATACATCAGAGCCTCATGCAGTGTTCCGGGCCGGCCCTCGCTGGCAAAGCTGAGGTCGTCCCAGCGCCCCCAGAGCCGGTCAGCAGGCAGGGTGCCCAGGTACCGCGCGAGCGCCTCCGGCAGATTGACGTGGGGCTGGTCGCAGGCCAGCGCGAAGGGGTACCCGGTCTGGCCCTCGCTGCCGGCCACCCAATGGTCCACCTCGCCCCGTTCATGGAGGGACTGACGGGTCGAGTTCAGCTTCCTCTGAGTGCTGGCACTGTCGGCGTCATTGGCGATCCAGCCCAGGAAACGGCCACGCATGTCGAACAGGATGTGACGCTCGGCTTCGGAGCAATAGGCGTTCTCGGCAAGCACCCAGCTGCGAATGGTCTGAATATTCTGATAGACCCCCTGGCTCACCCAGTAGGGGGAGTCGCGGATAACGCGGGTCCAGCCCTCGTCCCCGGCCTCTTCCTGTGACGTAGCTCCGGTTGCTGCAAAGGCCTGGAGTGCCAGGATGAAAAACAGAACAGGCTGGCGTAAGCTTCCGATTTTCCGGTTCATATCTGTAATACCCGTCACCATTCAGAGAACACAATAACAAACGGACGTGATCATGAAGCAATCCGAGTACCTGAGACTTGATGCCACCGCCCTTGCCGATTTGATCCGGCGAGGTGAAATCCGTGCGCGGGATGTTTGCGAAGCAGCCATTGAGCGGGCGACCCGGGTCAATGGCACCCTGAATGCCATTTGCCACCCCCAGTTCTCCGAGGCTCTCGAACAGACGTTTCCCGAATCCGCCCCCTTCAGCGGGGTGCCGTTTCTGCTCAAGGATCTGGCCCAGGAACAGGCCGGCCATCCTTGCAGCTATGGCAGTCGTGGACTGAAAAACAATATCGCGCCGGTTGACTCCGAGTATACCCGACGCGCAGGCCAGGGAGGCCTGGTCTTCCTCGGGCGCACCACCACACCGGAGTTTGGCCTGAAGGCGGTGACCGAATCAGAACTCTGGGGCGCGAGCCGCAATCCCTGGAACCTTGATCTCACGCCCGGCGGTTCCAGTGGTGGCTCCGGTGCCGCCGCGGCAGCCGGCATTGTCCCGATGGCCGGTGCCAATGATGGCGGGGGCTCCATTCGGATCCCGGCAGCCTACAACGGGTTGTTCGGCCTGAAGCCATCCCGGGGGCGCGTATCCAGCGGGCCGTTCATGGGCGAAACCTGGACCGGGGCTTCCATTGACCACGTGGTCACCCGAACCGTCCGTGACAGTGCCGCCATGCTGGATGTGCTGGCGGGTCCTGCCCAGGGCGATCCGTTTGTCATCGCGCCGCCCCCGGCACCCTACTCCGAGCTGATGCAGAGGGCGCCGGGGCGTCTGCGCATCGGCGTCTTCACCGAATCTCCCTACGATACCGAGGTTGCGCCGGAATGTATTGCGGCGGTGGAAGAGACTGCCCGTACCCTGGAGAGAATGGGGCACCTGGTTGAATATGCGAAGCCTGAGTTTGATGGCATGGCGCTCGCCCGCTGTTATCTCGGGTTGTACTTCGGGGAAGTCTCGGTACTGATGGAGCGGGCGCGGCAGCAGTTTGGTGCCACCGACAACGACTTCGAGCTCGATACCCGGCTGATCGCCATGCTCGGTCGCACCATGCCGGTGCCGGACTATGTCCAGCGCCGCCAGCAGTGGAACGACTTTGCCCGTGCCCTGGGCACGTTTTTCGAGAGCTATGATCTGTACCTGTGCCCGACCACGGGTCAGTTGCCGGCCCGAATCGGCGAACTGGATACGCCGTCCCACCTGAAATTCGCTGCAAAACTGATGTTGGCGCTCAAGGCGGGCAAGCTGGTGCACCGCACCGGCCAGGTGGACCAGATGGCCATGGAAAGCCTGGCGCGAACGCCGTTCACCCAATTGGCCAACCTGACTGGCACACCAGCGATGTCGGTGCCCCTGCACTGGACGTTGGCCGGGCTGCCGGTCGGTGTCCAGTTCGGCGCGTCCCATGGCGGCGAGGGGGTGCTGTTCCAGCTCGCCGCCCAGCTGGAGGAGGCCTCACCCTGGTTCAGCCATTACGAACGTCTCGAAGATGCCTTCTGAGGGGTTGTGATCCGGTCTCTTCAACTCCACGTTTATCTTTGCATGTGGAACAGGCTATGCTGTGAGTCAGGAAGGTTCTTCTTCCTGACTCACCAGATGGCATCGAGGAGGCGAGCGTCTTATGAACCAACCGATGGCAATCGATGAACTGGTATCAGTAGCACAGGCCGAGGCCATGGGGGAGCTCGACGCCCCGATGATGGCAATCGTCCTGTCCAGTGAGCAAAGCTACGACTTGCCCATTAATTCCCTTGAAACCGATGCCGACAAGGCCCGTTGGGGACTGATTCTCCGTGCTGCGAGAGAGCACGTGGAAGCGGACGCCGTTGCGGTGCTCTACCCGGCCTGGACCACCATTCGCCAGAAGAAGACCGAAGAAGGCGACGCAAACGAAACCAACGAAGCGGCTTCGGATGACGATGCCGGCGGCCCCATCGACACCCTTTTTGTTCAGCTCCACACCCGGGACCATGTCTATTGGCGGGGGTTTGAGCAGATTCGGGACCCACGCCACCAGCGCATCATCGGCTTCCGCCGGATCAAGGCGCTGTCAACGGACTACCGGCGTGAGGAGGCACCGTCGGTGACTGCCTGGCTGAGCACGCTGTTTGAACCTTTGCCGGCCGAAGGTGAGGAAACGGAAGTGGATCGCGAGCTGGCGGATCTCCTCGAGGAGCCCGAAGTGAGCGCTGCGCTCTACCCGCGCGAGCTGCGCGCCCTGCACTGAAACCTGCCCGTACGGTAGCCGGCAACGGCTACCGTACTTACTGATCAGATCGATGCGGCCCGTTCGGCTGCCCAGAACAGGCTGGTGCCCGCGACCGCCAACAGAATGCCGGGTACCAGGGCCCGCTGGTACAGTCGCCACTGCGAGAGTAGATACAACAGCGGAAAGCCAAGTACCAGCAGCCCTAATTGACCCAGTTCAACGCCAAGGTTGAATCCGGCCAACGCCACCGCCATGTCCGACACGCCGCTGGTCAGGTCACCCAGCACACTGGCGAAGCCGAAGCCGTGGACCAGCCCGAAGGCGAACGCCAGCTTCCAGGTTTTCTTTCCCAGCACTGGCCACGCAACGTTCAGCGCGGCGACGGCGATAGACAGGGCGATAATGGTCTCAACCCAGGCAATCGGCAGGGTCACCAGATCGAGGGCTGCAAGCGCCAGTGTGATCGAATGGGCCACGGTAAAAGCGGTAACGATGCCCGCCAGTCCGAACATGCGGGCTTTGACGGTGTCGCTCTCCGATTCCTTGCCCATCAGGCTGACGGGAAGGACCAGCACCAGAAGAAACAGGATATGATCCAGGCCGATCAACAGATGAATCACGCCCTCCCGGAGAAACATGATAAAGGTCGCCAGCGGGCCGGAAGTTTCCGTGGCCAACGCCAATTGATTGCGGTCGGGGGACAATACCGCGAGGCTCGAGCCGGTGTCCGAGGTGATCTCGACCAGCCCCCGGTGCAGGCTGTCCCGGTCGAACAGTAGCGAATACCGAAGCTGTTCCGCCCCGGCCCCGCCCGGGCAGCTGATCCGGTAGCGGGCTGCCGCATAGCGGCCATCGCTGTGCCGGCTCAGTCCCCATTGCAGTCCTTGCAGGCTGCAGATGCCGGATTCTGCTGATAACTCGAGCGCCCTTTCCACGGTGCGGGTAATGGCTTCGCGCTGGCTGCGCACCTCCCGACCGGTAATCTGTAAATCCCCGTCCTGGTCCAGCGGCACCAGCAAGGCCAGGTCCCGCAGGGCAACGTCGATCCTCAGTTCCCGTTCGTTGGTATCGAGATAGATAAAGCTGTCGCTCGCCTTGTGAGCAAAAGCCAGGCCGCTCTGGCTGATCAGCGTCAGTAACAACAGACAGGGAAGCCAGGTTCTGGGCATGGTCATGACGAAACCTCCGGGTAACGGGCATCGGTCTGCCCGTGCTGTTTCAGCCACTGTTCAAGGCGCGCCAGCGTCTTCGTGTCACCTGCGGCTCGGGCTGCCCGAAGAAGCAACCGGGAATCCAGGGGTTCGCGCTGGGACGCCCAGTTTTCGCGGGCGTATTTCAGTGCCTGTTCGGCCCGGGCTTCCACGTCCAGCAAGAACCGGGCGTAGTCCCGCTGATGCAGCAGAACGCCCCGCCAACGCGCTTCGCTGAATCGTTCCCGGAGTTGCCGGGTGAGCGTGTTCCGCTCCGGGTGATCACTGCGGATCATCGCGATGCTGCGGATAACTGCCAGCGAATCCACCTGATCATAGCCATCGGTGAGTGCCAGCACCTTATTGTGGTTTCCGCGCTGAAGGTGCCAATCTGCCAGCATGGTCCGGGTGTAGAGATCAGACGGCGAGGCCGCCAGCACCCGACGCCAGTGCTGTTCTGCTTCGGCGCGTCCCAATTGTGCGGCGATGTCCCCCAGGGTGCCCTCGGCCCAGAGCCGAGATGTCACATCAGGCCTGTCCACCTCGGCCAGCGACGTCTGGAGGCGTTGATAGGCGGCCCGGGCCTGCCCGGTCCGGGCAGCAACCTGGGCATGGCAGCTCCCGGCAATCAGGCCGGGATAATCCCGCGCCAGTGCCTGGCACTGTTTTTTCGCCTCCATGTAATGCCCCTGGACTATCTCCAGATTCGCCAGCGTTAGCCGGGCCTGAACCCGATGTTCGCGGTTCCGGGTGCGTTTGAGCACGGTAGCCAGGTCTTTCCGGGCCTGCTCGAACCTATGCAGGCTCTGGAATAGCGTCGCTCGCAGCACCAGCAGCCGATCGTCCATGCGTGATTCCGGCCACTGCTGGAACAGCCGCTCGGCGTAACCGAAAAAACGCGGGTCGCCGGTACCGCGGGCCTCGCCAATCAGCTGCTGGATCCGGTCGGCAAGGCCGGTTGCGGTGTCCGGCTCCTGATTGGATATCGGGATGGCTTCGGGCAGTGTCGCCAGGACGGTGTCGTCCCTGAAATCGCTTTCGATTGGACTCGGCGCTGCCTGCAACAGGTGTGGAGACAGCAAGAGGCCAGCGAGCCCGAGCCCAATCCAAAAAGCCCTGCCCCGAAGGGCAGGGAGGAAGCAAGCCGGGCACTGGGCAAGATGTACCCGGTTGCCTTTGGTGTTAACGGAACAGGTCATCATAGGCCTGGGGGTTATTCTGATCGTTGAAACGGAAATCGACCGGATTGATGGCTACAGGCGCCTTCACTGTCCCGGTGGCGGCAATCTGGGCCTTCACGAAGGTCGTGAAATCAACCGATGGATTCGGGCGCCCGTTGCTGGAGCCTCCGAAGCAGCCGCTCAGGGTGGCTGCCAGTAGCCCAACCGTTGCTAATCGAAGCAGAGTTCTCATAGCTTGCACCTCTTAGTCGTTGGGTGAACCGGCAATCGGCGTTGCCAGGTACGGGAAGACTTCGTAGTCGGCCGGCAAAGTCGACGGATCGGCTGCCAGCTGGACGCCGTCGGTGTACTCAAGGCCTCCATCCGGCGCATCGGCTGCATCTGCGAGTACACCCATGGCAACGCGCAGCGCGATATCGACCGTGTCATCGTAGGGCCGGCGGCCGTTCGGGAAGCCGGCGTTATCCCCGCCGAGCACGCCCAGGTCGGACTGGGAATCCAGTGGCGTCGGGGCAATGGCGGGAGTGAGGCGCAGCATCTCGGAAGCGGTGACGCCAACCGGCATATTCACGCCGGGTACACCGGTCAGAAAGGCGGTGACCAGGTCGTTTCTCGGGAAGTTGTTCGGAGCCTCGACCGGGAACAGAACCTCGAGCAGTTCCGGCAGGGCCGGGTGGGTCACATAGGTCAGGAACTGACCGTCGTCCCTGGGCTCGCTGGCATTGAACCGGTCCTTGTCTTTCAGACCGATCACCACCTCGTTGACCAGGGGCATGCCCAGTCGGGAAACCTGGGTGTAGGCACCACCCTCCACGGTCGCCCCTTTGCCATTCGCAGACGGCGCAGGATTGAGTACGCGGGCCTGGCGCACGCTGGCGGTGGTCCAGGCACCGATCACCGGCTGACCGTTGGAGTTCTCGGCAGGGCCGGTCAGGCAGTCCGTCGGGACTTCCAGGGCGAAAGAGGTAACGTTCTTGTCAGCCAGGTCACCCGGACCCTCGCCGTTACGTGCCCCGAGCGGGTTGGTGTTCACAAGATCAAAGATCTCGCCGAGGTTGACGGCAAACGCTTCTTTGCGCTGGCCGACGAAGACCCTGCCGTTGGTGTTACAGCCCGGAAGGTCGATGCCGAACACATGCTGGTTCGCGTAGGCAGCATAGTCGGCGAAGGACTTCCCACCGATGTTGTCCAGGGGCTTGGCGAAGGTGTCGGTGCCGGTGCTCACGTTGGTTGCGGTCTGCACGGTACCGGTATTCCGGTCACCGGTCACCACCTTCACGCTGTACTCCTGGCGGGCCTGAACGTTGGCGTTGTCGGTCGCGTCGCCGATGTTTTTGAGCGGGACCGAGACCATTTCAGTGGCGCCGTCGGGCCCGACCGCTAGTTGAATGTCGTTCAGTACGTCCTGGAGTTCAAACCGGAACGTCAGATCTTCTTGCGCGTCTCCGTCGTTATCCACATGGATCTCGTAGATGGCATCTTCGTCCAGGTCGAAGTAATTCGGGCCGCCGTAGGCGTCCTGCAGGGGCAGATAATTGGCAATAAGGGTCACAAATCCGTCGCGGCCCGATTCATAGCTGCGAAACATGTAGAAGTCGGTACCATCGACTTTGGGCACCTCCGTAATGAAGGGCGCTTCGCGATGGCTGGAGGCGTGGCTCAGTCCGGTGGCCAGCACCGCACTCGCGATAGCAATGGTGAGGCCGGACCGTTTTATTACGTTGTTCATCCCGTTCTCCTCAGGTCAGGGTTTTTGGCTCTTGCACAGGAGGAAACGGGGTGGATCTGGAGACAGATGCACCACGGCATAAAAAAAACGGAATACCCTTCAGGCGCATCCCCGGGGCCAGGGACTGCGTATTACCCGGAAACAACCAGTACAACAAGGGGTAGCTATGGCACAGACCGATGCCGATCAGGATCAGCTCATGCGGCTGCTGATGAAGATTGCCCAGCAGGATCGTCGGGCGTTCCAGGAGCTGTATGAACACATTGCCGCTCGAATGTTCGGGCTGTGCCTCCGGCTGGCTGGTCAGCGGGAGCTGGCGGAAGAAGCGCTTCAGGACGCCTTCATCCAGATCTGGCACCGCGCCGGCGAGTACCACAGCGACCGGGGCGCGCCCCTGAGCTGGATGATGACCATTGCCCGGTACCGAACCCTGGATCTCATCCGTGCCCGCAAGGCGCGACAAACCATTGGCGATGAGGACCTGAACGAACTGGACGACGGTCGCGAGGGACCGCTGGAGTTCTCCCTGCGTGAGTCCGGTGCGGAAAAACTGACCGGCTGCCTTGATGAACTGTCCGATGTTCAGCGTGACAGCATCCTGTTGTCCTATTACCGTGGCTTTACCCATGAAGAGCTGGCACAGGCTCTGAGCTCTCCCATCGGTACCGTAAAGAGCTGGATCCGGCGCGGGCTGATGGCTTTGAAAAGGTGCCTTGAACAATGAAAAAGACACCGGAACGCATTGAAGCACTGGCGGCGGAGTATGTCCTTGGCTCCCTTCGGGGAGCAGCGCGCCGCCGTTTCGAACAATGGATGATGGAGTCGGCCCGGGTGCGCCGGGAAGTCTGGTTCTGGGAAGAGAAACTGGGTCAGCTCGCCCGGGACGTCCCCGAGAATCAGCCCCCCGCTTCGGTCTGGAAGAACATCGAACGACGGCTGTGGGGCGCGCAGCAGCAACCCACGCAGGCTGAGGTTCGTGGCATCGGCCGCTGGTTCTGGCCCAGCTGGAGCGTACTGGCCACCGCGGCGGTGCTGGTCCTGGCGGTGGTGCTGATTCAGCAGCCCCGACCGTCCGGCGAGCAGCTCTCTGGCGCCATCGTTCAGGCGAACCTGGAAGATCCGCTATGGCTGGTCAGTGAATCCGGCGCCGAGAATCTGCTGAAGCTGCGTTCAATCGCTGCCAGCGAAGCCGAGGCTGGCAAGGATTACGAACTGTGGGTGGTGCCGGAAGACGGCCAGCCGCTTTCGCTCGGGGTCATTCCGGCCGGCGGGGTTCACCAGGTCCGGTTGAGCGACGAGGCCCGAAAGGCACTGTCGCAAAGCCGCACTCTGGCCATCAGTCTGGAACCCAGGGGGGGCTCGCCGACCGGGGCGCCGACAGGCCCGATCCTTCACGTGACCAAGCTGTACGCGCTGTAGGTTGAGCTTGCCTCCTTTGGACCGTGGTTGTAAGGGCATCTACCCATGCCCTTGCCACGGTTCGTAATTCATTCCCATTCGGGTTTGGTCACGGATTGCGCTATAATCGGCGGCTTTTAACGCTGCACCCACAAGGCGCTGACTGTGATTGTATTTGACCAGGTACAGAAGTCGTATCAGGTAGGTGGCCGGGCGATCCCCGCGCTGCACCCCACCGATATGACCATCGAAACCGGCGAGGTGTTCGGCATCGTCGGTCACTCCGGGGCGGGAAAGTCCACGCTGGTGCGTCTGATCAACCTGCTGGAACCGCCCACCGGTGGCCGCATCCTGATCGACGACGAAGACATCACTGGCTACAACCCGGCCCAGCTGCGGGCCTTCCGCCGCAAGGTGGGCATGATCTTCCAGCACTTCAACCTGCTGTCCTCCAAAACCGTGGCCGATAACATCGCGTTCCCGATGAAGCTGGCGGGCATCTACTCCAGGACCGAGATCCGGGAACGGGTCGAGGAACTGCTGGCCCGGGTCAGCCTGACCGATCATGCCAACAAGTACCCGTCCCAGCTTTCCGGCGGCCAGAAACAGCGGGTCGGTATTGCCCGCGCCCTCGCCTGCCGCCCGACCATCCTGCTGTGCGACGAAGCCACCAGCGCCCTGGACCCGCAGACGACGCAATCGGTCCTGAAACTGCTGGCGGACATCAACCGCGAGCTGGGTCTGACCATCGTCCTGATCACCCACGAGATGGATGTGGTGCGCCGGGTCTGTGACCGGGTGGCGGTGATGGACGCCGGCCGCGTGGTGGAAATGGGCCCGGTCAGCGAAGTGTTCCTGCACCCGCAGCACCCCACCACCCGGGATTTCGTGTTCGAGAGCGAGAGCATCGATCATCAGGAACTGCAGGAAGACCTGCAGAAAGCCAATGGCCGTATCCTGCGCCTGACCTTCAAGGGCGAGTCCACCTACCAGCCCCTGCTGGGCAGTGTGGCCCGCAAGTCGGGTGTGGATTTCAGCATCCTGTCCGGCCGCATCGACCACATCAAGGACACCCCCTACGGCCAGCTGACCCTGTCCCTGGTGGGTGGTGACCTGGATGTGGCCATGCAGGAATTCGAAGCCGCCGACGTTCACGTGGAGGTGCTGCGCTGATGGAAGCCTTACTGAGTAACGTCGACTGGAGCGAGATCGGCTGGGCCAGCTGGGATACCCTGGTCATGGTGGGTATGTCCCTGCTGTTCAGCGTGCTGATCGGCCTGCCCATCGGGGTGCTGTTGTTCCTGACCGGCAAGCGCCAGTTGCTGGAGCAGCCGGTGGCGTACGCTGTGCTGTCTTTTGTCGTGAACGTGCTGCGGTCGGTGCCGTTCATCATCCTTCTGATCGTGATGATCCCGTTCACGGTGATGTTGATTGGCACCTCGCTGGGGGTCGCCGGCGCCATCCCGCCGCTGGTGGCGGGGGGTGCACCTTTCTTCGCCCGCCTGGTGGAAACGTCGCTGCGGGAAGTGGACCGGGGCATCATCGAGGCCACCCAGGCCATGGGCGCCAACGTGCGCCAGATCATCTTCGGGGCTTTGCTGCCCGAGGCCCTGCCGGGCATCATTGCTGGCATTACCGTTACTGCCATTACGCTGGTGTCCTATGCCGCCATGTCCGGCGTCATCGGTGGCGGCGGCCTGGGTGACCTGGCCATCCGCTTCGGTTATCAGCGATTCCAGACCGACGTCATGGTGATTACTGTGGCGTTGTTGGTGATTTTTGTACAAGTACTCCAGATGGTTGGCGACCGTCTGGTGCTCTATTTCAGCCGCAAATAACCTCAGCTCTGGATAGGGCCGCGGATGGAGCCCCTTGCCGAAAACGTGGAGCGCCAGGGATGGCGCGACCGAGCCCTACAGGGACGTATTTACGGGCGTTTTTCGGCAAGGGGCTCCATCCGCGGTCCGTACTCCCGGACTGGACCGATTTTTCATGCTGTGTTTTAGGAGATCAGATATGAATTTCAAGAAGACACTGGCCGCGTTTGCCGCAGCCGCCACTTTTTCCGTTGCCGCGTCCGCCGAGGAGCTGTCGGTGGCCGCGACGCCGGTTCCCCACGCGGAAATTCTGGAGTTTGTGAAGCCGACCCTGGCTGAGCAGGGCGTGGAGCTGGACGTGAAAGTCTTCACCGACTACATCCAGCCCAACATCCAGGTGGACCAGAAGCGGATGGACGCGAACTTCTTCCAGCATCAGCCGTACCTGGACGAGTTCAACGAAGGCCGTGGTACCAACCTGGTGACTGTAACCGGCGTACACGTTGAGCCGTTTGGTGCCTACTCCAGCAAGATCGATTCCCTGGACGCGCTGGAAGACGGTGCCGTCGTTGCGATCCCCAACGATCCGACCAACGGCGGTCGTGCCCTGCTTCTGCTGCAGAAGGCCGGCCTGATCAAGCTGAAGGACGAGAGCACGATCACTGCGACTCCCCGTGACATCGCTGAGAACCCGAAAAACCTGGACTTCAAGGAACTGGAAGCCGCTACTCTGCCGCGAATCCTGAACCAGGTGGACCTGGCCCTGATCAATACCAACTACGCGCTGGAAGCGGGCCTGAACCCGTCTGAAGATGCGCTGGTGATCGAAGGTTCCGAATCTCCGTACGTGAACATCCTGGTCGCTCGCCCGGACAACAAGGACAGCGAAGCCATGCAGAAACTGGCCGCCGCGCTGAAGTCCGAAGCCGTGAAGGACTTCATCATGGAGAAGTATGAGGGTGCCGTGGTTCCGGCATTCTGATAGGAATGTAAAAATGGGGTCAGAAGAAAGTGTTCTTCAGACCCCGCGGGCTCCATAAAAAAGGGGTCAGATGAAAGCTTTCATCTGACCCCATCTTGGGACCTGACTCCGGGGTCAGAAGAGGTTTTCTTCTGACCCCTTCTTCATTCTTCAGTCACCACCCCAGTTGGTCTTGGGATCGGGTGTCATGCGCAGGTAGGATTTCACCGCCTTGTAACCCTGCGGGAACCGTTCCTTGATCTCTTCCTCGTCCTGCAGAGACGGTACGATCACCACGTCACCGCCACGTTCCCAGTTACCCGGAGTCGCAACCTTGTGCTCGTCGGTCAGTTGCAGGGAATCGATGACCCGCAGCACTTCGTTGAAGTTACGGCCGGTGGAAGCCGGATAGGTGATGATCAGGCGCACCTTCTTGTTCGGGTCGATCACGAACAGGGAGCGCACGGTCAGGCTGCTGTCGGCATTTGGGTGGATCATGTCATACAGCTCGGAGACCTTGCGGTCCTCGTCGGCAAGGATCGGAAAGTTCACGGAGCAACCCTGGGTTTCCTCGATATCCTTCACCCATTCCTTGTGGGAATCGACCGGGTCGACGCTCAGGGCGATGGCCTTGACGTTACGCTTGGCGAACTCGTTCTTCAGCTTGGCGGTCAGGCCGAGCTCGGTGGTGCACACCGGGGTGAAGTCTGCCGGGTGGGAGAACAGAACCCCCCAGCTGTTGCCAAGCCAGTCGTAGAAACGGATCTTGCCTTCCGTTGAATCCTGTTCGAAATCCGGTGCGGTATCTCCAAGACGCAAACTCATAGATTCTCTCCTCTGATGATCGTTCCGGTTTTTGAGTGTATACAATTATTCTGGTGTTGGATGAGATGAATACAAGGGCCCAATGATCCATCTCATCCAAACACTTTTTTACATCGTTATAACAGGAACTTAAGGCCCTGCGTTTCAATCAACGCCCAGTGCTTTTTCCCGGGCAAAGTGCTCCCGGGTCAGCTGGAATACCACGGGGCTGAGCAGCAGCAGAGCAACCAGGTTCGGCAGTGCCATCATTGCGTTCAGGGTATCGGCCACCAGCCAGACAAATCCCAGTTTCAGCGTGGCGCCGATGGGGATGGCAATGATCCAGGCGATCCGGTAAGGCACGATCGCCTTCACGCCGAACAGGAACTCGATGCTGCGCTCGCCATAGAACGACCATCCCAGGATGGTAGTGAAGGCGAAAACCGCCAGGGCAATAGCAACAATATAGTTGCCCACACCGGGAAGTGCATCGGCAAACGCCAGGGACGTGAGTTCCGCCCCGGAAACTCCGCTGGTCCAGACGCCGGA
>JAAZVL010000099.1 GCA_018623515.1 Marinobacter sp.
GGGGGTGGCTTGCCAAAACTGTGCGGAGCCATGGATGGCGGAGCTCAAGCGCCACAGGGATGTGCCGAAGGAGCGGGTTTTGGCAAGCCACCCCCTAGTCGGACCAGCACCAAGCCCGATCTCAAAAGCCGATAATGACAATCAAAGTCATCCAAACTAGTCTGGGAGGAGTAGATCACTACAACCCCAAACCGGACTCAAAAAGGAGCCAAAATGAGCAAAGTCACCCTGGACGGCAACCCCATCGAACTGAGCGGCAAATTCCCCCAGGCGGGCGACAACGCGCCCCCCTTCACGCTTACCAGCAGCGGCCTGGAAGAAGTCAAACTCGACAACTGGGCGGGTAAGCGCAAGATCCTGAACATCATTCCCAGCATCGACACCGGGGTCTGCGCCGCCTCCACCCGCAAGTTCAACGAGAAAGCCGGCAGCCTCGACAACACCGTGGTTCTGGTAGTCTCCGCCGACCTGCCCTTCGCCGCCTCACGCTTCTGCGGTGCCGAAGGCCTGAAAGATGTGGAAACCCTGTCCACCTTCCGTAACTACGCGTTCCAGCAGGACTACGGTGTTGCCATCCAGGACGGTCCTCTGGCCGGCCTGTGTGCCCGTGCCGTTGTGGTTCTGGACGAGAACAACAAGGTGCTGCACAGCGAACTGGTCAACGAGATCAAGAACGAGCCGGATTACGACGCTGCCCTGAACGCACTCTGATCGCCTCCCCATCGGCTGCCGGGCCGCTCAGGCTCCGGCAGCCGATCTGCGTTATACTCTCCAGCCTTTCCACCCACTCCTGATACCACGCAGGCTGTTTTGAACCAGAGATCCGAAAACACGAGCCTTGGCCGCCAGCTCTATGACATGACCTGGCCCATGCTGTTCGGCGTCCTGTCCCTGATGACCTTCCACCTGGCGGACAGTGCCTTCGTCGGCCAGCTCGGCCGCGACCCGCTGGCGGCACTGGGCTTTACCGTGCCCATGCAGCAGCTGGTCAGCGGCATGTACGTGGGCCTGGGCATCGCCACCACCGCCATCATTTCCCGGACCCTGGGCCAGGGCGACGAGGTCCGGGCCCAGCGGCTGGGTGGCCTGGTCGTCACCATCGGTGCCACTCTGGCGCTGATCCTGTGCCTGTCGGTGTGGCTGCTGCAGACGGTGATCCTGGATCTGCTGGGAGCCGAGGCAGCGCTGAGGCCGGTGATCCGGGAGTACTGGGCGCCCTGGCTGGTGTCCGCCTGGACCGGCGCCATGCTCTACTTCGGTTACGCAGTCTGCCGCTCCAACGGCGACACCAGGCTACCGGGCTACATGATGATTGCCACCAGCCTGATCAATATCGCCCTGGACCCACTGTACATCTTCGTGTTCGGTTGGGGCCTGCCGGGCGCGGCCTGGGCCACCATCACCGCCTTCGGCTTAGGGGCGCTGGTCATCTACCCGGCTCTGCTGCGCCGGCAGTGGCTCCGCTTTGATCTGCTCCAGCTGAAACTGACCCAGGCCCTGCGGCAGCTTGGCAGCATTATGGCGCCGGCCATGGTCAGCCAGTTGATGCCGCCGGTCTCGGCCATGCTGGCCACGGCGCTGGTGGCCGGTTTCGGGTCGGCGGCGGTGGCGGCCTGGGGTCTGGGTACCCGGCTCGAATTCTTCTCGATTGTGGTGGTACTGGCCCTGACCATGTCCATGCCGCCGATGATCGGGCGGCTTCTGGGATCCGGTGATCTGGAGACCATCCGCCGCCTCGTGCGTATTGCCGTCCGGTTTATCGTGGTCTGGCAACTGGCCCTGGCATTGATCTGGCTGGCGGCATCCGGGCTGGTTTCAACGCTGTTCACCCGGGACGCGGATGTGCAGCAAATCCTGGTCAACTATCTGCTGCGAGTGCCGCTGAGCTACAGCGGGCTGGGTGTGTGTATGCTGATGGTGTCGGTGAATAATGCCCTCGGGCTGCCCATGCGGGCGTTGCTGATCTCCACCCTGAGGCTGTTTGCCTGGTACCTGCCGATGCTGTGGCTGGGCTCGCAGATTTCCGGGCTTACCGGGCTGATGTCGGGCGCGTTGGTGGGCAATCTGCTGGCCGGAACCACTGCCTATCTCCTGTACCGTCAGGGTATGACCCATCTCCGCCAGCAGGAAGCGCCGGCCTGATTGCGGGCGCGTCCTGAGAAGACGGGTTCAGGAATCCCGTGATTCGCTTCCGGCGAAGCGTGACCGGAAGCTTTCCGGCATGGGGGCCACTTGCCGGCGCTGGTAGTCGAAGAAGACAAAACCATACTTGGCCAGAGCCACGGGCTGGCCGCCGTCGGCCTTGGTGACCCGGAACACGAAGTCGCCGCCATATTTGTTGAAATCCATCAGGCCGACTTCGAAACGCAGCATGTCGGGGTAGAAGGACTCGGACTGGTACATGGTGGCCAGGTCGGTGATGATGATTCCGATGTCCTGCCGGTCGCTTTCTTCCACGCCATACTCCACCAGGAACTGGGCCCGGGCCTCGGAGAGCATCGAGATGAGGGCGTCGTTGCCGAGGTGGTTGGCGCCGTTGATGTCGGTGATGCGGACGGGCAAGCTGGTTTCGAAGACGAAGGCGTCGTCCGGGAAGGAGAGTTTGATTCGGGCCACGATTGGTCACCTGTCTGGATACGGATTGCTGTTGCCGCGAATCATACGCTCTTGGCTTTTACTGTTCACCCTGTGGCATATTCAGTTATCTTGCTTCTGAACCCTTGCGCCTTGAATCTGGGGGGAGCGGGGGTTGGGATGGCCTGTCCAAAACCCGCTCGAGCACGTCCCTGTGGCGCTTGAGCTCCGCCATCCATGGCTCCACACAGTTTTGGACAGGCCATCCCAACCCCCTTGTTCCTGCACCGTTCGCGCACCTGACATGAACGACTGACTGGAAACTTTATGGATATACGCCCTGCCGCCACACTGATCCTGCTTCGAGACACGTCCGAAGGACTTCAGGTTCTGCTCCTGCAACGGACCTGGAAAGCCGCTTTCATGCCCGGGTATTTTGTTTTTCCCGGCGGGGCGGTGGACGTTCAGGAGCCCCATGGTCGTGAACACGCGATTGGTCCGGCCGATGCCGAGATCAGCCAGATCATGAGTCTGGATGAAGGTGGGGCCGATTACATGCTGGCTGCGGTCCGGGAGTGCTTTGAAGAGGCGGGAATACTCCTGGCACTTGATCAGCAGGGGCAACTGGTCGGCCCGGATCATCCGGTGCGGAGAGAGCGGCTGCCGCTGTTCAAGGGCGAGGTTTCGCTCGCGGATTTGTGCCACCGGCACCAACTGACGATTCCCCTGGACCGGGTGGCTTATCTGAGCCACTGGATTACGCCGCCGGGCCCGCCACGGCGGTTCGATACCCGGTTTTTTGTGGCGGCGGCGCCGGAGGGGCAGGACGCTTCCCATGACGGTGTGGAGACCATCGATCATGTCTGGATTGATCCGGCGCAGGCGCTGGAGGAGCATCGCAGCGGCAAGCGTTTGCTGGGACTGCCGACGATCCGGACGCTCCGGGTACTGAGCGATTTCGACACCACCGAAGCGGTCATGCGCTATGCCCATGCCAACCCGCCTGAGCCCTACCCCAGCCAGCCCTGGCCGGCGATGCGCAAGGGCAAGCCGGTTACCCTGGAGCCCGGCTCGCCCGCTTACGATGAAGCCGCCAAACTGGACCCGGAAGGTGAGGGGTCCACTCACGCGGAAATCGTGCCCGGGGAAGCCGTGGAGATTGCCGCCGGTGTGGTACGACTGACCGCGCCAAATCCCGGCATGATGACCGGCCCTGGAACCAACACCTACCTGCTCGGGCACGAGCGGTTTACGGTCCTGGATCCGGGCCCGGATGATCCGGCCCATATCGAGCGGATCCTGGAGTTGACCGGAGGGATAATCGATCAGGTGGTGGTAACCCACACCCACATTGACCACTCACCGGGGACGGCAACGCTGAAGCAGAAGACCGGTTGTCGGGTGTATGGGTGGCCAGCACCCGCCGGGTCGTCGCAGGACCAGTCTTTTGCGCCGGACGACCAGCCGGAACACGGGGATCTGATTGTCACCGAGGCTGGGCTGCTCAAGGTGCTCCATACCCCCGGCCATGCCTCGAACCACCTGTGTTACCTGCTGGTGGACCAGGAGCTGCTGTTCTCCGGGGATCACATCATGCAGGGTTCGACCGTGGTGATTAATCCGCCGGATGGGGACATGAAGGCGTACATCGAGTCGCTGTACGAGCTGCTGACGGAACCGCTGAGCTTCATTGCGCCGGCCCATGGCTTCCTGATGGCCCGCCCCGAGGCGGTGATCGACTTCCTGATCACCCATCGCCTGTCCCGCGAGCACAAGGTGGCCAAGGCTCTCAAGGAGCTATCGCCCGTCGGCCTGAAAGACCTGACCGCCAGGGCCTACGACGATGTGCCGGCGGCGATACATGGTCTGGCCGCCCGCTCGGCGCTGGCGCACCTGCTGAAGCTGGAAGCCGATGGCCGTGCCAGGGAAGAGGACGGGCAGTGGTTCAGAAACGATCACACCTGACCGGGCAACCTGATCGGCACTGTAACCCATCATGTCCGGGTTTCATGAAACAGGCATTAAACCTTTGTCACAGCTGTATCCATCAAGGCCAGCGTGACTCTATCCTTTAGCGCCAAACCACACACGTTGAGGAACTATGCTGTTTGACGACGCCTCCCGAATTCCGAGCTTTCTGCTGGCACTGGCGATCGCACTTGGCCTTGTCTCCGTGCCTGCGCTTGCCGAGAACGCCACTGCCGACGCTACCGGCGAAAAGTCTCCAAACGCGGTCCTGGTCGCTGAACTGGCCGAGGATGAGGATGTCGAGGACGTAGAGCGGTCCGAACCTCTGGAATCGACCACAACGGACGCGCAAAAGCAGCCGGAACCCGCCCCGGATACCGACGGCGAACAGCAGGCTGCGCAAGAAGAGCCGGCCCAGAGGGTTGCTCCGAACATCGATCTGAAAGAAGTCGTGCCAGAGCCCACGCCGCCAGCCACGGTAACCACACCAGAACCGGAAACCGGCGCAGACGGTGAAGCGAAGGAGACTCCGGAAACCGTCCAGGCCGAGCCCGCGCCGGAGCCGGAGAAAGCCAGCAGTTTTACCCTGCTGGGAAGCGAAGTACTGCCGGGGACCTCAACCCGACTGGCCTGGTCTCCGGGAATCCAGATCGCCGGCCTGTCCCAGCCCACACCGGTGCTGGTGGTCAACGGCGTCAATGCCGGCCCAACCCTGTGCCTGACCGGTGCCGTGCACGGTGACGAGCTCAACGGCATCGAGATCATCCGTCGCACAGTGTACGACCTGAATCCCGAAAAGCTCAGCGGGCGTGTGGTGGGCATTCCCATCGTGAACCTGCCCGGGTTCCAGCAGGCCAGTCGTTACCTGCCGGACCGGCGCGACCTGAACCGTCACTTCCCCGGCAGCGAAACCGGCAGCCTGGCGGACCGGATCGCCCACTCCCTGTTCGAGAACATCATTCGCCGTTGCGACATGCTGGTTGACATCCACACCGGTTCCCTCAAACGGACCAACCTGCCGCAATTGCGGGCGGACATGAACAACCCGGATGTGGCCCGGTTTACTCGCGGCTTTGACCGCATGGCCGTGGTCCACAGCTCAGGCTCAGCCGGCATGCTCAGAACCGCGGCGGTGGAGGCCGGGATTACAACGGTCACGATGGAGGCCGGGGAATCCCACCGGATTCAGGAGCACCAGATCGAGGCGGGGGTCAACAGCCTGACCAGCCTGATGGAGAAGCAGGGCATGATCTCCCGCATGTTTGTCTGGGGCGATCCCGAGCCGGTCTACTACGATTCCGACTGGATCCGGGCCGATCACGGCGGCATCCTGTTCAGCGAGGTGGAGCTGGGCGCCAATGTCAGTGAGGGGGAAATCCTCGGCTACGTGGCCGATCCGATCACCAATGCCCAGCACCCGATCCGCTCAACCTCGAAAGGCCGGATCATCGGCATGGCCGTGGACCAGGTGGTGATGGCCGGCTTTGCTGCCTACCACATTGGTACGGAGGCAGAAGTGCCGGGAGAGTAGTATGCTAGTCGTTTTTCACCGAGCGGATGAAGAACGACGGGAGTACTGCCCTTGGCTGCGTCACAGTCCTTTTCCAGATCCACAGCACTGGCCTACGCCGGGCTGGTGCTGACGCCCCTGTTCTGGGCCGGCAACGCCGTGGTTGCCCGGGGCACCGTGCAGGACATACCGCCCCTGTCCATGTCGTTCTGGCGCTGGGTTATTGCCCTGGCCGTGCTGTTGCCCTTTGGCCTGCCCGGCATCCTGCGCCACCGCCACACGATCCGTCAGCACCTGGGCTCCATGGTGGCCCTGGCCACCTTCAGTGTGGCCGCGTTCAACTCGTTGCTCTACTACGCCGCCATCACCACGACCGCCACCAACATCGCGCTGATCAATGCCACCATCCCCATTTTCGTGGCGTTGCTGGCCTGGCTGATGCTCGGTGACCGCACCCGGCCGATCCAGGCCCTGGGCATCGGCCTGGCGGTACTCGGCATCCTGGTGGTGATTGCCCGGGGCCAGCTATCGGTCCTGACGGAACTCCAGGCCCAGCCCGGTGATCTGATCATGGTTGCGGCGGTCTTCAGCTGGGGCCTGTTCTCGGTGCTGCTGCGCCGCCAGGCGGTGCCGCTACCGGCGCTCACTTTCCTCACCACCCAGATCCTGCTCGGCACGCTGATCATCCTGCCGTTCTACCTGATGGATCTGACGTTCTTTGCCGGGGGCTTCGAGGTGACCCGCAGCACGGTACTGCCACTGCTCTACTTCGCCATCTTCCCCGGAATCCTGGCCTACGGGTTCTGGAACCACGGCGTCCATACCATCGGCCCTGGTGGTGCCGCCATTTTCATGTACCTGACCCCGGTTTATGCCTCCGTCCTTGCCGGTCTGTTCCTGGGTGAGTCCCTGGGACTATTCCACATTATCGGGGGTGGCCTGATCCTTGTGGGACTGTTGCTGGCAACACGGGTCAAACGACCCGCGTTTCGCAAGACCGGGGACTAGACCGGCCGGGTCACGGGGACAATAGCGCCTGCTTGATCCGCTCCAGCACCTCGACGAGGGTCTGGCGGGGGCAGCCGATGTTCAGGCGCATGAACCCGCTGCCGGGCTCACCAAAGCTAATACCCGGGTTCATGCCCACGCCCGCGTCCTGGACAAAGAACCGCTTCAGGCCGGCGTCGTCCAGGCCCAGTTCACGGCAATCCAGCCACATCAGGTAGGTGCCTTCCGGCGCAAAGGTGGTGATACCGGGCAGGCGGCCGACTGTATCGACCACAAGATCCCGGTTCCCCTTCAAATAATCCATCAACTGGTCCAGCCAGGGCCCACCGTCTCGATAGCCGGCCTCGAACCCGGCGACACTGAACGGGTTGCACTGTGGCAGGTGCATCTGGTCAAACACTTCCTTGATGGCCAGACGCCGGGACCGGTCAGGGATGACCAGGGCGGAGAGCCCGAGCCCCGGCATGTTGAAGCTCTTACTCGGCGCGACGGCGGTAACCAGGGCGTCGTCCGGTTCGGCCAGGGTAGCCAGCACCCGATGACGCGGTGCATCGGGGAAGATGAGGTCACAGTGGATTTCGTCGCTGAGCACCACCAGATCGTGCCGTCGTGCGATCTCCAGCACGGCCCGAAGCTCCTGTTCCGACCATACCCGACCTACCGGATTGTGGGGCGAACACAGCATCAGAACCCGATTCTCCGGCCGGGCCGCACAGGTCTCCAGATGGTCCAGGTCCATTCTGTAGAGAATGTCGCCATCCTCGGTCCGGTCAATCAGCAGCGGGTTCTCGACAACGGTCCGGCCGGTCAGCTTGACCGAACTGAAGAATGGCGGGTACACCGGCGGCTGGATGATCACACCTTCACCGGGGCCAGCATAGGCGAGGCAGGCTGCATGCAGTGACGGCACCACTCCGGGTGCCATCAGGATCCACTCCCGCCGGATCTCCCAGCCATGACGCTGCCGGAACCAGTCGGTCATGGACTGGTACAGGGACTCCGGGAACAGGGTGTAGCCATAGATCGGGTGCTCCGCACGCCTCTTCAGCGCCTCGGTGACCGCCTCCGGCGCCGCAAAGTCCATGTCCGCCACCCAGACCGGCACGACGTCTTCCCGGCCAAAGACCGCCTTACGGGCATCGAACTTTACGGAACAGGTGTTCTCACGGGACAAAGGTTGATCGAAATGCGGCACGGGCGCTCTCCAGGGTCGGTATACGGGCTGACAATGCGAGCTATTGTGTGCACAGCAAGGGTGTCTGGCAAACCCTTGGGCTTTGGTCGAATTCCCGACAATAGCATTTGCCAAGCTCCGCTTTACTTGCGAACCTAACCGTTTATTCATCCGACCATTCTGTTTGCCGGAGCCCAAATGCTAGGCCAGATTCTCTCCACGATGTTGCCGGTGTTCCTGATCACCGGTTGTGGCGCCCTGTACGGCCGTTACCGCAGCCCCGATATCAAGGGGCTGAACGTACTCAACATGGAACTTTTCGTGCCGCTGCTGGTGTTTGCGGTACTGGCGGACCAGCAGGCGCCCCTGCAGGAGTATGCCAGGCTGGCCCTGGGCGCAACCGTGGTGGTACTCGGTTCCGGCATTCTGCTGTACCCGTTGGCCAAGGTGCTCAAGCTGAACCTGAAAACCTTCCTGCCGCCGATGATGTTCAATAACTCCGGCAACATGGGCATCCCGGTGCTGTTGCTGGCCTTCGGTGATGCGGCCCTGCCGGCGGCCATCGTACTGTTCATCGTGGAAATGCTGCTGCATTTCAGCGTGGGGCTGTACATGCTCGATCCCCACACCTCGATCATCCAACGGCTCAAGCTCCCCATCGTATTCGCCTGCGTTGCCGGCCTGGCCGTCAATCTCAGCGGCATTGCCCTGCCCGACACCCTGCTGGACAGCATGAACATGCTCGGTGAGGTATGTATCCCGCTGATGCTGTTCGCCCTGGGCGTACGCATGCTCGACATTGATTTCAACGACTGGAAACTGGGCCTGCTCGGCGCCATCGCCTGCCCCGCCAGCGGCCTTCTGCTGGCCTGGCCTCTGATTGCCGTGCTCGACCTGCCAGGCCTGCAGGCCGCCTCACTGTGGGTGTTCGCCGCCTTGCCTCCGGCAGTGCTCAATTATATGGTGGCTGAGCAATACCAGCAGGAACCTCACACGGTGGCGTCACTGGTCCTGCTCAGCAACCTCGGTAGCCTGGTGGTGATGCCGATCGTGCTGGGCCTGGTGTTTGCCGCCGGTTACGTATAAGGAAAATACAGCATGTCCGAAGCGGCTGCGGTGGTTCGCGCGTTTCGCCCCAACTTTCTGATTCTCGCCCCGCTTTGCGCCGGGCTTGGCGTGGCCGTCGCCTGGCAACAGGGTGGATCACCGGCCCTGATCGATACCCTTTTGGTTTTCATCGGCGCCCTGCTCGCCCATGCGGCGGTAAACCTGTTCAATGAATACGAAGACTTTGTCTCCGGCCTGGATCTGATTACCCGTCGCACTCCCTTCTCCGGCGGCAGTGGCGCACTGCCCGAAGTGCCTACGGCGGCAAA
>JAAZVL010000300.1 GCA_018623515.1 Marinobacter sp.
GTCCTGATCCAGTTTCCTGATGTTCTGCATGACGTGCTTCAGGGTTTCATTCTGCTCGTTGTAAGCCCGGACTGCTCTGGTTCGCTGCTCTCCGATGTCTCGCAGGGCCTCGGCAAGTCCGTCCCGGAACGCGGCAAAATCCTGCTGGCTGCGTAACAGGTTCTGGTAATGCTCATAATCCCGGCTGAGCTTCTCGAACCGGGGACGCTCCTTCTCGATGCGATTCAGTTGCGCCTGCTGCTGCTTGAGTTGTTCATGCCGGTCGAGGAACTGATCAATATTGAAATCGAACGCGTCATCGGCAAACTTCTTGTCCGCCTCGATAATGCTGGCCACCGCATTGGCCATGGCCCGGTCATCGGCCTTCATCTCGAACAGCAGCAGGATCAGCGTACGCAGTGACTGCACCCGGCGCTCGTCCGATTCCCCGAGGGGCAACACCGAATAGCGCACGGCATCACCGGTCATCAGTTCGCTGTTGTAGAGCATGGACTTGAGCTTGCCCGGATCGCTGGTGAACACCGTGTCCCGGGACAGCTTTTTCAGCGCCTCGGATAGGCGACTGAAGGACAACTCCGGCACCGCCTGGCCAATGCCATCGGGATCGTCACCATTCCAGAACAAGGGTCGCAGCTGTTCGTAGGGCACGGGCACAAAGGCGCGCCCGTAACTCAGCTGGCTGCTGTTGTCCCGGTACAGAATCTGGCAGTGCACGCCGGCGGGATTCTCCGCCTCCATGATCAGGAAGCTGAACTGGCTCGGAAAATAATGCTGGTAGCTTTCCTCGTTCGTGTAGAAGCTGCCGGCACTGGCGTTACGGAACGCAAACTTGTTGCGGCTGTTCTTGAAATTGTTCTCCGGCAACAGGAACAGCCGCAGGGAATTGAGCAGGCTGGATTTGCCCAGGTTACCCGGCCCGAGAATCAGGGCGTGGTTATCCACGGGAATCTCGACATAGCAGAAGCCCGCCGAGTCCACCAGCACCAGGCGGCGAATGCCGAACCGGAATGCGTTATTGCCTGACTGCTGATCAGTCATCCAGAATCATCTCCTGCTCCATGAATTTGCCAGTTTCCCTGAAAGCGGTTGCCAGGGACGCGAACCCCAGATCTTCTGCGAGCTGGATAGCCCGTGTAACCCGCTCGGTGCTCGCAGGCACCTTGCGAAATTTCGACCACCAACGTTCCAGATCCACCGGGTATACAAAGCTGGCTTTCTCGCCAAGATAGCCCGCCATGGTCGCAAACATCTGCAGGCCGCCGGCATCATAATCAAACGCACAATAAACCCGCTCATACCGGTTCAACCAGGCCATGCACGCCCTTCTGGTAATCCGGTTCCCACCACCAAGGACCACGTCGCAGTTTTCCAGGCCAAGGCCGGTATTTTCGCAAGCAGACGCAAAGGCCAGCATTCTCTGATACTCGAAAAAATTCTCTTCGTTTTCGACGACCAGTGCCGAGGATTTCAACCGGAAGCCACAGTCTGCCGCGGACTTGGACACCACCACTGTATCGGGACGAGTTGAAGGCAGGCCCTCCCGATACACCAGAAGAAAGCTGTGACCCGTTCCGTGTCTGTGGGAATCACCCTGCTCCGCCGCATGCGCACGGCTGAGAGGCGCCGCGAAGTTTTCCTCAAGCTCCGCAAACACCGACGGAGCCAGGATGTGAACCACCCAGCCGTTACTGGACACCTTTTCCGGCCTGAAAACATCCCGGTGCTTCCGGCGAATGGCCTCAGGCAATCGCCGAAGAAAGGTTTCATAGTTGATCGGCTGTCCCCGCCTGATCTTTTCCAGATAATGCTTCAATCTGAACACCTATGGTCTTCCGTGAAAACGCTGGCCCGACATCTTGAAAACTCGAGCGCTGGCCCGAATACCGTTACCATAACCAGATTATCAGTCCCTGACACCATTCGAGAAAAGGTATGTCCCTGAAATACAGAATCATTCCCGTCACGCCGTTCCAGCAAAACTGCTCACTGATCTGGTGCGAGGAGACCCGCAAAGCTGCCGTGGTTGATCCCGCCGGAGACCTGGACCGGATTCGCGCCGCGGCCCGGGAGGAAGGCGTGACCGTGGAAAAGATCCTGTTGACCCATGCCCACATCGATCATGCCGGCGGCACCGCGGAACTGGCGAAAGAGTTGGATTTGCCTATCGAAGGCCCCCACAGGGAAGACAACTTCTGGATCCAGGGGCTGCCCCAGCAGGCGCAGATGTTCGGCTTTCCGGCACCGGAAGTATTTACCCCGGATCGCTGGCTGGAAGACGGTGAAGAAGTGACCGTCGGCAACCAGACCCTGGAAGTACTGCACTGCCCCGGTCATACGCCAGGGCACGTGGTGTTCTTCCACCGGGAATCCGGGCTGGCACTGGTGGGCGACGTGCTGTTCCACGGCTCCATCGGCCGCACCGACTTCCCCAAGGGAGACTACAACACCCTGATCCGGTCCATCCGGGAAAAGCTGTTCCCGCTCGGCGACGAGGTATCATTCATACCTGGCCATGGCCCCATGTCCACCTTCGGTCAGGAACGCGCCAGCAATCCGTTCGTCTCCGATCACCGGGGCTGAATCCAGCCCCGGGATCACCCCGAAGGGCGCCAGATCACAC
>JAAZVL010000100.1 GCA_018623515.1 Marinobacter sp.
AGTCGTTCCGAGCAAGTCAGAAATGACTGCAATCGCTGCAATCTGGATGACGATCTCTGACAAAATCCAACTCAACCACCAAATCAACCAAACCCTCGAACAGATGGCCCAGGCCATCTTCAAAAGCTGGTTTGTCGATTTCGACTCGGTCAAAGCCAAGATCGCCGCGCTGGAAGCCGGCGGCAGAGAGGAAGATGCCCTGCTCGCTGCCATGCAGGCCATCTCCGGCAAAGGCGAAGCGGAACTAGCCCGCCTCAAGGCCGAGCAGCCCGAGCAATACGACGAGCTCCGCGCCACCGCCGAGCTGTTTCCGTCGGCAATGCAGGATAGTGAGTTGGGGGAGATTCCGGAGGGGTGGCATCTATCAACTGTCGGCCATGAGTTTGATGTAACTATGGGGCAGTCCCCACCCGGAGATACCTATAACGAAGAAGGCGACGGGGCACCATTCTTTCAAGGGCGTAGAGACTTCGGAGAGCGGTTCCCGAGTAACCGAGTGTATTGCTCAGCCCCAAAACGAATGGCGAATGAGGGGGATACACTTCTGAGCGTACGCGCCCCCGTTGGAGACACCAACATAGCGCTAACGAATTGTTGTATTGGACGAGGCCTAGCCGCGCTCCGGCACAAGTCCGGGTGTTCGTCGTATACCTACTACTCGATCATTCAACTTGGCCAAGCACTTTCTTCTTACGATTCGGAAGGTACCGTTTTCGGTTCTATTAACCAGAAAAACTTGAGAGCTATTCCTGTGGTCGCCCCCGCTATCGACGTACTGGCTGCCTTCACACGAAGAGTGGGACCAATTGATGAGCTTATCAGAGTAAATAGCGAGGAAGCCTCGACCCTTGCTGATACCCGAGACACCCTTCTGCCGAAATTGTTATCTGGCGAACTCTCCGTTCCCGGCAATAGGGATGAAATTGAGTGCGAACCACTGAACACAATACCGGAGGTTGAGTAATGGAGTTGTGGTTAACGCGCGCGGGATCACATGGTGAATTCGAGCAGAAGTTTCTCGACGAAGGCCGAATCTATCTGACCTGGGATGAGCTTGGCGAGGATCTGTCGAAACTGGATAACCGGCAGTCCCTCCTGGAACTCCTTGAGCAGACTTACCCGAATGAAAAACTGAAGCGATTACAGAACCACAGCAGCCAAATCTGGCCGTTCGTCAGAACGATGCAAGCCGGCGACTGGGTGGTGCTCCCCTCCAAAAAACAGCCTCTGGTGTATGTCGGGAAGATAACAGGTGACTACGTTCATAACGCCAAAGGCCCGGATCCTTTCTTCCACTGGCGGTCGGTCGAGTGGTTTGGGCAGGAGATCCCGCGTTCTCATTTTGGGCAAGACCTGCTCTACAGCTTCGGCGCGTTCATGACCATCTGTCGCATCAGGCGCAACAACGCATTGCTACGCTTGCAGGCCATGCATAAGTCTGGCTGGCAGGCTGAGAACACCAAGTCAGTAATCCAGCACACCGGCCAGTCGACTAACCACGATGCCGATGATGTATCCGGTGATGACGGCTTCGATTTCAATCTGGCAGACCTGGCTAAGCAACAGGTGGTCAGCTTGATTGAGCAGAAGTTCAAAGGCCACGAGTTGACCCGATTGGTCGGAGCAATACTCAAGGCGCAAGGCTACACCATCTGGCAGAGTCCCGAAGGCGCGGACGGAGGTGCCGATATTCTGGCTTCCAACGGCATGATGGGCTTCGGTAGCCAAACCATTTGCGTTGAGGTGAAATCCGGCACCGGAACGGTGGACAGGCCCACTGTGGACAAGCTCTTGGGAGCGATGTCGAAGTTCAACGCCGACCATGGTCTCTTTGTCGCCTGGGGAGGGTTCAAACAGAATGTGCAGAAGGACATGGCCAGCAGCTTCTTCCGGCTACGGCTGTGGTCTCAGGATGACTTGCTGGATGAGCTGTTCGCGGTATACGACAAGCTGGACGATGAGCTGAAAGCCCAGCTGCCACTAAAGCGAGTCTGGACGGTGGTTGCGGCGGATGACTGATGATTGGTTTACTGGCGAAGGAAAAGATGGGCAATATGCAATAAATGCATATTGCCGAATCAGACGAGCCAGGAACTGCTAAAGAATCCTTAGGAGTTCAGTTGTTGCAAATTTAGCAACAACTGCCGGAACAAAGAAGCGGGAACTCTCCGGTATTACCGGAACGTTCGATCAGCGACCAAACGCGCAGATTCGAAACCGGCAACCACCGAGGATCTCTCGGTAGTTGCCCCACTCGCGACTTGACCCTTATCAGGCTTCCAGCCCGGGACAAGTGGTTTTCTGTCATCGAAGATCCGAAAGAGCACAGGTTCCATTCTGGAACCCATGGCTAGAGAAAATCCGAAAACTCCCGAAGCTTCGAGACCGTCTGGGGCAACTGCTGTTTCTGAAGGGTAGCTAAAAAGGTCTCGACAGTGAGCGGCGGATTCTTCAGCGCCGACCGCTGAGTCTGAAAAGCCCGGCAACACACCGTCGGTGCCATATCGATCTGGTAGAGAATAAAGTCGTCCGGGTGAATCACTTCGATATCGTATTGGCGAAGCGATGCCTCGGGAAAATCCTTCAGGTTAAAGGTGACTATGGCATTGCCGTTGCAACGGATGGCGGCCGCCAGCACATGGCGATCATCCGGGTCCGGGAGGTCCAGCCCTTCAATCAGCGGTTCGTAGCCGGTCACTTTTGCATCGCGCACGTGCCGATCCATCAGTTCCCTCGCCCGCGACAGGCTTTCCGGCGAATGCTTTTTCGCCCGCAACAGTGCGTTTATCCACTCATCGTGAATATGATCCGTCCAGTGCGCCTTGAACAGGTCCGTCAATGCCAGCCGCATAAGCGCATCCCGCAAGGGCGCGGGATACAGTACGCAGGCATCGTAGACGACCGTGAACTTGCTCATTGCCTGTCAGTACCCCATTCCCTCGTCCTGTGACAGTTGCGCCAATTCGTCCAGTGTTGCCTGCCGTTGGCGGTCTGTCTGTTCCTTGTAGCTCAAGACATCCTGCAGCTTGACCCGCCGGTGAGCCCCCACCTTCCGGAAGGGTATATCACCCGCCTCCAGCAGCCTCACGAGGAAGGGACGGCTGACGTTCAGGAGGTTCGCCGCATCCTGTGTGCTGATTTCCTGATGATAAGGAATCAGGCTGATCGCATTGCCCTGAGACACTTCTGCTAGCACGTCCAGCAGAATCCGCAGTACATGCCCGGGCAGCACCAGCTCGTCAGATTCTCCGTTGCTGCCACGCAGCGAAAGCTGCACGCGATCCACATGGGCGTATTTGGACAAGGTGCGACTGGAGAGTTTGGCCTGTTCCACCTCTGCCGCCGTCGGCAAATGTACAATCTTCTGAGCAGACATCGTATCTCCCCCTGATATTAAAACGATAACCGTCTGAGAGCACATTATGCCGCTCAAACGAAATAAACGAAATAAGCGAAATAGACGATTTCGCTCTAAGCGTTCACAGACTGTGGCTGTTTAGCCAGCTATCGACCATACTTCTCGCCAAGCCCTTTGAAATTATGTGTGTTTTCTTGGGCGGCAAGCCCTGAATAAATCCGATTAGGTAAGGAAGTACGGAGTGACTGAGGATCAGCTGGAACAACAATGCCTGCAATGGTTTGCCGAAGGTGGCTGGGAGATTGCCCACGGGCCGGATTTGGCGCCGGATGGTGAAGCCCCGGAGCGGGCTGATTACCGGCAGGTGTTGTTACTGGCTGATCTTGAGGCGGCCATTCGGCGCATAAACCCTCACCTGCCCCAAAGCGCTGTAGAACAGGCTGTAGCCGTTGTCCGCAAGCCGGAAAGCCTGGATGTGGTGATCAGTAACCGGGCCTTTCACCGCCTGCTGCTGGACGGTGTGCCGGTTGAGTACAAACGCGACGACAAGGTGGTTCACGACCAGGCCTTTCTGGTGGATTTTGGCGACCTCTCCGCCAACCGGTTCCGGGCTATCAACCAGTTCACCCTCGAAGGCTCCAAACAGCTGCGCCGGCCGGATGTGATTTGTTTTATCAACGGCCTGCCCTTGGCGGTGCTGGAGCTGAAAAGCCCGGGTGCCGAGAACGTGAGTATCTGGGACGCTTATAATCAGATCCAGACCTACAAAGACGAATGCTCCGACCTGTTCGCGTACAACGAAGCGGCCATCATCAGCGACGGCTACCACGCACGAGTAGGCTCCCTCACCGCCAGCCAGGAACGCTACATGCCCTGGCGCACTCTGAGGCATGAGGACGACAAGCCTCTGCTGGAGTGGCAGCTGGAAACCATGGTGCGGGGCTTTTTCGACCGGGAGCTGTTCCTGGATTACATCCGCTACTTCGTGATCTTCGAGACGGATTCCGACAAGCTGATCAAGAAGATTGCCGGCTACCACCAGTTCCATGCGGTGCGTGAGGCTGTTCGTGCAACGGTAATCGCCGCGCGAGATGTGAGCGGCCACGGCATCAGCGAGAAACGCGCCACCTACGGCGACGAAGTGGTGCCCGGCAGCAAGAAAGCCGGCGTGGTGTGGCACACCCAGGGTTCCGGCAAGAGCATTTCCATGTGCTGTTACGCCGGCAAGCTGCTGCAACAGCCGGAGATGAACAACCCGACTCTGATCGTGGTCACCGACCGCAACGATCTGGACGGCCAGCTGTTCGCCACCTTCAGCGCCGCCCGGGAATTGCTGAAGCAGGAACCGGTGCAGGCCGACGACCGTGACACCCTGCGCCGGCTGCTGTCCGAACGGGAGTCCGGCGGCATCATCTTCACCACGGTGCAGAAATTCGCGCTGCTGAACGACGAATCCGGCCACCCGATTCTGAACGACCGCCACAACATTGTGGTGATCTCGGACGAAGCCCACCGCAGCCAGTACGGCCTGAAAGCCACCCTCAAGAAAGACGGCACCTACAAGTTCGGCTACGCCCGCCACATGCGCGATGCCCTGCCCAATGCATCGTTCATTGGTTTCACCGGCACCCCCATCGAAAGCGAAGACAAAGACACCCGCGCCGTGTTCGGTGATTACGTGTCCATCTACGACATTCAGGATGCCGTGGACGATGGCGCGACCGTACCCATTTTCTACGAATCCCGCCTGGCCAAGCTGGACATCAACCGCGAGCAGATCGAGGAGTTGTCGGATCAGGTGGAGGAGGTAGTTGAAGACGAGGAAGACGTTGGCAGCCGGGAGAAAACCAAAGGCGAATGGAGCCGGCTGGAGAAACTGGTCGGCGCCGGCCCGCGCCTGAAGCAGGTGGCGGAAGATCTGGTGAATCACTTTGAAACCCGCTCCAGCACCATCGATGGCAAGGCCATGATTGTGGCCATGAGCCGGGAGATTGCGGTGCACCTGTACAACGAGATTATCGCCCTGCGCCCGGAGTGGCACGACGACGACCCGGAGAAGGGCGCCATCAAGGTGGTGATGACCGGCTCTGCCTCTGACCGGGCTCTGCTGCAACCGCACATCCACAACAAGCAGACCAAGAAACGGTTCGAGAAGCGATTCAAGGACATCAACGACCCGCTCAGGCTGGTGATCGTACGGGATATGTGGCTGACCGGCTTCGACGCACCCTGCTGCCACACAATGTACGTGGACAAGCCCATGAAGGGCCACAACCTGATGCAGGCCATTGCCCGGGTCAATCGCGTGTTCAAGGACAAGCCCGGCGGGCTGGTGGTGGATTACATCGGCATCGCCAACGAGCTCAAGCAGGCTCTTAAAACCTACACCGACGCCAAAGGCAAGGGCACGCCCACCCACAGCGCCGAAGAAGCCTACGCCATTCTGCTGGAGAAGCTGGACATCATCCACGGCATGTTTGCCCCCGGCCCCAAAGGCAAGGGTTTCAGCTACAGCGGTTTTGAAACCGAGCCCCACAAGTTTCTGGTGCCCACCGCCAACTACGTGCTCAGTCTGGAAGACGGCAAGAAACGTTTCCTGGATACCGTACTGGCCATGAATAAGGCCTTCTCCCTGTGCGCCACCCTGGACGAAGCCCAGGCACTACAGAAGGAAGTAGCCTTCCTGTCACAAGTGAAGACCGCCATCACCAAGTTCACCAGCGTGGACAAGAAACTGACCGAGGAAGAAAAGAACACCGCCCTGAAGCAGATCCTCGACAATGCGCTGGTAGCCGAAGGCGTAACCGATGTCTTCGCCCTGTGCGGCCTGGACAAGCCCAACATAGGCCTTCTCTCCGACGAGTTCCTGGAAGACGTTCGCCAGATGCCCTACAAGAACTTCGCCGTGGAGCTGTTGGAGAAGCTACTCAAGGACGACATCAAGGCCAAGACCCGCAACAACGTGGTGCAGGAGAAAAAGTACGCCGACCGCCTGCAGGAGACGCTGCGCAAATACAACAACCGGGGCATCGAAACGGCACAGGTGATTGAAGAGCTGATCGCCATGGCCAAACAGTTCCAGGCCGAAATGGAGCGTGACGCAGCCCTCGGCCTGAACCCGGACGAAGTGGCCTTCTACGATGCCCTGGCCAGTAATGAGAGCGCCGTGCGGGAACTGGGCGACGAGATCCTGAAAAAGATCGCCGTGGAGATCACCGACAAGCTGCGCAAATCCACCACCGTAGACTGGCAGGTACGGGAGAGCGTCCGGGCCAAGCTACGGATACTGGTACGGCGCACGTTGCAACGCTACAAGTACCCGCCGGATAAGGCGCCGGCGGCGATTGAGTTGATCATGGAGCAGGCCGAAGCCCTGTCTAACCACTGGACGAAGTAATGAACTACTACACCGAGACGTTCCAAAGGCAGCAGGATGCGAACCAGAGCGTCGTTTATGTGGGCGATGAAGCCTTGCCATCAATGCCAAAGCCCATGCCCCCACCATCGTGGCGGGCGCCGGACCGGTGTTAGTCCGCGATACCACTCGCCCTGTCCGTGGGCGAACGGCAGTTGATAGTCATCCCAGCGTCTCAACTCCGGCTTGAGCTCCATCAACCGGGCAATGCGCTCTTCGGTGGGCGGATGGGTTCGCAAGAGGGACGGTTCCGGGACCCGGCGGCCGGGCAGGAAAACGCGTTCGAGCCATCCGCCCTGGACCTGGTCGATTTTGACGAGGGCCTGGGCCAGGCCGTCCGGGTCGCCGGTGAGGCGGGCGGCGTTTAGGTCGGCGTCGAATTCGCGGGTTCGGGACAGTGCCAGTTGCGCCAGCGCACTGAAGCTGGGCGCAGCGATCAGCAGGGCGATAGCCAGCCAGCTGATGGCTACGTCGGTAAGCAGGATCAGCGGCAGGTTGACCAGCAGCATCAACTGGCCGATCAGCGACAGCACCATGGTGGCGCGGCTGATCAGATCGGCCAGCCCCATCACGCGCAGATCGTTGCTGCGAATGTGACTGACTTCATGCGCCATCACGCCCACCAGTTCACGCCAGGCCAGCTGCCGTAACAAGCCGTCGGTGAGCCCCAGAACAGCACGTTTCCGGGAGCCGACGGCAAAGGCGTTGAGCATGCGGCTGGGCAAGTAATAGAGGTCGGGTGGGCGCGGCAACCCGGCGCGCTGGCTGAGCGTGGTCACCGCCGCCCACAATTCCGGGACTTGCTCCGGCGCAAGCCGACGGGCGCCATACAGGCGCATGATCACCCAAGGGGGCAGTGTTGGACTGATCACCGTACCAAGTCCCACCGCAATCAGGAGCACAAGCATACCGTCACCGCCCCACAGCACATACCCGATCAGCGCCGCAAAGCCGGCCATCGCGGCCAGCAGAAACGAGGTCTGCAAGCGGTTTCGCCAGGCGTTACGGGTCCAGGCGTCGGGGTCTATCCGGTTCATACTTCACTTCCGCTCCTGACATACCGATGTCTTCGATCTATCGCCTCTACACTATTTCTTTTGTGCTTTTAAGCCAAGATCAACACCCGGACGACGAAAAGCCCTTGATTACAGACTTTTTGCAGCTCACTAAATCAGCTGCTCACTGTGTCCACATTCAGACCAGGTTTCCAATTAATGTAATCAGACACCGGAAGTGGCTTCGCATAGTAGAACCCCTGGGCCGTATCTGCCCCATAGTCCGAGACGATCTGATGCTGCTCCCCCGTTTCTATTCCCTCGACCGTAACTTGCAATTTCAATGAGTGCGCCATCTTGATTATTGAGCTGAGAACCGTCCGCGCGTGAGAGCTTTCATTGAGGCCAGACACAAAAGCACGGTCAATCTTCAAGCCTGAAAGCGGTAAATGAGCGAGGTACTGGAATGATGAGTATCCAGTACCAAAATCATCCAGACTCACAAGGAACCCCTGGTTTCGCAAACTCTCGATGGCCACTTTGGCATGGGCGGGATCTCTGATCAGTGCTCCCTCAGTAATCTCGATTTCCAGTTTCTCGGGTTCTATCCCATACAAAGAGACTATCCGGCCCAGACTCTGAACAAGGGCACTATCCATCAGATTCTTTGCTGAAAAATTAATGCTTACCGGGTAAAGACCGTGCTGCCTGATATCCTCACAGGCTTTCCTGATCACAAAACGGGTAACGGGATCTATTAAAGTGGTATTTTCCAGCTTGGGCATAAACAAACCCGGTAAAACCATTGATCCGTCGCTGCTGAACCACCTCAACAACCCCTCTCCCCCGGTATGCCGGCCGCTTTTTAAACAGACCTTGGGCTGATAGTAGAGAGAGAACTGATTTTCTTTCAGTCCTTTTCGAACACTTGATATCAGCCGCACCCGCTCAGCTGTTTTCTGGTCAAATACCGGATCGTAAGACCGATAAAATTCGTTCGAATCTATTGCTGCATAGAGGGCGGTTCTTGCCCGGTTCACAACAGTGTCAGGCTCAACAACACGTCTCTCAACCAAATAGCTGCCAGCAACCAGTTGCACCCTGAGCGGAATGCCATTTATCTCGGCTTCATGTTCTCCGGCAGACCGGACGACACTGGCGACAGAATCAACTTCTGCCTGGGATTCCGCAAAGAACAAGAGCAAGAGCTCCGACGTGCTAAACCGATAAATGTGATGTTCACGATGAACGGAGACACTGAGCCGATCAGCAAGGTTGCGAACCACCTTATCAGCCGTTTGCGCCCCCATGGCCTCCATTACTTCCCACAGGCCTTGCAGTCGTACCAATATCACCGCCGGAGACCCCGAAACTTCTTGTCGAGGTCGACCCGAAGACAAAGCAACGTGAAGATCCTCTTTCAGCGCCGCCTGATTGGGCAACCCCGTTTCCCTATCGACCTGAATATCTCTCAAGTGTCGCTGAGTCGAGGCCCGGAGACTCTGGAAAAGCCAGCTGGTAAACACGCCAATGAGAATGAAAAAAGAGATCCTGGCCAGCCAGTTCTGGGTTGACTGCATCAGACCTTTTTCAACATCCTGGGGCATATAAGGCCCCAAAAGCAGGTGTCAATGGCCATCTATTTTGACCCACCTTTCATAGTCTATTTCGTGGTTTTCTGCTTCAGCCGATAGCTTTCTCCTCCCAACATAAAGATGTGTGAATGGTGGATGACCCGGTCAATGATCGGCACCGCCACGTTGTCGTCGTGGAAGAACTCGCCCCAGCTGGTG
>JAAZVL010000101.1 GCA_018623515.1 Marinobacter sp.
ACTCCGGACATGTTTGGTATCGACCGAAACGAATTCTTTGAACTGATGCCAACGATGGCGGAGCAGGCACTGCAATCCGGTTCGCCGGGCAATAACCCCCGGGTGCCGACGGCTGACGAAATCATCCGGCTGTACGAAAAGCTCTGGTAGCCACTCAGATATTTACAACGATCCGGCGCCAATGGCGCTTACAGACAGAGGACATTGCAATGAACACAGTCGGACACCTGATCAACGGTGAAATCGTTAACGAAGGCGAGCGTCGTCAGCCTGTCTTCAACCCCTCGACCGGTGAGGTTTCCCGCGAGGTGCTTCTGGCATCGCGGAATACCGTAGAGGAAGCCATCGCCGCCGCCCAGGCCGCATTCCCGGAGTGGCGTGCCACTCCTCCAATCAAGCGTGCGCGTATCATGTTCCGATTCAAGGAGTTGCTGGAGCGCAATGCCGATCGTATTTGCGACATGATCGGCGAAGAACACGGCAAGATCCGTCACGATGCCATGGGCGAGTTGCAGCGTGGCATCGAGAACGTCGAGTACGCCTGCGGTGCGCCTGAGCTGCTGAAAGGCGAGCACAGCCGTAATGTTGGCCCGAATATCGACGCCTGGAGCGAATTCCAGCCACTGGGCGTGGTTGCCGGTATTACACCGTTCAATTTCCCTGCGATGGTGCCGCTGTGGATGTACCCGATGGCTTTGGTATGTGGCAACTGCTTTGTGCTCAAGCCATCCGAGCGTGATCCGAGCTCCACGCTGTTCATCGCCCAGCTGTTGCAGGAGGCAGGGCTCCCGGATGGCGTTATGAACGTGGTCAACGGCGACAAGGAAGCGGTTGATACGCTCCTGGAGGACAGCCGGGTTCAGGCCGTCAGTTTTGTTGGCTCCACCCCGATTGCGGAATACATCTACAGCAAGGCCAGTGCCTATGGCAAACGCTGCCAGGCCCTCGGCGGCGCCAAGAACCACGCCATCGTGATGCCGGACGCGGATATGGACAATGCCGTGAACCAGCTGGTCGGAGCGGCCTTTGGCTCCTCGGGCGAACGCTGTATGGCACTTTCGGTTGCAGTCGCCGTGGGTGATGCTGCTGCCGATGCCCTGATCGCCAAGATGACGGAGGCGATGCAGTCTCTGAAGGTAGGGGCCTACTCCGAGGCCAGTAACGATTTCGGACCGGTGATTACCCGTGAGCACCAGCAGAAGGTTGTTGGCTACATCAACAGTGCCGAAGAGCAGGGCGCCACTGTTGTTGTAGATGGCCGTAACCCACAGGTCGCCGGTTACGAGGAAGGCTTCTTCGTTGGCGGTACGCTGATTGATAACGTTACGCCAGACATGGTCAGCTACCGTGAGGAGATTTTCGGACCGGTCCTGCAGGTGGTGCGAGTGCAGACCATGGAAGCGGCCATGCAGCTGATCAACGATCACGAGTATGGCAACGGGACCTGTATTTTCACCCGCGATGGCGAAGCAGCCCGGTATTTCACGGACCATATCCAGGTTGGCATGGTCGGGATCAACGTGCCTCTGCCGGTGCCTGTGGCCTATCACAGCTTCGGTGGCTGGAAACGCTCCCTGTTTGGTGACCTCCACGCTTATGGCCCAGATGGTGTGCGTTTCTACACACGCCGGAAATCCATTACCCAGCGCTGGCCCTCTGCCGGCGTGCGAGAGGGCATCGAGTTTTCCATGCCCACCATGAAGTAACGCCGATCCCTCCCTTCCCTCCGGAAGGATGTTTGGCAGCGTCTCGACTCCCGGGGCGCTGCCCTTTTTCCATATGAGACATTGGTTCAATACCGTATAGCCGCGATGCAAAAGCTCGGAGAGAATGCGGGCATCTCTGATTACATAGAACCCGCCTGCCATGAAGAAAAAGCTTCCACCCCTTAATTGGTTGAGATCATTTGAAGCGACGGCGCGCCATTTGAACTTTACCCAGGCTGCTGCGGAGCTCAATCAGACCCAGGCGGCCATCAGTCAGCAGATCAAGGGGCTGGAAAGCCAATTGGGTACCCCCCTGTTCAATCGCCTGCCTCGGGGACTGTCGATGACCGATGCCGGGAAGGCCTATCTGCCGGTCGTCCACGAGTGCATCCGTCGGCTTAACACGGCCACGGATGAGATCTTTGGCCAGGGTAAAGCCCGCTTGCTGACCATCCGCTCAAGTCTGGTGTTCTTCACCTTTTGGCTAGCTCCACGCTTTGCCCGGTTTCGGGAACGTTATCCGGATGTCGGCGTTCGATTCAGCAGCCATATCTGGACCGAGGAGTTCAAGGGCGAGTCGGATATGGAGATCTGTCACGGCCAGGGGGCCTGGCCCGGGATGGAGGCGGACCGACTGACGTGGGACGAGTTGATCCCGGTGTGCAGTTCGGTCATGTCAAACGGGGGCGAGGTGCCCCGAACGCCTCAGGATCTTGCCGAGCATACCCTTCTCCATGTGATCGGGTATGAGGACGGCTGGGGGCACTGGCTGGATCATGCCGGGTATCCGGATCTCAAATTCAGAAACCAGCTCCAGTTCGATACACTGATTTCTGCGCTTGAGGTTGCCCGGTGGGGGGACGGGGTTGCACTCGGAAGGTCGAGTCTGGTGGCGGACATGATTGCCAGGGGCGATCTGATTGCCCCGTTTGATCATGGTGTAGCGACTTCCGAGGCATTCTATCTGGTTCGGCCAGCCAACAAGTATATCCACCCGCACGCCGAGATTTTCAGGTCGTGGATCATAGAGGAGGCGACTCGCCACCAGCTCTGATACCGGTTTCGCCGGCGGCGGCAGCCGGTTTCTCACAATCCGGTAATCCACTGGCAGTGTTTTGGGCAAGGGCGCCTCGGGTATAGTAGCTGTGCGTTACACACTGCAGCGAATAAGGTCCCATGCCCGAGAAACCCGCCAAACCCCTTTCCGCCTCTGTCATCGAGATTAAACGGCTCGACAATGGCGCGTCGGAAGCCTGAACCTCTGGTGCGGAAAACCCTTCGCCTCCTGTTGTTGGGGGTGCTTGGCCTTCTGCTAACCGTTCTGTTACTGGTGCTGCTGTTCCGGTTTGTTAACCCGCCGACTTCCGCTTTCATGATGGGATACTGGTTTGATCATCCCGATAAGGAACTCCGGCAGGAATGGGTGTCGTTCGAGCAGATCTCACCGTGGATGCCCCTGGCCGTTGTTGCCAGTGAGGACCAGCGTTTCCCGGAACACTGGGGCGTGGATTTCAGCGCCATCCAAAGTGCGGTGGAGGAATACATCGAGGGCGAGGAGCTCCGCGGTGCCAGCACCATTACGCAACAAACTGCAAAGAATCTGTTCCTGTGGAATGGCCGGAGTTTTGTTCGGAAGTCCCTGGAAGCCGGGCTCGCTATCACTCTGGAGGTGATGTGGCCGAAAGAGCGCATCCTCGAGGTCTACCTCAACATCGCCGAGTTCGGCCCGGGCATTTACGGTGTCGAGGCGGCGAGCCGGGCCTTTTTCAGGGTTCCGGCGAGCCAGTTATCAAGAACCGAGGCGGCTTTGCTGGCGGCTGTGTTGCCCAATCCCAAGGTATTCCGGGTGGAACAGCCATCGGCTTATGTCTGGGAGCGGGTTAACTGGATCAGTCGACAGATGGGGCAGTTGGGACTGGGATATCTTGAAGGGTTGTGATCCAGCACTGAAGGGGCTGTGGCCCGGGCTTTTGCGGCCCGGACCACAAGCTGCTTCAGGACAGGTGGTGGACTGGCTGCAATCCATAAACCGGAGTTTCCAGCCCTTCCATCCGGGCCTTCAACTGCAATGCCAGATACAGGGAATAATGCCGTGACTGGTGCAGGTTGCCGCCATGGAACCACAGACCTTCCTGTTGGGTGGGTTTCCACATATTGCGCAGTTCGCCCTCCCAGGGGCCGGGATCCTTGGTGGTGTCCGAGCCCATGCCCCAGCATTTGCCCACTTTGTCTGCCACTTCCTGGGATATGATGCGTGCGGCCCAGCCATTCATCGAGCCATAGCCGGTGGCATACACGATCAGGTCTGCGGGCAGCTCGGTGCCGTCGGTCAGGGTGACCGATCGGGGGTTGATCCGCTCAATGGTAACTCCGCTCTTGAGCTTGATCTCGCCCTGGGCGACCAGCTCCGAGGCGCCCACATCAATATAGTAACCGGAACCTCGCCGCAGATATTTCATGAACAAGCCTGATCCATCGTCGCCGAAATCCAGCATGAAGCCCGCTTTTCTTAGACGGTTGTAGAAATCCGCATCCTGCTCCTGCGCCTGCTCGTAAACCGGTTTGTGGAATTCCGGCATGATCCGGTAGGGCAAGGATGCGAAGGTAAGATCGGCCTTTTCCGTGGTGATCCCGTTTTCGACCGCTTCCTCCGAATAGAGTCCGCCCAGGGCCAGATCCATGAGGGTGTCGGACTTGATGATATGAGTTGAGGAGCGCTGGATCATGGTGACGTCCGCATCGTTCTCCCACAAGGCGGCACAGATGTCGTGGGCCGAATTGTTGGATCCCAGCACGACGCACTTTTTGCCTTTGTAGGCTTCCCCGCCCGGGTGTTTGCTGGAGTGGTGTTGTTCACCTTCGAAGCTATCCATGCCCGGAATGTCCGGAACGTTGGGAATACCGGACATGCCCGTGGCGAGCACAAGCTGTTTCGGTCTCAGGGTGACCCGCTCTCCATCGCGAACGACATCGACGACCCATTCCTGCTTGGTTTCATCGTAACGGGCGCCAGTGCATTCGGTTGAGTTCCAGTAATTGAGTTCCATGATCTTGGTGTACATCTCCAGCCAGTCCCCGATCTTGTCCTTGGGACAGAATACCGGCCAGTGCTCGGGAAAGGGCAGGTAGGGCATGTGGTCGTACCACACCGGGTCATGCAGACACAGGGATTTGTAGCGGTTGCGCCAGGAATCACCAGGCTTGGGATTACGCTCGATGATGATGGTCGGTACATCCAGTTGCCGCAATCGCGCACCCAGTCCGATGCCTCCCTGGCCGCCACCGATGATCACGCAGTAGGGCTGGCGGCTGTAGCCAAGTTCCCGTTCCTCTTCCTGCCGGGCCTCCAGCCAGGTCTTCCGGGACTTGCTGGCACCATGCTGGGCACCTTTGGGACGAAGGTGTTTGCGCTTCTCCGGAAACTCCCGAAGCTCTTGCATCGTGGTCAGAAGCGTCCACGCTTTACCATTGCGAAGACGTAGATGGCCTTTGCCGAGGGCGTCCGCGGTTTCAAAGGTGATCCATGCCTCCAGCACGCCATTCTGTTCGGTGGCCTCTTCCGAAAGCTGCCAATTGTGGGGGTGTCTGGCTTTGGCGTTGGCGGACAGCATTTCCCGGATTTCATCATGGCCCTCCATGGTTTTGATGTTCCAGGTCATCGAGACGAGATCCCGCCAGAACCCGCCTTCTTCGAAGTGCTCTGCAGCTTGCTCCGGAGTTTCCGATTGCAGTGTTTCTGAAAAACCGGCCAGCCACTGTTCGACTTGCTGGGTTGGTGTGAGGTTGGGTTGTGTCATGTTCGGTCTCCACTGTTGCATTGTTTTTGTTTGCAACCGGAGCTTTGCAGGCCCTGTGCCAGATTGAGAGCGTAATGGTCGCTGGTTACCAGCTCTTTGAAATTATTAGAGGTTTCCGGGCTGGCTGAGTTTCCCGCCGGCAAAAGCGGGCGGAAATTGCGCTCAGGTATTTACAGCTGTCACGGGTACATCGGCTTTTGGTGTTACAGCTGTAACGCCTTGAACAGTACGAAGGGAGGATGTGGGGCAGGGTGCGAAAAGTATAAGCTGAAGATGCGTTGCAGCAGTATCTCTGACACATGACAACAACAAGAGCCCATTGGTTCGGGAGTCTTGCATGACTACGCAACTTGCCCAGCGTCGGCACATCGACGCCATTTTGAGCTATGCGGAAGATGCTCCGTCTGTTGACGAATCACCGGGAACGGAACTGATTGGCCGATCCTGGAAACGCTGCATCCAGGAGTATGGCCTGGATCCGAGCCGACCGCGCAGTGCCCGTATTGTCACCCAGCAGACTTTGCGCGAACACCAGGATTCGGTTGACGAATTCCTGGACGTGGCCAGGGCAGGCGTCGAGCAACTGTATGCCATGATCGCCCACCTCGGCTACGTGCTGTTGCTCACTGATCACCGTGGCATCACCGTGCAGTACCTCGGTGACCGGCGTTCGGATCGGCGCTTACGCCAGGCAGGGCTCTACCTGGGTGCCGATTGGAGCGAACAGTATGCCGGCACTTGCGCCGTGGGTACCTGCATCCAGGAACAGCAGGCCCTGACCTGTCATCGGGTCGATCATTTTGATGCCACGCACATCAGTCTGACCTGTACCTCTGCGCCAATCAGGGATCCGTCGGGCGATCTGCTGGCAGTGCTGGATATTTCCGCATTGGACTCGCCACAAGCGCGTCACAGTCAGACGTTCGCCCTGAATCTGACCCAGCTCTACGCCCGAATGATCGAGGATGCCTATTTCCTGCGCAAATACCGGAATCAGGTGATTTTCCGGTGCGACGCCTCCCGGGAGTTCGTCCAGGTCAACGGTCAGTATCTGTTTGCGATCGACGAGAGTGGGCGGATCGAGGCGAGCAATACGGCTGGGCGATCATTGATTGCCGAGACGCCGGTTCCCGGTGCCGACGAGAGTGGTCTCGATCTCACCCAGCTTTTTGAATGCCAGTTGCAGGACATCTGGAGTATTCCTTTTGATCAGGATGATCAGGTACGGGCTTTCCGCCACCAGGTCAGTGGAGAGACGTATTTTGCCGCCCTGATCCAACCGAGGGTTGCCTCTCCGAAGTCGACGGACTCTGACACAAGCAGCGCCAGCGAACGGGTTCCGAGGCTGGATGCACTGGCGGCTGATGATCCGGTCATGCGCCGCACGCTAGGCCTCGCCAAACGCCTTCGCAACCGGGATGTTGGTCTGTTGATACTTGGGGAAACCGGCACTGGCAAGGAAGTGCTTGCCAGGGCTATTCACGACTCAAGCCACCGGAGTAAACGGGCCTTCGTGGCCGTCAACTGTGCTGCGATTCCGGAATCGCTGATTGAGAGCGAGTTATTCGGATACGTTGCCGGAGCATTTACCGGCGCTCGTTCCAAAGGCATGCGTGGGCTGATTCAGCAGGCCGATGGAGGCACGCTGTTTCTTGATGAGATTGGGGACATGCCCCTGCAGCTCCAGACTCGGCTCCTGAGAGTGCTGGCAGAGGGGGAAATCCTGCCTGTCGGTGCTGATAAGCCTGTTCGCGTAAACTGCCGGATCATTGCTGCTACCCACCAGGATCTTGGTCAGCTGATCGACCGGGGGGAGTTCCGGGCTGATCTCTATTACCGCCTGAATGGGGCCACATTGAAACTGCCACCCCTGAGGCAGCGAGCTGACCGACAGTATGTTATCAAGTCAGTGCTGACAAACCTGATCGCCGATGGTGGGCTGCCGGACGTGCGGTTGCGTGCAGATGCAGTGAGTGCCTTGCTGGCTTACGAGTGGCCAGGAAATATCCGGCAGCTGGTGAATGCGCTGGCGTTTGCCGAGGCAACCTGTGATGGGGGACAGATTACCGCCAACGACTTGCCGGAGGAATGTGTCTCCGATCGAATGCCGCCAGCTACCGAGGAGGTGAATGACGCTGATGGTGAGTCGGATCCTCTGCTCGATGCGCTCCGGAGCTGTCAGTGGAATATTTCCGAAGTGGCTCGGCAATTCAATGTTTCCCGGCCGACTGTATACCGCTGGATGGGCCGTCAGGGGATATCTTTACCCCGGTTTCTGGGAAACGCAGGGCGGTCCGGAGACCGGCGGGGTTAGCCATCCACCATCGCGAGCTTCTTCATCAGCTTTCGCCAGCCGATGGGCAAGCGCTCCTCCAGCTCCTTCAGGTGCGGCACATCCAGAGGCCAGGGGTAGAAGGGTTCCTTGCAGCCGTAAATAACGATGTTGTTGGTCTTGCTGTGAAAGTACAAGAGGCAGGGGAACTGACGCACCAGCTCCCGGAAAAGACTGCCGCTCTCATCCGGTACCTTGTGGTAGTTCAGAATGAGCCAGCCCTCGTCGGTCAGTGCGTTGCAGCAGTCCTTGATAAATCTTCTCTGGGCCTGAGCGGGGCTCATGCGGTCCGCGGTGTACAGGTCGGTGAAAATCATGTCTGTGCTGGCCGGGGGGAGCTCCGCAACCGCTTTGCGGGCATCGTCGATGGTGACTTCGAGCCGTTCGGATTGCGGCAGCGCAAACCACTCCCTCGCCACTTCCAGGACTTTCGGGCGCAACTCAATGACATGAACCCGGCACTCCGGAAACAGCCGATACAGGCCATGGGCCAGGGCGCCGCCGCCGAGGCCGAGCACGGTCACATGGGCCGGCTCGGTGAACGCGGCGGGTATGAGCATGGCGCGGCTGTATTCATGCACCGGCAGGTACGGGGCAGCCCGGGCGATCTTGCTCTGCTCGAAGATGGAGTCGAAGCTCAGCACCCGATGCTTGCGGTCGTCAATGACCAGGATGTTTCCCAGGGCATCCCGGGTCACGTGGACGATTTCACCCCGGATTTCAGGTTTCTGCATGATGAAAATATGTGCTAATCGGCTATGGTGTGAGTAAGGAGCTTGCTCCCCGGCCCATGGAGAGTATCCGATTGGGAAAGATCATGCAGGTCTGATGTTATGGCAATGTTATCTGAAGGCGCCCGGCACTATGTACTGATTCTGCTTCCCCGGCTGCTAAAGGATGTTGAGCGGATCGGTTTGCCTGAGATCATCAGGACGTCCGGTTTCACGGAGCAGGAAGTCACCACGCTGTATTTCCGGTTCGTCTCCATCGCCAGGGTATTACCCGAGGACCCGGAAGGAATCACGCCGGATATCTGGGAGCATCTGGTTTACTGCGTTCAGGTCATGACCGGCATGGTTAACGCGGCCTCCCTTGACGACCTGATCAAGGCGCGCGAACGCGCCGTGCGCAAGTATCTGCCCCACGCCCGAAAGACGCTGGAAGAAGAGTTTGAAGAGTCACGCCATGAGGGCGCGGTGGACTTCCGGCTGGCAGGGTTGCTGCGCCAGGAAGAGTCTCCCGAGCATTCCCGGGAACTGTGTATGGAGGCCATCCGGCGGGAGCGGGAGGAGCGATTCGAGTCCGTTCGCAACCTGGACACCGGCGCGCTCGGTGCCCACCAGGCGTTCATCGTCGAGTCCGCGAAAACCTTCGTGATTCGTGAGATGGCAGACGCACCAGATGACTTCGATGTTCTGGATCTGGTTATCCGTCTTCTGGATTTGCTCAGGCTGGTACTGATTCTTGAAGCCCGGTCAAAACCCGGTGAGAGTCCCGTCTCCGCCGACGTGTCCGTCGAGCGGATCGTGCTGGGGCTGGGCAATGTGCTTTACAAGCATGAGCTTGGCCTTGAGGCGGCTGGCTGAGCCTCCCCCTCGGTGTTCAGATGCCCGTGTCCTTGA
>JAAZVL010000102.1 GCA_018623515.1 Marinobacter sp.
ATCAGGCCTTCTCAACAATCATGCGACCACCCATCTCCATATGCAGCGCATGACAGAACCAGTTGCAGTAGTACCAGTACACCCCGGGCTTACCAGCAGTAAAAGTCACAGACGAAGTCTGCTGCGGGCTGATCTCCATGCTCACACCATGGTTCACCATACAGAAACCATGGGTCACATCCTCGATGGTGTCCTGGTTGGACACATACACCGTGACCTCATCCCCTTCCTTGACCTTGAACTCAGTCATACCGTACTGCGGCGCAACAGAGGTCATGTAAACACGCACCTTGTTGCCGTCACGGATCACCTTGTTATCGGCCTCCAGGGTCACGCCATCCTTCTTCGCCTGCTCAACCGCAGAGGCAAAATAAGGATCATCACGATCGTAGATCTTCTTCGTCTTGATCTGGTCACGACGCACCAGAATACAATCGTGCGGCTCCGCGTAGGTCGGACCATCGTGCACCAGCTTCATCTCCTCACCGGAAATGTCGATCAGCTGGTCATTCTCCGGATGCAGCGGGCCCACCGGCAGGAAGCGGTCCTTGGAGAACTTGGACAGAACCACCAGCCACTTGCCATCGGCATCCCGGGACTCGGTCAGGGACGCGTGGTTGTGGCCCGGCTGATAGTGCACGTCCAGCTTCTGGCGGATGTAGTTCACATCGTCGCCATTGTAGTGCTTGATGGCATCGGCAATGTTCCACTTGCACACCTGGCTGTCGATGAACAGCGTGGTGTAGGCGTTGCCACGACCGTCGTAGGTGGTGTGCAGCGGCCCGAGGCCCAGCTCCGGCTCGGCAACCACGGCATCACGCAGCTCGATCTTGTTGTCGAACAGGTCATCCAGCTTGTCGATAGCAATCACGGAACAGGTCGGAGACAGCTTGCCGTTGGCAATGAAGTACTTGCCATCCGGAGAGGTGTTCAGACCGTGCGGGTTCTTCGGAACCGGAATGTAGCGGGTCAGCTCGGAATCACCACGGCCGTCCACCACCGGCACCTTGGAATCGCCGATGGTCTTGAAGTTACCGGCCTTCACCGCGGCTTCGATCCGCTCAACGTTGAACACCACCACCCAGTCACGATCGTTGCGCATGGTGCCGGCCAGATCCACCGCTTTCTCGGAGTTGTAACAGGTAGAAGCGGCATACTTGCCGGTGTAGTCGGCATCGGTGTTGTCCAGGTTGCCGTCCACGATTACCTGCCAGGCCACTTCCATGGTGTCCGCATCAATGGCGTTGAACATGGTGTAGCTGTTTTCCAGGCTGAACTCGCTGCCGTCATTCGGGTGCGGAATCACAAACTCGGCGTTACAGAACACGTACTTGGTACGGGGCACTTTCTGCAGACGCAGGCCGTGGATCGCCTGTACGTTCGGGATGTGGGTGATCTTGTCCGTCTTCATGATATCCAGACGGATACGCGCAACCCGGGTGTTGGCCTTGTCGTTGATGAACAGGTACTTACCGTCGTAACGACCATCGGTCATGGAGATGTGCGGGTGGTGACAGTCACCGTTCAGGTACTTGTTGTCATGGCCCAGAACATCCTTACTTTCGTTGGTAATACCCCAGCCCGTGGCGGAGTCGATGTTAAAGACCGGAATCCGCATCAGCTCGCGCATGGAGGGCACGCCCAGTACACGCACCTCACCCTGGTGACCACCGCTCCAGAAACCGTAGTACTCATCCAGCTCGCCCGGGGCGATGTGGGCGTTGTTACGGGCCTCCTTCGCGGCAGCCGCAAACGCTTCACGGCTCATCACCGCAGTTCCCAGGCCGGTGGCACCGGCAACACCGGCCAGGGCGGCGGCACCCATGAACCGGCGGCGGCTCTGGCCGCTCTCCGGGAGTTCCGGCGTTTGCTTGGTCAGATCATCTCTTCTTTTCATAACATCCAACTCCGTTAATGGTTATGGCGGTTTTTGCTTCTCATGCTTTCTTTTTTGGGGACTGCTCAGTGCACCTGAACCACAGGGATTTCCTCCGGGTGGCCCGGTGCATTGTGACCACGGCGCTTTCCGCGACGCTTGACGATCAGCGGCGGGCACTTGTGGTCATCGAAATAGGTCATCTGGCAGTCCAGGCAGTAATGGCATTCCATGTAATTGATATGCCCGTCCGGATGGATGGCCTGGACTTCACATTCCTTGTCACACAGGCGGCAGGGGTTGCCGCATTCCTTCCGGCGCTTGAGCCAGTCGAATACCCGCAGCTTGGTGGGTAGCGCCAGGGCTGCGCCCAGCGGACACAGGTATCGGCAATAGACCTTGCGGGTGAACAGGTTGACCACCAGCAGCACCACCGCATAGAGCACGAACGGCCAGCTGCGGGCGAAATGCAGGGTGATGGAGGTCTTGAACGGTTCCACTTCCGCCAGCCTTTCCGCGGCGGCCATGGACTCCAGGGACACCCCGAACAGCACCAGCAGGATGATGTACTTGATGGCCCAGAGGCGCTCATGCCAGACAAAGGGGACGGTGTACTGGGGCACCTTGAGCTTGCGGGCAATCTCGTTGAGCAGCTCCTGCAGAGCGCCGAACGGGCACAGCCAGCCACAATAGACCGCCCGGCCCCAGAGCAGGATGATGCCGGCAACCACGGCCCACAGCACAAACATGATCGGGTCGATCAGGAAGGTCTCCCACTTGAACCCGCTGATCAGACTGTTCACAAAAGTCAGCACGTTGACGATGGACAGCTGCCCGAGGGCATACCAGCCGATAAAGAACAAGGTGTAGGTCAGGAAGGCATGGCGGATCCAGCGCATCATCTTAGGCTTCTGCACCAGCCAGTCCTGGAAGAACAGGATGAACAGGAGCACACCGATACCCAGTCCCAGAACAATGATCTGGAACTCTTTCTGGTACCACACCTGGACCCACAAGGGCTGGGACTCGAGCCATTCCTCTTCGCTGAGCACCGGCTCGGGACGGGTGTAGTACTGGTCCGGCAGCTGGTATTCGAGTGGGAAGACCTGGAACTCACTGTCCAGCGGGCCAGTCTGGCGTTTTACCGTCAGCTCCAGCGTCCAGGGTGTGCCCGGGTCGAAGTTGTACTGTTGGCGAATGATGAATATCGCCATTTCGGAAAACTCCGGCATACCCTCGGCATAGACATCGCTGAGCCGATAGTAATCCAGGTCACGGAAGTTGAAGGTATCACCGAACTGGCGGATCTGGATGCGGTCGAAGATGCCGCCGCGCACGTAGCCGGAGCCCTTGAAGGAGTACTTCCCATTGGCCATCACGGCGATGGCGTGTTCGCCCGGCTTCAGCTCGGATGTCAGCCACTGGTATTGGCTTTCACCCAGCAGATTGCGGCCAATGGTCGGTGCGTCCAGATAGGCGGTGTACAGGTCGATCAAAGGCCTGTCCCGTTGCCCCTTGCGAGCAGCATTGACACCTTCGGCCGGCGTTCCCTTGAAGGAGTCGTCTACCTGCCCCCTGGTCAGCAACAGCCGTCGGATGGAACCGTCTCCAGTCAGCTCGGTCCAGCTTTTCTGCTCGAAAGCCTGTTTATCGACGGTGGCCATCGGCGGACGCGACTTCTCGCCACCTTCCACCATACCCAGCTCGACGCCAACGCGGTGCGCGGTGCGCATGATGACTTCATTGATCACCATGACCGTGACGGTAGCGCCGGACAGGCCATCCACGGCAACCTTGCGCTCATTGGAAGTGCCGCCCACGGTGACGCGCTGGTCGGCTTTCAAGCCGGTGTATTGGTCGGTGAAAACGTGCAACTTGCTCTCGGGGATGCCCACCAGCAGGATCGGTTCATCGTGGTGGATGACCTTGGTCGCCAGGATAGTGCCTTCGGTATCCAGCACCACCATGGCATTGACCGGCTTGCCGGAGTAGGCAGGGGTCTGCACGAAATCCAGGGACTGATAGGCATAGCCCTTCAATTCATCCCCGGCATAGAGTTCCTGGATAGCGCGATTGCCCTCTCTGGGCACCAGCTCCGTGACTGACGGCAGCGCTTTTTCGATAACCTGCCGGCCCGCCACAGGTTCATACTGGTCCACAGGTATGGCCAGGGCGACAGTACTGAGAAGAGTGAAAAGAAATACTGCAAAGCTTCGAACTGCTAAGCCCACAAGAGCCCCCATATCCATAGGTATATCAAAAGCTTGGTTGATTATTGATGGAAAGCAAATACCTCTGATTGGATACACCGGCGGGCTACACCCTCCGGTGTCCGGATCAAGCCAGGTCGATCGCTTCGCCCTGACCGTTCAGAGGCAGGTAGTTGCCGATGTGGCCCATGCGGATACCCTCCACCATCATGGTCAGAGGCTGCTGGGCTTCGTCACTGGAAGGGGCGATACCACCACGACCGGACATGGCGGCCACAAACACCATATCCCAGGGTTGGCCGGTGGCCTGTGATTCCTGCGCCAGGGTATTGAAGTCGGGGGCTTCATCCGGGGTTTTGTCGACGCAGATAACGGGTGTGAGCGCGCCGCCTTCGCCACGCTCGAACGCGGCTTTTTCTTGGACCGAGGCGTCGTCCGGCAGCTCGGCACGGCAGAAAACAAACAGCAGGCGCTGGGGCTCGGACTGTTCACGGGTGGCCTGGATGAGATCCTGGTAGTTGCTGATCATGGGATTTCCTTGAAGAAGAGGTATCCGCCAGGCCTCAGGCCTGACGGGCAATCAGGTGTTGGCCGAGCGAGCGGTCGCGGATCTCGTCGCAGACTTCCTCAACGGCGTCTTCGCTGTAGCTCTGGCCATAGTGTTTCTTGAAGCCGAATTCGTACAGGCGAACGTGTTCCTCCGGTTGCACACCGACATTTTCCAGGCAGGCAAGGGCGCAATGCAGGGGGCAACCGTCGATCACGGTGATCGGGCGGCCGGATCGGGCGGTTTTTACCAGCGCCGGCACCTTGCCGCCCACCCCGGAGATGCAGGACATCTCGAAGCTGCCTTCGTGGTCCAGACGGACCGCCGCGTTGTTGGCCAGCTGCGCCACGTCGGAACAGCCGGAACAGGAATAGATCAGCGGGCGTTGCTTTCTCGGTTTCACACATCCTCCTCTGGAAGAGCCCGGAGGTTTCAGGGCAATGAATTACTGGCTGATTTCAATCAGTCGCCGGGGATCTGAGATAAACAGTTTGCTCCGGTTCACCCGTACCAGGCCGTTGGATTTCAGGTCAGCCAGAATCCGGGAGAAGGTTTCCGGCTGCATGGCCAGGCGCGATGCCACCAGGCATTTGGGCAGCGGCAGCTCCACTTCCCCGCCCTGTTCGGTGCCGTTGGGCAGCAGGTCGATCAGGTAACGGATCAGCCGGTCCCGGGCGTTCTGGACGGTCATGATTTCCAGGTCGTGAAAGCGGGTGACAGCGCGCTTGGCATAGTGACTCAGGGCGGCCTGGGCGTACTCTGGGTGCTGGTCCAGAAGCTCGCGGTAGGCCTTGACCGGAATCATCAGCACTTCACTGGATTTCAGGGCTTCGGCGTAGCAGGCATAACGGGGCGGATCGGCGTAGATCATGACTTCGGCGAAGCAGTCGCCCGGGGCGATGCTGTCGAGGGTGCGGTCGATGCCGGATGAGTCCAGGCGATACAGGCGCAGGCGGCCGGAGATCACGAAGAAGAAATGGTGTGCCGGCATGTCCTGGCGGTACAACAGCTGGTGGTGGCCAAGACGGAGGCGTCGGGACTGCTGGATAAGGCTTTCGAGATCCCGGGGCCGGAGGTTGCGGAACAGCGGGTGGCTGCGCAGGGCCTGGAGGCCATCTTCATCGTCAAAGGGCTTGTTGACGGCCACGAGGACGGGTTTGCGGTAGCGGGTGTCGGCTGATTGCATCAGTGCCATGTGTGTTTCCCCCTGCATATACATGCATTCAAAATCTTGTTTTAAATAATAGATGCAAACTGGTCAAAAATCGCTCCCCCGATGGGGGTATTCGGGTGGTTATTCCTGAGTAATTGACTTAACTCAAAGATTAGTTTTGCTATCTACTTGAGTAAAATTGGGGCTCGGTCTGGGCCGTCCTATTTGGAGCACAGACTGGCGGGGAGCCCCTTTCCAAAACACGCTCCTTGCGGCACCCCTCCGGGGTCCAGCCCGCAATCACAGATTGCGGTCGTTCGGCTGTCGCATGAAGCTTCGCTTCATAAACGCTCGGCCTCACCCATGTGGCGCTTGAGCTCCGCCATCCATGGCTCCGCACAGTTTTGGAAAGGGGCTCCCCACCAGTCTCCGGAGCTTTTTCTGTTCGCCTTACTGCATCAGCGGGGAATCCGGCAGCTCCAGATCAACACCTTCCACTCCGGTTTCCGCTGCCAGCACCTGCAAGTACTGCCGAAACGCCCTTCTGGTCACGCTTTCGCTCAGGTACTGCCGGATCTGGGGCTTCACGTGCTCGTACGGCAGTTGCTCGCCGTCGATGCGCTGGTCGACGCGGACGATGTGCCAGCCGTAGCGGGTTTCGATCAGTTCCGGGTTCAGGCCTTCCTGGAGGCTGAGGACCGGGCGCTCGAATTCTTCCACGGTCTGGCCTTTGCTGATCTGGCCGAGGCTGCCGCCCTGGTGGCGGGATTCGCAGGCGGAGTACTGTTTGGCCAGTTCGGCAAACTGGGAGCGGCCGTCCAGGAGGGCGGACAACAGCTGGCGGCCGGCCTCTTCCTGGCGGATGCGTTCCTGAACGTCGTCCGGGGCGGCGGCCAGGAGGATGTGGCTGACGGCCATCAGTGTCGGGCTGCGGAAGCGGGCCGGGTTGGCGGCGTAGAAGCGTTCGCAGTCGTCCTCGGTGGGTTCCGGCACGTTGAGTTCCAGTTCCAGCACGCGGGCGATGCGGTCTTCTTCATCGGCGATGTCGTCGAGCTTCAGGAGCGCGGCCTGCTGCAGGAGCAGTTCGCGGATGACAAGGCTTTTGGCCGCTTCGTGCCAGGCCTCGGCCACTTCCTCCGCCGGGTGGTGCTGCATTTCCCGGGCGATGTCGTCTTCCGGAATCAGCGTTTCGCCCACGTAGACCGGCGGGAACTGGTTTCTGGGCTTGTCGGCTTCGCCGGTGGGGATTAGTTGCATGGTGTTCACCTTTATAAAGTTGGGGTCAGATGAACGCTTTCATCTGACCCCTTTTCCACATCAGGCCCGCTTGCGCACCACCTGGTACTTCCGTCCGAAGTACTCCACCGGCACGCTGAGCATGTGCACCAGGCGGGTGAACGGGAACAGTACGAAGATGGTCAGGCCCAGGAAGATGTGGGTCTTGTAGATCCAGTTCACATCCGCGATGTAGTCCGCCACGCCAGAGCCCTGCAGGGTGAAGATGCCCTGCGCCCAGGCTGTGAACTTGAGCATGGTGGCACCATCCAGGTGGCCCATGGTGGGCAGGATGGTGAGCAGGCCGAGGGCCAGCTGGATCACCAGGATGATGATGATCATGTTGTCAGCGAAGGTGCTGCTGGCCTGTACCCGCGGGTCAGTCATGCGGCGGTAGGCGAGCATTCCGCCACCGATGATCGCCATCACGCCGGCGATGCCGCCAACCACAATGGCCATCACCTGTTTCTGGCCCGGAGTCATCAACCATTCATAGGCCCAGTGGGGTGTCAGCAGGCCGACCAGGTGACCAAAGAAAACCACCAGTACTCCTACGTGGAAGAGCACAGAGGCCACTACCATGTTTTTCTTGCGCAGCATCTGGCTGGAGTGAGCCTTCCAGGTGAACTGGCCATGGTCATAGCGCGCCCAGGTACCGACAAACAGTACGATCAGGGCGATGTAGGGGTAAACCCCGAACAAGAGTGTATTGATATAGGACATCGTCTTTTCCTCCTGCGCCTCAGGCGCGCCCTGCCGGACGGGGTGTGGCGTCCGTCATCAGCTGATCACTCAGGTGAATGGTCTGGGTCTGTTCCAGTTCGCGGCGGCGCTGTCCAACCACGCCACCGGTGCTGCAGGAACTGCCCTGGTCATCCACGAATTTCACCATTTCCTCTTCCCAGACCTTGTCCAGGGCTTCCGGGGTATCGTCGCGCTCTTCGGAGGCCACGATCTTTGCCAGTTCCTGGCGGTCGGCCTTGCGACCGGACAGGACCAGCAGGGAGTCCATGGCCACGTGGTAGAAGCTCTGGCGCTGGAACAGACGTTCACCCAGCAGGCCCAGGATGTGGTGGATATCCTCGAGCCAGTTCTGGATTTCCTCCCACGGGCGGGTGGAGAGGTATTCCAGGAACAGTGGCAGGTAGTCCGGCAGCTCCCGGGCGTCGATTTCCAGCCCGTTGCGGCGGTACTCTTCCATCAGGTCCACCATGGCCTGGCCGCGGTCGCGGGATTCGCCGTGAACGTGTTCGAACAACAGCAGGGAGGTAGCCCGGCCCTTGTCGAAGATGCCCACGTAGTCTTCCTGCAGGTCCATCAGGTCGCCGTCACACAGCCGGTCAAGGCAGGTCAGCAATTGCTCCTTGTTCTGCCGGGGCAGCCGGCTGTCCTCGAGGACAGCGGCTACCAGGGCGTCCTTGGAGGCCTGGAGTTCTTCGGTCGGGTATTCCAGTACCCGTGCCAGTACTTTGAGAAGTTGCATCTTGGCCTCCTTATTCCTGCAGCTGTTTCGGGTCGACCTGCTTCACCGTGGCCAGCTTCTGCACCATGCTGGTGGTCTGCTTCTTGCCACCGAACAGGCTGAAGTCGCTGTCGCCACCGCTGCAGCCATCACCGAAGCTGAAACCGCAGCCGCCGCGCTCGGCATAGGCATTCGCGTCCGGGAAAGCTTCCTTGGCCAGCTCGCGATGGCTGGTCGGGATCACGAAGCGATCCTCGTAGTTGGCGATCGCCAGATAGCGGTACATTTCGTCGGCCTGTTTCTTGGTCAGCCCGGCTTCTTCCAGGGCCCGCAGGTCTTCCTTGCCATCCACGGTCTCGGCGCGCTTGTACAGGCGCATGGCCATGATCCGCTTGAGAGCCAGAACGATGGGCTTCTCATCACCGGCAGTCAGCAGGTTGGCCAGGTACTTGACCGGGATCCGCAGGCTTTCGATCTTCGGCAGCACGCCGTCGAACTCGACCTTGCCAGCTTCAGCGGCGGACTGGATCGGGCTGAGGGGCGGCACGTACCAGACCATCGGCAGGGTGCGGTATTCCGGATGCAGCGGCAGGGCCAGCTTCCAGTCCACCGCCATCTTGTACACCGGGCTCTGCTGGGCGGCTTCGATGACGTTCATCGGGATGCCGTCTTTCTTCGCCTGCTCGATCACTTTCGGGTCGAACGGGTCGAGGAAGATTTCCAGCTGCTTCTCGTACAGCTCATGCTCGCCCGGGGCACTGGCCACTTCCTCGATGCGGTCTGCGTCGTACAGCAGAACACCCAGGTAGCGGATACGGCCTACGCAGGTCTCAGAGCACACGGTGGGCATGCCGGCTTCGATCCGCGGGTAGCAGAAAATGCACTTCTCGGACTTGC
>JAAZVL010000021.1 GCA_018623515.1 Marinobacter sp.
GCCTCGGTATCCGGCCACCAATGGTCCTGGGGGCTCAGGGGAACCATACAGCCAGAAAAATCGGCCTTATCAAGTAGGCGGGAAAGAGTGATATCGAGAATAAAGCGGTTGGACAGCGTCAGGTACTGTTTCGGCACTTCTGACTTCATGCGTTTGCCGATGCCGGCTGCCGGGACAATTAGCCAGTACTGGGGGTTAGTCATGAGGTTCTTGCACGTGGTCTGGAGAGCGGCGGGTCAATTCTCGACAACCAGGAAGAAAGTCTCGTCCTCGCGAATCAACCCAAGGTTCATCCTCGCCCGCTCTTCCAACGCCCCCTGCTCACTACGAAGGTTCCGCACCTCCGCATAGAGGCGATCATTCCGGGCCGCCAACTCGGCATTCTCCGCACGCTGCTCGGCAATCGACTGCTCCAGAGACCAGACCTGCGCAAAGCTGCCCTCCCCGACCCACAGGCGCACCTGCAGCAGGAGAATCAACACAACCATGATGGCCCAAAGCGTCTTCATTCCAATTCCGTCGGAGAAATAACCGTTCAAAAAATCAACACTGGCTAGTGAGTATAGACCTTAGAGTAGATTAACAACAAATTCTTCTAACTGGTTGTACAAAAAGGCCATCGTGTCTGAACTTTCATCCAGAACGCGATGGCCTTAACATTTTGTTACCTGCCGGTGGTCACCGGCAAGTTAATTTTTACCGCCGGACCTCAGCCCTGACCCTTGATCTCGCTCAGACCACGGTACGGCGCCTTGCCATCCAAAGCCTCTTCAATGCGCAGCAGCTGGTTGTACTTGGCTACGCGGTCGGATCGGCACAGGGAACCGGTCTTGATCTGACCGGCACAGGTGGCAACCGCCAGATCCGCGATGGTGGTGTCCTCGGTCTCACCGGAACGGTGGGAGATCACCGCGGTATAACCCGCATCCTGGGCCATCTTGATGGCATCCAGGGTCTCGGTCAGGCTGCCGATCTGGTTGAACTTGATCAGGATCGAGTTACCAATACCCTTATCGATACCCTGCTTCAGGATCTTGGTATTGGTCACGAACAGATCGTCGCCGACCAGCTGAACCTTGCTGCCCAGCTTGTCGGTCAGCACTTTCCAGCCGTCCCAGTCGCTCTCGTCCATGCCGTCTTCGATGGAAACGATGGGATAACGCTCGCACAGGCCAGCCAGGTAATCGGCAAAGCCTTCGGAATCGAAGCTCTTGCCTTCGCCGGAGAGCTGATACTGGCCGTCCTTGTAGAACTCGGAAGAGGCACAGTCCAGGGCGAGGGTCACATCGGTACCCAGCTTGTAGCCCGCATTCTCAACTGCTTCCTTGATCACAGCCAGTGCTGCCTCATTGGACGGCAGGTTCGGGGCAAAACCACCTTCATCACCGACCGCGGTGTTCAGACCCTGTGCCTGCAGAACTTTCTTCAGACTATGGAAGATCTCCGCGCCGACACGAAGGGCTTCGGAAAACGTCTTGGCAGAAACCGGTTGAACCATGAACTCCTGGATATCAACGTTGTTATCGGCGTGTTCGCCACCGTTGAGGATGTTCATCATCGGAACCGGCATGGAGAACTGGCCAGAGGTACCGTTGATGTCCGCGATGTGCGCATACAGCGGCTTACCCAGAGAGATCGCCGCAGCCTTGGCCGCTGCCAGAGAGACTGCCAGAATGGCGTTGGCGCCAAGATTCGCCTTGTTCTCGGTGCCGTCCAGTTCGAGCATGATGCTGTCCAGACCACGCTGGTCAGCCGCATCTTTGCCGACGAGTGCGTCACGGATCTTGCCATTAACGGCTTCAACCGCTTTCAGAACACCTTTGCCAAGGTACCGGGACTTGTCGCCATCACGAAGTTCCAGAGCCTCCCGGGAACCGGTTGAAGCGCCAGACGGTGCACACGCGCTTCCGATCGTTCCATCTTCGAGGATTACGTCTGCTTCGACAGTGGGGTTACCACGGGAATCCAGAACCTCGCGGCCCTTGATGTTAGCAATCTTGGTCATTCGACTGATTCTCCAGGTTTTCGATTTCTAAACGGTTCTAACGTGTAGCTGGGCATAGAGCAGGTGGGGGATGGCTTTCCGAAACTGTGCGGAGCCAGGGATGGCGGAGACCAAGCGTCACATGGATGTGCCGCGAGGAGCGTGTTTCGGAAAGCCATCCCCCACCTGCTCGTACTCCCAACCAAAACAAACACCGCCAATCAGGCGGTGTCGATAGGTTTAAAACTTTTCACCAGGTCATCCACGGCTTTGACCCGCTCCAGGAACGGCTCAAGCTGGCTTAGCCGCAGGGCGCAGGGGCCATCGCACTTGGCCTGGTCAGGGTCCGGATGCGCCTCCAGGAACAGACCGGCCAAGCCCTGGGACATGCCGGCCAGTGCCAGGTCGGTCACCTGGGCCCGTCGGCCTCCGGCCGAATCGGCGCGACCGCCGGGCATCTGTAACGAGTGGGTCACATCGAACATCACCGGCACGTTCATGGCTTTCATGATGCCGAAGCCGAGCATGTCCACCACCAGGTTGTTGTAACCGAAGCTGCTGCCCCGCTCGCACAGGATCACCTTGTCATTGCCGGCTTCCTCGCACTTGGTGATGATGTGCTTCATCTCCTGGGGCGCGAGGAACTGGGCCTTCTTGACGTTGATCACCGCGCCGGTTTCGGCCATGGCGACCACCAGATCGGTCTGGCGGCTCAGGAATGCGGGCAGCTGGATGATATCGCAGACCTCGGCAGCCGGAGCTGCCTGCGCCGGCTCATGGACATCAGAGATGATCGGCACGCTGAACTTGCTCTTGATGTCCGCCAGGATCTGCAACCCTTTCTCAAGGCCGGGACCCCGGAACGAATGCACGGAGGAACGGTTGGCCTTGTCGAAGGATGCCTTGAACACATAGGGAATACCCAGCCGACGGCAGACATCCACGTAGGTTTCAGCCACTTCGAAGGCCAGCTCCCGGGACTCGAGTACGTTCATACCGCCGAACAGCACAAACGGCTTATCGTTGGCGACCTCGATGCCCGAGACGTTTACCGTGCTCTGCGCCATGCTCAGGACTCCTTCTTGTGCGCCAGAGCCGCTTCAACAAAGCCCTTGAACAGTGGGTGACCATCCCGGGGCGTGGAGGTGAACTCCGGATGGAACTGGCAGGCCACAAACCAGGGATGATCCGGCGCTTCCACCACTTCCACCAGTTTGCCATCGGTTGAACGCCCGGAAATCTGCAACCCCGCACCTTCCAGAGCCGGCAGGAAATGATTGTTCACCTCATAGCGGTGACGATGACGCTCACGGATGGTCTTCTTGCCGTAACAATTGGCAATGGTGGAACCCTCGGTCAGGACGCAGTCCTGGGCACCCAGGCGCATGGTGCCGCCCAGATCGGATTCCTCGGTGCGTTCTTCGCGCTCACCAGTGGCATCCAGCCATTCGGTAATAAGACCGACCACCGGCTCCGGGGTATGGGTACGGAATTCTGTGCTGTGGGCGTCCTTCAGACCAGCCACATTGCGGGCGTATTCGATCACAGCGACCTGCATGCCGAGGCAGATCCCGAGGTAGGGAACCTTGTTCTCGCGGGCATACTGGACGGTGCGGATCTTGCCTTCAACTCCGCGCTCACCGAAGCCACCCGGGACCAGGATCGCATCGGCGGACTCCAACACGCGGGTACCATCGCGCTCGATGTCTTCGGAATCGATGTAATTGATATTGACCTTGGTGCGGGTCTTGATGCCTGCGTGCAGCAGGGACTCAATCAGGGACTTGTAGGCATCCAGCAGCTCCATATACTTGCCGACCATGGCAATGGTCACTTCCTGCTCCGGATGCATCAATGCATCGACCACGCTGTCCCACTCGCTCAGGTCTGCGGCACGTGCGTCCAGGCCGAACCGTTCGATCACCAACTGGTCCAGGCCATGCTCGTGCAGCATGCGCGGGATGGCGTAGATGGATTTGGCGTCCTGGAGCGGGATAACCGCGCGCTCTTCAACGTTGGTGAACAGCGCAATCTTGCGGCGGGAACTGGCATCCACTTCGTGCTCGGAACGGCACAGCAGGATATCCGGCTGCAGACCAATGGAGCGCATCTCCTTGACGGAATGCTGGGTCGGCTTGGTCTTGATCTCGCCGGCGGTGGCGATGTACGGAACCAGAGTCAGGTGCATGAACAGGGCACGCTGGGGACCCACTTCCACCTTCAGCTGACGGCAGGCCTCGAGGAACGGCAGGGATTCGATGTCACCCACGGTGCCACCGATCTCGATCAGCGCCACATCGACACCGGCCGCGCCTTCCACCACCCGGCGCTTGATCTCATCTGTGATGTGGGGAATCACCTGAACAGTGCCGCCCAGGTAGTCGCCACGACGCTCCTTGCGGATGACCTCTTCGTAGACGCGACCGGTGGTGAAGTTGTTACGGCGGGTCATCCGGGTACGGATGAAGCGCTCATAGTGGCCAAGGTCCAGGTCGGTTTCCGCGCCATCTTCGGTGACAAAAACCTCACCGTGCTGGAACGGGCTCATGGTGCCGGGGTCTACGTTGATGTAGGGATCCAGCTTGAGAATGGTGACCTTCAGGCCGCGTGCCTCGAGGATGGCTGCCAGGGAGGCAGACGCAATACCTTTCCCCAAGGAGGACACGACACCGCCGGTGACGAAAATATAACGCGTCATGCAGATTCCGTGATTATCTGGTTCGGTGAAGGAGGGAGATTGTTCATCTCAAGATGGGACGCCAGACTACCAGAAAGCCCCCCCTGACTCAATCACAATCCCGCTCCACAATCAGCCGCCAGCCGGCGGCAGGAGCGCCTCCCGAGTATTGTCCAGAACACCACAAATCGCCAATTGCGATCAGGGTTTCCTCGTCACCATCCCTGCTGAAAACCAGCGGAATACGTGGTCTCTCCCAGGGAGGAATCCCCTGCTCCTGCAACCATTTCTTGACCAGTTTTCCGGGCCCTTCCGGCACCGGATGGAATCGCTCACCCCCCTGCCTCGTAGATACCCGTATTGCCGGCGGAGGCTGTTTCTGGTCTCCAGCAGGAAGCAACCGGATTCGCCAGCGGCCCCAGCACAGTGACTCGCCAGGCAGAAGCTCCGCACTTGTGGTCTCCGGTTCGGGCTGATCGGGCACCAGGTAAATCCCCCCACGGAAACGACGGAGGGCAAAGCCGGCACCACGAAGCTCCGGCTCAGCGTCCTCCCGCGCGTGGATCAGATCCGAGATAACCTGCCTCCAGTCCCCTATCGACGGCTGTTGGTATCCGGACGTCCGGATCCACCAGCGCAGCAGGTTCTTTTGCTCCGCAAGGGAGAGCTTTGCCAGATGCCCGATGGACAGATGCCGGCGATCGGGGGCGCAGCCCCGCCACTGGATTTCCGCCAACCGGTCTGTCAGCGCCACCTGTTCGTCACAGGCAGCGGCGGTGTGCCGGAGCCGGGCATTAAGACCAGGCCAGCGCTCTTTGAGTTCGGGCAGGATTGTCTGCCTGAGAAAGTTCCGGTCGAAGCGTTCGTCGGCGTTACTCGGGTCCTCCACCCACTCCAGACCGGCCTCATTGGCCCATTGGGACAACCGCGCGCGGTCGAACTCAAGCAGTGGGCGCACCAGTCGCCCTGCCCCCAACGACCGCTCCCGGGGCATACCCGCCAATCCGCGGACACCGGTACCACGGAGCAGTCTGAACAGCACGGTCTCGGCCTGGTCATCGGCATGATGCGCCATCAGCAGCAAGTCACCGGATTCCAGAATTTCCTCGAACGCGGCGTAGCGGGCATGACGGGCAGCCTCCTCAATGCCGCCGGCGCCACCCTCGGCCCGCTCCGCCCGGACATCCACCCGGCGCACGAGCAACTCAATACCCAGAGCCTCACAGACCCGACGGCAGAACTGTTCGGACTGCTCCGAATTGACCTGTAACTGATGATTGACATGAACAGCGCGAAGATCGGGACTGCGGGGGAAACAGCACGCCGCAACATGCAGCAGAAGGGTGGAATCCAGACCGCCGCTGAGGGCAATCCAGAGCCTGTTGTGCGCGGGGAGTGACCTGACCGGAGCGCAGAGGGCCTCCGGCCAGGCAAAACCGGGGACGGGCTTACCGCCCGTTGTCATAGCGGGTCAGCCGCTCGTAGCGGCGCGATACCAGCTCATCCAGCGGCAGACGGGAAAGTTCCGTAACGCCCTTGGTCAGGGTTTCGCGGAGGGATTCCGCCATTTCCTCCGGATTGCGATGAGCACCACCCAGCGGCTCGGTCACCACGTTGTCCGCCAGCCCGAGATGCTTGAGGCGATCCGCAGTCACACCCATGGCCTCGGCGGCCTGGGCCGCATACTCGGCACTCTTCCAGAGAATGGAGGCACAACCCTCCGGTGAAATCACCGCGTAGGTGGAATACTGCAGCATATTCAGCTGGTCACAGACACCGATGGCCAGGGCGCCACCGGATCCACCCTCACCAATCACAGTGGAAATGATCGGGGTCTTCAGGCGGGACATGACCGCAAGATTGAAGGCAATCGCCTCACTCTGGCCACGCTCCTCGGCACCGATACCGGGATAGGCACCCGGGGTGTCGATGAAGGTCAGGATAGGCATCCTGAAGCGTTCGGCCATTTCCATCAGTCGCAGGGCCTTGCGGTAACCCTCGGGGCGGGGCATACCGAAGTTACGCTTGACCTTGTCGCGGACTTCACGGCCTTTCTGGTGACCAATAACCATGACCGGCTTGTCACCCAGGCGTGCAGTACCACCAACAATGGCCTGGTCATCCGCGTAACGGCGATCGCCATGCAGCTCGTCGAAATCATCGAAAATCATCTCGATGTAATCGAGCGTGTAGGGCCGGCGCGGGTGCCGGGCCAGCCGGGCAATGTCCCAGGGCTGCAGGTTCGAGAAGATACTCTCGGTGAGACTGACGCTCTTCTTCTTGAGACGGCTGATCTCATCGGTGATGTTGATGTCGGTGTCGTTGCCGACCATGCGAAGCTCTTCAATCTTGGCTTCCAGGTCGGCGATCGGCTGTTCAAAATCCAGGTAATTAGGGTTCATGATGTTCCATCATTTTGATTTGCCTGACGGCCCCGCGGACCGCCAAAACCAGAATTTGGGACAAAGATAGCAGTGCATGAAGACCGGCTAAAGCGGACATTGGTCTTAATCATAGACCAGTTCAACCGATTGGTCGCCCACCAGGTACCTGAGTTCCAGCAACAGGTTATCGTCCGGCTGCACCCGCCAGGACTCGCCCAGCTCGATGCGGGTCCGGGCCTCCGGACTGCGGTATTCAATCCACACCGGGCTGCCATCACAACGGAACGGTCTCAGGGTTTCATCCAGCTTGTCCAGGAGGCCGTTCTGCAGCTGATCCGCCGTCAGCTCAAGCTTCAGCCCCCGACTGAACTGCTGCCGGGCGGTAGCCACGTCCGTCACGGAGTTGACCCGCATTTTCATCTGCCCGGAATAGTCATCGTGACTGACCTGCCCTTCCACCACAATGACCTGGTCCGACTGTAGCAACTCCCGGTTCTCGAAGAAGGTTTCCGAGAACAGGGTAGCCTCGATACGGGCACTCCGGTCATCCAGGGTAATGAAGCACATGGTCGAGCCGGTCCGGGTTTTCATGGTGCGCTGGGCTACCACCAGACCTGCCACCCGCTGGGGCGCCTTGTTTGGTTTCAGATCGGCGATGGATGAACGGACAAACCGGCGCACTTCCTTCTCGTACTCATCGAAGGGATGCCCGGTCAGGTACAGCCCCAGGGTATCCTTCTCACCCTTGAGACGTTCCTTTTTCGGCCACTCACGAACGTGAGCCACCTCCGCATAGGCATCGCCATCCCCTCCGCCGGACTCCAGCATTTCACCAAACATGTCCATCATGCCCGCGGCATCGTTACGGGACTGCTGGTCTGCCTGCTGCACCGCCTTGTCGATACTCGCCATCAGCTGGGCCCGGCCGGGCCCAAGCTTGTCCATGGCACCGGCGCGGATCAGCGCCTCCATGGCCCGCTTGTTGACCTTCTTCAGGTCCACCCGCCGACAGAAATCGAAGATGTCCTCGAACGGACCGTCTTTGGCCGCGGCCACAATACTGTCGATCGGCCCCTCACCCAGCCCCTTGATGGCGCCAAGTCCGTAGACTATCTGACCGTCATCGTTGACGGTAAAGGTGTAGGCGGAACGACTGACATCCGGTACCAGCAGGTCCAGCTTCATATTCCGGCACTCTTCCACCAGCGTGACCACCTTGTCGGTGTTCTGCATATCGGCGGTGAGGACCGCGGCCATAAACTCGGCCGGATAATGGGCCTTGAGCCACAGGGTCTGGTAGGACACCAGGGCATAGGCCGCGGAGTGCGACTTGTTGAAGCCGTAACCGGCGAACTTTTCCACCAGGTCGAAGATATTCTCGGCCAGGGTTTTGTCGATACCGTTCTTTTCACAACCGTCCAGGAAAATGGCCTTCTGCTTGGCCATCTCCTCCGGTTTTTTCTTACCCATGGCCCGACGAAGCATGTCCGCACCACCCAGGGTATAGCCGGCCATTACCTGAGCAATCTGCATGACCTGCTCCTGGTACAGGATGACCCCGTAGGTGGGCTCCAGTACCGGCTTCAGACCCTCATACTGATAATCCGGATGCGGGTAGGATATCGGCTGCCGGCCGTGCTTCCGGTCGATGAAATCGTCAACCATGCCGGACTGCAACGGTCCGGGGCGGAACAGGGCCACAAGGGCGATCATGTCTTCCAGGGAGTCCGGCTGCAGCCGGCGGATGAGGTCCTTCATGCCACGGGATTCAAGCTGGAACACGGCCGTGGTTTCGGCCCGCTTCAGCATCTCGAAGGAAGGCTTGTCATCCAGCGGGATGGTACTGATATCCAGAATCCCCTCGCCGAGCTTCTCCCGGCGCGGGTTGATCATGTTCAGGGCCCACTTGATGATGGTGAGGGTCCGTAGCCCCAGGAAGTCGAACTTCACCAGGCCGGCGTCTTCCACGTCCCCTTTGTCAAACTGGGTAACCAGGCTTCCGCCCTCGTCATCGCAGTACAGCGGCGAGAAATCGGTGATCTTGGTGGGGGCAATCACCACACCACCGGCGTGCTTGCCGGCGTTACGGCAGACACCTTCAAGCTTGAGGGCCATTTCCCAGATTTCCTGGGCTTCCTCGTCCTGTTCAAGGAATTCCTTGAGCTGGGGTTCCTGCTCGATGGCCTTTTCCAGGGTCATGCCCACTTCGAACGGGATCAGCTTGGACAGCTTGTCCGCGAGGCCGTAAGACTTGCCCTGCACCCGCGCCACGTCCCGCACCACCGCCTTGGCGGCCATGGTACCGAAGGTGATGATCTGGGAGACCGCCTCACGGCCATACTTCTCGGCGGTGTAGTCAATCACCCGGTCGCGGCCTTCCATGCAGAAGTCGACGTCGAAGTCGGGCATGGACACCCGTTCCGGGTTCAGGAACCGCTCGAACAGCAGGTCGTATTCCAGCGGATCCAGATCAGTGATCAGTAGCGCGTAAGCCACCAGGGAACCGGCGCCGGAACCCCGGCCGGGCCCTACCGGCACGCCGTTGTTCTTGGCCCACTTGATGAAGTCCATAACGATCAGGAAGTAACCCGGGAACCCCATCTGGATGATGATATCGAGCTCGAAGTTCAGGCGCTTGTAATAGGCTTCCCGTTTCTGATCGTATTCCGGATCGTCCTTACTGAGGGTTTTGGCCAGACGCGCTTCCAGGCCTTCTTCCGACACATGGCGGAAATATTCGTCCATGGTCATGCCGTCGGGGATCGGATAGTTGGGCAGGAAGTACTCGCCCATGCGCACTTTCACCGAGCAGCGGCGGGCAATTTCCACCGTATTCTCGATGGCCTCGGGAATGTCCGAGAACAGCTCGATCATTTCCTCGGCACTGCGCAGATATTGCTGGTCACTGAATCGGCGTTCCCGACGCGGATCGTCCAGAGTGCGGCTTTCACCGATGCAGACCCGTGCCTCATGGGCCTCGAAGTCATCGGCTTCCAGGAAGTGGACGTCGTTGGTGGCCACAACCGGCAAGCCCAACTCTGCCGCCAGTTCCACGCTCAGGTGCAGACAGTCCTCATCACCGGGGCGTCCGGTGCGCTGGAGCTCCAGGTAGTAGCTGTCCGGGTAGAGCTGCATCCAGTATTCGGCCCGCTCCCGGGCCAGCTCGGGTTTGCCCGCCAGCAGTGCCTTGCCGACATCACCGAGTTTGGCACCGGAGAGCGCAATCAGGCCCTTTGCCCGCGCCTCCAGCCAACCGCGCTGGATGATGGGTTTGCCGAAGCGCTGCCCCTCGGTGTAACCGAGCGAGATGATTTCCGTAAGATTCAGATAGCCATCGTTGTCCCGCGCCAGCAGTGTCAGGCGGAACGGATTGTCCGGTTCGTCCGGATTTTCCAGCCACAGGTCGGCGCCGATAATCGGTTTGACACCGGCACCCGTGGCTGCCTTGTAAAAACGCACCAGCGAGCACATGTTGGATTGCTCGGTCAGCCCGACGGCGGGCATGCCAAGCTCGGCAACGCGACCGATCAGCGGCTTGACCCGGACCAGTCCATCCACCATGGAGTATTCGGAATGTACGCGAAGGTGTACAAAGGTTTGCGCCATAATATGAGGCTGTTCCTGCTTGTGTTCGGTCTTGGGCGCGGGCTCAGCCGCCGATCAACGCCCGGATATCCGCTTCTGTCTGGGGGCCGAAGCGGGTCTCCAGCAATTCCCCGTCCGGATTGACAACAAAGGTGGCCGGCAATGCCACAGGCACCCGCCAATCGAACCGGGAGGCGGGATCTTCCGCCAGCATGGTGAACTCGATGCCCATGCGTTCGCCCAGTGCTACCAGCTCCGCGCCGGTTACGCCGTCAAAGTTCACGCCGAGCACCGCGATATCCGGTGCCTTGTCCAGCTCGTTCAGTTCCGGGATTTCCTCCAGGCAGGGCTTACACCATTCGGCCCAGTAATTGACCAGCACCCACTGCCCGCGCAGGCTGTCCCAGTTCAGGCGGGGGCCTTCCGCGCGCTCAAACTCGGTTTTCTGGCAGCCTGACAAAAAAACCGCCATCAGCATAGCTGCAACCATCAACCCTCGGGCACGGCCGCCCGACTCGGGGTACTGCACGGCAACTCCTCCTGTTAGACTACGGGCCTTTGACAACCCGCTGTATCCATCCCAGACAATCAGGCCAGAAGATGACAGAACCGACCCGGATTTTCCACAACCCGCGCTGCTCCAAGTCACGTCAAACACTTGAACTGCTTAACGAACGTGGAATCGAGCCGGAGATTATACGCTACCTGGAAACCCCTCCGACAGCGGAAGAGCTCGGGAATATCCTCGACATGCTGGGCTGCGAACCGAGGGAACTCATGCGCACCAAGGAAACCGAATACAAGGAGCTGGGCCTCAATAATCCGGAACTGTCCCGTGAACAGCTGCTCCAGGCGATGTCGAAGCACCCGAAACTGATCGAACGCCCCATTGTGATTCGTAACAACAAGGCGGCCCTGGGCAGACCTCCGGAAAATGTTCTGACCATTCTGTAATGTTGAGCCCGAACCCAGTTTCACGCCGCCAAGCAAGGGAACCTGTTCCATGCCAGAGCATGCACCGTACGTTCTGATCCTTTATTACAGCCGCAACGGCCAGACCGCTGAGCTGGCCAGCCAGATCGGCCGGGGTGTCGCCCGGGTCCCGGGCATTGAGGCGCGTTTGCGCGCGGTGCCACCAGTGTCCCCCGATACCGAGGCCAGCCTGCCGGCGGTACCCGATGACGGAGCGCCCTACGCCACCAAGGCCGACCTTGCCGGTTGCTCGGGACTCGCCATTGGCAGTCCCACACGCTTTGGCAACATGGCGGCGCCACTGAAGCATTTTCTTGATGGCACCGGTGACCTTTGGCTGAGTGGCGGCCTGGCCGGCAAGCCGGCGGGAGCCTTTACCTCCACCGGCAGTCTGCACGGTGGCCAGGAAACCACCCTGATGACGATGATGCTACCGCTGCTGCACCATGGCATGGTGTTATGCGGCCTGCCATACACCGAGAAAGCACTGGGCGAGACCGAATCCGGCGGAACACCCTATGGCCCTTCCCACTGGGCAGGCACCGCCGAACAGCTGCCGCTGAGTGAACACGAGAAGACCCTGTGCCAGGCCTTCGGCCAACGCCTGGCAACCCTCGCCCTCAAACTGTCCGACTGAACCGGAAAGCAACCATGCTCCACAACGCAAAAGCCAAGCAGACCGCCCGCCTGACCATTCTGTTGTACCTGGCCGTGTTGGCGACCCTGATTGCCACCACCTTCTTCCCTGCTCCAGTCGAAGGGGTGTCCATTACCCTGATGCTGGCCGTCAAACTGGTGCCGCTACTGGCCTTTGCCGTGCCGGTGTTCCGGGGCCACAACCGGGGCTACATCTGGATGGCCTTCGTGGTGATCTTCTACTTCACACAGGCAGTTGTGTCCGCCTGGCTCAGTGAGGGCGCGCCCGGGCCCGTGCTGCTGACCGTGTTGACGCTGCTGCTGTTCGTCGTGGCGATGGTCCACCTCAAGGTAAATCGGCCTCAGACGAGCTGATTGAGGCCTGTTTGCCGGTCTCAGGTCCCGGGCCTCAGACCGCACTGCTCCAGCAGGTCCTGCCAGGCCCGGGTGTGAGCCGCCATGGCCTGGTCCAGGTCCAGCCAGAGGCTCCCCGCGGCGGACAGGGAAAGATGGTTGCGGTACCACTCCCGGAAAGACTCCGGCATCACCGCTTCCTGCTGCTGCGCCAGTCGGGCCAGGGGCTCGATCAGGGCATCCCGTGCCCGGCGAACTTCTCCCATGTAGGGCTGGATCTCCCCGATATACACGCTGAAAAACATGTTCTGCACGATATCGGACTGATTGTTCGGCTTGCCGTTGAGGCACAGTGGCCGACCTTCCAGTCGCTCCTGCAACAGGTTGGTGGCGTCTTCCAGCCTGGCAGCCAGCAACCGGGCACTGTTGATCAATTGTCCGGCCCGATATTCCGCCTGCCAACGTTGGTGAACGTTACCGGCGAACTCCAGTGATACATCCAGCTTCTCATCCAGTAACATGGCAGTGGCAGCATTCAGCTGCTGCGCATCCAGCGCCAGGTCCGACACCGGATCGCCTTCCGGGGCCACCGGGTAATAGCCCTTCGCCAGGGTGAACAGGGTTTCCACTTCCTCCACCCCCCAGGTGGCATTCCAGACCGCTATGGGGAGGGACTCCCGTTTGCTCTCGATAGCCTCGTTCAGCGCTTCTTCCAGCTCCTCGTCATCCACCTCCGGCAGGCACTCCCGGGCCGCCTCGATAAAGCGCACCTCGTAACGGAGGCGATTGAGGGGCTGCATAACCCGGCCCATGACCGAATTCTTCTCGCCCACCACAAACTGCAGTTCGCAGCCATAGAGTGACAGAAAATCGAGCATGCCCATATCCAGCTGCGGCATGGCCAGCACGCGGTCACGGCGACGGGGAATCTGTTCGGCGGGTTCAGGGGAAGAAAGCTCGGGCTCCGTCTCCAGCACCCGGGCGACCCGCTCCACGTACTCATCCAGCATGGGGCGGGCCTCGGAAAAGGGGTTACAGGCACTCAGGACCGGAATCAGCAACAGCAACGCCATACGGCGGGCCCAGTGTATTCCGGTCATGGCATCCTCCTGTAGGTCTTGCGGAGGTTTCAGCGCTTGCGCAGCAGGGTCTCCACCTCCGAGAAATCGCGGGCAACGAAGCGGCCGGTATCAGGCAGTTCGCCCTCCCGGACCAGCCACGCGGTCTTGATGCCCGCTGACTCCGCTGCTTCAAGTTCCGCCTCGACATCAGACAGGAACAGCACCGTTTCCGGCTCGACACCCAGTTCTTTCAGAATATTACGATAGGAGTCGGCCTCTTTCTTGCCACCAATGCGGGTGTCGAAATAGCCCGAGAAAAACGGCGTGAAGTCGCCCTCCGTGGTGAAGCCGAAAATCAGCTTCTGGGCCTTCACCGAACCGGAGGAATATACGAACAGCCTCAATCCCCGATCATGCCACCGCTGCAGGTAATCCGCCGCGTCCGGGTAGATATGCCCCTTCAGCTCGCCCTGCTGATAGCCCTGCTCCCAGACCATACCCTGCAGGGCTTTCAGGGAGGTCTCCTTCCGGTCCTCGCGGATCCATTGCTGGAGAACGTCAACAAGCCCATCAACATCCGCGCGGTCGACGCCACTTTTTGCCGCAACCTCATCGAGCTGCTCGGCCACGGCAGGTTCATCCCGGTGTGCGGTCACGAACCCGGGCAGGTGTTTGGCCGCAAAGGGGAACAGAACATCGTGCACAAACGAAATGGAGCTGGTGGTGCCCTCAATGTCCGTCAGGATAACCCGGATCATCCACTCGCCTCCGCCAGCGCTTCGTACCCGGGCAGGCGGCTGGCAATGTCCTCGCCGGTAAAGTCGGCCACCCAACCTTCGGGATTGCTGAACAGGCGAATGCAGGTGAATTCCGGTTCCGGGCCCATATCGAACCAGTGCCGGGTGCCGTCCGGAACGCTGATCAGGTCGTTCTTCTCGCACATCACCGCGTACACCTGGTCACCGAAGTGCAGGTAGAACAGGCCCTGACCCCGCACGAAGAACCGGACCTCGTCCTCACTGTGGGTGTGCTCATCCAGGAACTTCTGGCGGAAGGCCTCTTTCTGCGGATTGTCCGGATTCAGGCTGACCACATCAGCGGTCTGGAAGCCACATTCTTCCTTCAGCCGGGCCACTTCCTCGCTGTAGGCCTCCAGAATCTGCTCCTGGGTGGCATCGGCGGGCAGGTCCCGGGTCGGCCACTGCTCGAAGCGAATGCCCCGGGAGGCCAACAGCTCGCGGATTTCCGACGGGCTTTCCGTCACGGTATGGGCCTGCTCGGGCTGGTTTTGATAAAAGATGCTCAGGGTGGTCATGGGCGGACCCTCATGGTTTCAAGTTCACATTCAAACAGGAATTCAAACGCTTCCACGTGGCGCAGGCAATCGGCCATGGTGCGGCCCCAGGTGTACAGGCCGTGGCCCCGGATAAGATAACCCGGCTGCTCCGGATGCTCTGCGAACCAGGCCCTGGTATCCCGGGCAAGCGCATCGATATCCTGGGTGTTGTCGAATACCGGAACGGTCAACACGGATTCGTGGGTCTGGACTCCGGTAAAGGCTTTCTGCAGCTCGTAGCCTTCCAGTTCCAATGCCCTGCCCGGCTCCAGCAGCCGGCTCAATACCGTGGCTTTTACGGAATGGGTGTGCAGCACCGCCCCGACCTCGGGGAACAGTTCATAAAGCACGGTATGCAGGCGGGTTTCTGCCGAGGAACGGCAATTGCTCTGGACGGGCTGGCCGGACAGATCCACCACCATCACATCACCGGCACCCAGCTGGCCCTTGTGCCGGCCGGACACCGTAATCGCGATGTGCTGATCATCAATCCGCGCCGAGTAATTGCTGCTGGTGGCCGGCGACCAGCCCCGCTGATACAGGAAGCGGCCGGCTTCGACGATGGATTCTGCCGCAACGGCAAATCGGGTGACATCAAACACGGTGTTTCTCCACGGGCCAGGTGCCAAGGGTGTCTCCGCCGACCGGAGATTATCGACCCCCATTTGCCGCCATTATAGGGATGCTTGGGCGGCCCGCAAATCATGTCGTGCGGCAATCAGGTCCGCGACGATGGAAATGGCGATTTCGGCGGGCGTCTTGCTCGGAATATGCACGCCGATTGGCGCCCTGAGCCGGTCAATTGCCACCTTATCCAGCCCCAGGTTGGCAAGCCTTGACCGGCGTGCCTCGGAGGTTTTCCGTGATCCCATGGCACCGATATAGAATGCCGGCGACTGTAACGCCGCCAGCAAACCCATGTCGTCAACCCGGGGGTCGTGGGCCAGGGCCAGAACCCCGCACCACTGATCACCGTAGTCCTCACCAATGAGGTCGTCCGGCAGCCGACGGCTGAGGGGAATATGCGGGTACTGCCAGCCGTCCGCAAAGGTATCCCGGGGCTCGCACAGGGTAACCGTGAACTCGGCCGCCGCGGCAAACTCCGCCACGTGGCGCGCCACCTCCCCGGCGCCAATCAGTAGTAGCCGGCACTCCGGCTGCAAAGTGTGGACCAGAGTCTGGCCGTCAAAGGTCACCCCACTGCGGACATTGCCGTTTGTGCCTGCAAGGCAAGCACCTTCGCCAACCACCACTTCCCGCACAACCGGTTGCCGTTCAGAGATTGCTCCTAACAGCCTATCAATATGCGACAAATGGTCCGAAGGCTCCAGCGGCTCGACCAGCAACCGGATCCGTCCGCCGCAAGGTAGCTGGAAGTGGTCCCGGTCCCCCTCGGTAATGCCGTAATCAATCAGGGTTGATTCGACGGGCCCCTCGGCGGCGGTTCTTCGGAGCAGATCCTCCTCCAGACAGCCGCCAGAGACCGAGCCGCTCCAGCGACCGGTCTCCGACACCGCAAGCCAGGAGCCCACCGGCCTCGGGGACGAACCCCAGGTTTCCACGATAGTGCACAACCAGACCCGTTCGCCAGCAGACAGCCAACGACGGACACTGTCCATAACCGAGGCCTGTCCGGAAATCACAGGCGCACTCCCGAAGCCATCAGGCATCCGCCTTCAGAGGCAGGGTTCGCTGGCGTTTGCCAGTGAGCGCAAACAGGGCATTGCCCAGGGCCGGAATCACCGGAGGTACACCGGGTTCACCAACCCCGGTCGGCGTCTCGGTACTATCCACAATCTCCACCTCGACCTCCGGCCGCTCGTACTGCCGCATCAGCGGATAGTCGTGGAAATTGGATTGCTGGACCTCGCCCTGTTCCAGGGTAATTTCCCCGTACAATGCCGCTGTCAGGCCGAACAGGATGCCACCCTCGATCTGGTCCACGACGATGGCCGGGTTGACCACCTGGCCGCAATCCACAGCTGCGGCAACCTTGTAAACCCGGATCGAACCGTTCTCGACGCCGGCTTCCACCACCTGGGCCACGAAAGTACCAAAGCTGCGAATCAGGGCGATGCCCCGGGCCCGCCCCTCGGGTACCGGCGTATCCCAGCCGCCCAGTCGCGCCGCCCGGTCCAGCACCTCGCGATGCCTGGGTTCATTCTCCAGCAGGCGGCGGCGGAAACGGTAAGGATCCTGCCCCGCCTCGTGGGCCAGCTCATCCATGAAGGTCTCGACGGCAAAGCCGTTATGGGAATAGCCCACCGACCGCCACCAGGTTATGGGAACGCCCGGATCAATATGGGTATGGCGGATATCGATATTGGCCACCTGGTAGGGATAGTCGATCGCCCCCTCAATGGCGGAGATATCCTTCGGGGTGGCAATGCCTTCGGCCCAGACTCCGACCTTGCCGAGGGTGTCGTAGAGGAACTTGGGCGTCCACGGGAACTGCGCCGGCCCGGCATTACGAACATACCAGTTCAGAATTTGCGGTCCGACGATCTGGTGATCCCAGCCGCTGAGCTCTCCGTTATTCAGGCCCGCCCTCATCCGGTGCAGCATCGCCGGACGGTAAAGGTCATGGCGGGTATCCTCTTCCCGGGACCAGATCACCTTCACCGGCCGGTCCATGCGAAACGCGACGGCTGCAGCTTCTTCTATATAGTCCTGGGTCAGGCGCCGGCCAAAACCGCCGCCGAGGAACGTGGTATTGATGGTGACCTCATCCGGGGCCAGATCCGTCACGCGGGCCACAGCAATCCGACCCAGATCCGGCGCCTGGGTCGGCGCCCAGATCTCCATGTGGTCCTTGCGGTACCAGGCGGTCGCGTTCATGGGCTCGAGGGTGGCGTGGGCCAGGTAAGGCTGGCTGTACTCGACCTCTATTACCTTGTCAGCGTTTGCCAGAACGCTTTCGGTATCGCCTTCGCTACGTTCTGTTTCGCCGGCATCCTCGTCCGCCGCCTTGCGATAGGTCTCGAACACCTCTGGCGTGGACAGTCCCAGCGCCCCGGAGAAGTCCCACTGGACCTTCAGGGCATCCTGGGCCTTGCGGGCACGCCAGTACTTGTCGGCAACGATGGCCACGCCCCGGTCGATTTCCATAACCTCGAGAACACCGGTCATGGCCCGGACCTCTTCGCCATTGAACGACTGAACCTTGCCGCCGTAGCGGGGGGAGCGGGTAATCACCGCATACACCATGTCCGGCAGGCTGACATCGATTCCGTACACGGCGGTGCCGGTAGACTTGGCCCGGGCGTCCAGCCTCCGGTTCTGTTTGCCGATGTACTTCCATTCGGCCGCCGGCTTCAGGGCGACATCCCCTCGCAGGATCTCTTTTGATGCCAGCTCAACCAGCTGACCGTAGCGCATGGAATCGATGCCATTGGGATGGATAACCCGACCCTCACTGGCCGAGCATTTTGCCGCGTCAACCCGCCAGACGCCTGCGGCCGCCCGGATCAGCATTTCCCGGGCCGAGGCACCGGCGGTCCTCAGTGGCTCCCAACTGGTCGCCAGACTGGTACTCCCACCCGTGAGCTGCAGCTTGTACAACGGATTCTTGTATTCGTCAGCGACCGGGGCAAAGCGCGGCTCGATGGCCTCCGGTGCCACGTCCAGTTCCTCGGCAATCAGCGTGGTAAGGCCGGTATAGGTACCCTGCCCCATTTCCACCCGCGCCAGGGTGAAATAGATCCGGTCATCCCGGGTAATCTCCAGCCAGGCGTCCGGCCGCCATTCCCCGGTCTCTTCCTCATAGCCCGTTGGAAGTCCGGCACAGCCGGGCAGAGACAGGGAAAGCATCAGGCTGCCGGAGGCACCGGCACCGACTTTCAGGAAATCCCTTCGGTTCATCGCCATATCACGCCTCCTCCTGCGCCGGCTTCTCGCCGGCAACCACGGATTCGACGGCGGCGACGATCCGGCTGTAGGTGCCACACCGGCACAGGTTGCCGGTCATGGCGGCGACAATCTCGTCACGGCCCGGCGAGGGATTGGTCGCCAGCAAATGGGCGGCGCTCATGATCTGCCCGGACTGGCAATAACCGCACTGGGGCACCCCATGGTCAATCCAGGCCTGCTGCAATGCATGCAACCGGTCGCCACTCCCCAGCCCTTCAATCGTGGTCACTTCGCCGTTCTCCGCCATCTCCACAGGTGTGGAGCAGGAGCGCACCGGCTCCCCATTCAGATGAACCGTGCAGGCGCCACACAGACCCGCTCCGCATCCGAACTTGGTACCCGGAAGGCCCAGCTCGTCCCGCAACACCCATAGCAGAGGCGTATCGGCCTCGATATCCAACGAGTGCATCTCACCATTTACTGTCAGGCGCAATGCCATTCCCTCTCTCCTGTGCAGGGGCTTTCAGTCAGCCCACTTCTGTTATTGGGGGCAGGTCGACACAGGGCTTGCTATTTGACGACTTCCTCACCGTCCTTGTTTACCCAGATCTTGCGCTCACCGGATTCCATCTGACCGTTGGAATTCCACACTTCGCGCCCCTCCGTGGCGTCCTCGACCTTGCCATTATCATTCCAGATCACGCGATCCTTGCAGCCGGCCAGAGCCAGCACCAAGAACACAATCACAACGAACTGCTTAACCACACTTACCTCCAAAACCGGTTTTGCCGGTGTTTCAACATGACGTTGGAAAGGATTGGAAACCTTACCGGCTTCCGTGGATTTCACGATTGCGCTGCTTGTCGCGGTCACTCTTCCGTACCATGACATACACCGCCCCGGTGCCACCATGGTGTTTTTGGGCCGAATGAAACGCCAGCACATCGTCAAGCTCGGGTAGCCACTTGGCGAGATAGCTTTTCAGCTGGGCGATGCCGTCAGGATTACGCTCTCCCTTGCCGTGCAGGATGATGACGGAGCGAAGCCCATAACGGACGCAATCGCCGATGAACGTGAATACTTCCCGCCTCGCCTGCTCAACGGTCATCCGGTGCAGATCAAGGCGGGCTTCAATGGGATACTGACCGAGGCGGAGCTTGCGGAAGACACCATGCTGGATGCCCGGCCGCTGCCAACTCAGAATATCGTGCGCGGTCAGTGGCTCCACCATATCGGACGTCAGCGGATTGACATCTTTCAGGGGTTTCTCCACGGCTGCGCGCTGACGCTCCAGGTGACCCGGAGTCAGTTCCCTGGGCGTGGCGACCTCTGCCCGGTTTGGTTTTCGGATGCGCCGGACGTCCTTCATTTCTTCCAGGAAGGCCAGGCGCTCATCTTTACTGGTCATGGATCGGTTTGTATCTGGATTGACTGATATCAGAACTTTACCACCGCCCCGGTATACCATAAAGAAAGCAACTACCCACAGTGCCGCCTGCGACCAAAATCGTAGGGCCCGATTCCCGGTCCTGCACTAAACTCAGGCGGACAATAATAACGAGCGAATGGATCCGGACATGGCCTCGAATCAGGACAGTAATCGCCCCCAGAATACCCGCGCCATCATGAGTTTCCTGCGGGAACATGCACCTTTCTCCAGCATGGACGACACGCACCTGGCGCACTTTGCCGAGCATGCCTCCCTGCGTTTCTTCGCCGATGGCGATGTGGTGCTCTCGCCCGATGACGGCGTCGTCAAACGATTCTACGTGGTGAAGCAGGGACGGATCCGTGGCGAACGCCACAATGAAAAGGAAGACCGCACCGAAACCACCTTTGAAATCAGTCGGGGCGAGTGTTTTCCACTGGCCGCAATGATCGGCGAACGCCCTACCCGGACCCTTCACCGGGCCGATGGCGACACCTTTTGCCTGAGCATTGAACAGGATGCTTTCATCACTCTGTTCTCCGAGAGCGATCCGTTCCGGGACTTCTGTCTGCGCGGCGTCAGCAGCCTGCTTGACCAGGTAAACCAGCGCATCCAGTCCAACGCCATGGCGTCGATGGGTTCCAGCAACAGCCTGGACACCCCGCTGGAACGCTATGCCCTGCGCAACCCCATCGTCTGCTCTCCGGATCTGCCGGTGCGCAAAGCGGTGGCGCGCATGCACGAGAACAACGTCGGCAGCATCATCATCACCGACGACAACCGGCACCCGACCGGCATTTTCACCCTGCGTGACCTGCGTACCATGATTGCCGAGGAGAAAGGGCCGCTGGACACCCCGGTCCGCCAGGTGATGACGCCCGACCCTTGCCGCCTGCCCGCAGATGCCGACGCTTTCGAAGCCGCCATGCTCATGGCCGAACACCATTTTGCCCACCTGTGCGTGGTCGATGACGAGCAGCGGCTGATCGGCGTGGTTTCCGAGCGGGATCTGTTCGCCCTGCAGCGGGTGGATCTGGTCAACCTGGCCCGCACCATTGGTACCGCCACGCACCTGCGCACTCTGGTGAGCCTGCGCAGCGATGTCTCCCGGCTGGTGGACGCCATGCTGGCCCACGGTGCCGACTCGGGCCAGGTGGTGAAGATCATCACCACCCTCAACGACGTCACCGTACGCCGGGTACTGGAACTGAACCTGCAGAAGAACGACCCGGGCATTCCCTTCACCTGGCTGACCTTCGGTTCCGAAGGGCGCCAGGAACAGACCCTGCTCACCGACCAGGACAATGGCATCCTGTTCCGGACGCCTGAAGGTATGACCGAGGATCAGGTGCGCGAGAAACTGCTGCCCTTCGCCCAGATCGTCAACAAGGAGTTGGCCGAGTGTGGCTTTACCCTGTGCAAGGGCAACATCATGGCCAGCAACCCGAAGCTCTGCCTGAGCAACCGGGAATGGGATGACTGGTTCATCCGTTTTATCGATGCCTCCACACCCCAGAACCTGGTCTATTCTTCCATCTTCCTGGACATGAGGGCGGTATTCGGGCCGACCGAACCCTTGCACGAACTCCTGGAAAAGGTTCTGGCGCGGATCCGCAAGAATGCCCTGTTCCAGAAAATGCTCGCCGGCAACGCGCTCCAGCGCAAACCGCCGCTGACCATGTTCCGCAACTTCCGTTACCTCAATGACGAGAAGAAACACGCCCTGGACCTCAAGCGCCAGGGCCTGGCTCCCTTTGTGGAGGCGGTTCGGGTATTCGCCCTGGCCAACGGTGTGGAAACCGCCAATACGCTGGAACGGATGGAAGAACTGGCAAAAAAAGGCGTCTTCGATCCCAAGGATGCCAATGCCTGGAAAGAGGCCTACAGCCTCATCCAGGCCATCCGCATGCGCGCTCACCAGGAAATGCTGGAGCGTGGCGAGGAGCTCACGAATTACATTGATCCGGATGATCTGAACCCCCTGGACCGGCGGATCCTGCGGGAATCCTTCCGCCAGGCCCAGCGGCTGCAGCAGAAGCTGGAAGTCACCTATCAACTCTGAGAACCGGACAGGATGCTGGACTACATCAAACAATGGCTGGAACGGCGCCGGGCCGGCCAGATCGGCGAGCACGACTGGGACAACCTCCCGACGCCGAAAAGTGCGGGCGACCAGCTGTTATCCGACAGCCGGCTGATCGTGCTCGACCTCGAAACCACCGGCCTGAACGCGGCCAAAGACGAGGTGATTGCCATTGGCGCAGTGGCCATCAGCGGTGGCGTGATCCACCTTGATGACCAGTTCGACCTGATTCTCCGGCGCCCGGAACTGGACATCAGTGAAACCGTCCTGATTCACGGCATCGGGCCGGAAGCCCTGACCCAGGGCCATGAAACCGAGGATGCCCTGCTGTATCTGCTGGAGTGGATGAACGGCGACCCCGTGCTGGCCTACCACTCCGCCTTCGACCAGAAGTTCCTGGAAAAGACCCTCAAGGCCGAGCTGGGCTACACCCAGCATCACCTGTGGATCGATGTGGCGGACCTGTTACCGGCCTTTTTCCCGGACGCCAAAACCGGTGGCAAGGGTCTGGACAACTGGGCCGACCTCTTCGGGCTGGAAGTCAGCGAACGGCATCATGCCGCAGCCGATGCGCTTGCCACTGCCGAGCTCACCCTGGTGGCACTGAACAAGGCCCGCAAAGAAGATGTAAAAACCCTGAAAGATTTAAATGACAAGCTTCGATATCACCGGAGATTACAAAACATGCACCGCTTTTGAGGGAGGGCAAAACGGCTTCACAAAATTGACCAATCCCAAGGCAAATTACTGAGAATTAGACCTTTTGCCAATATCTATATGTTGGTTGACCAGTAAAGTCATTAGGGACAACAGTCGGAGAAGTACTTATATGAATAATAAATTCTCTATCCGAAATACCTCACCAAAAATCCATCCAACCTCCACAACAACAACACAGGAGTGAATCCTATGTCAGGTCATAGCTACGACGCTGAAAACTACTGGAAGGCGAATCTCCGCCTGATATTCGGGAGCCTGATAGTCTGGGCCCTGGTGTCTTACGGTTGCGCCATCCTGCTTCGTCCGATGCTGGCGGGTATTTCCGTTGGCGGGACCGACCTGGGCTTCTGGTTCGCCCAGCAGGGCTCCATCCTTACCTTCATCGCTCTGATCTTCCACTACGCGTGGCGCATGAACAAGATCGACGAAAAATTCGGCGTACACGAGGAGTAAGGACGAATGAGCCAATTTGCAATCAACATCATTTTCGTAGGGGGCTCATTCCTCCTCTATATCCTGATTGCTATCTGGGCGAAAGCCGGTAGCACCAAGGACTTCTACGTTGCCGGTGGCGGCGTTCACCCGGTCACCAACGGTATGGCGATCGGTGCAGACTGGATGTCAGCGGCATCCTTTATCTCCATGGCGGGTCTGATTGCCGCCGGTGGTTACGCCAACTCCACCTTCCTCATGGGCTGGACCGGCGGTTACGTACTTCTGGCCATGTTGCTGGCTCCGTACCTGCGGAAGTTCGGCAAGTTCACCGTTCCCGAGTTCATCGGTGACCGCTTCTACAGCAAGAATGCCCGCCTGGTGGCCGTTATCTGCCTGATCGTGGCGTCTGTGACCTACGTAATCGGCCAGATGGCCGGTGCCGGTGTTGCCTTCTCCCGCTTCCTGGAAGTTGACGCCACCCTGGGTCTGATCATTGCCGCGGTTGTGGTATTCATGTACGCCGTTATGGGTGGCATGAAGGGCATCACCTACACCCAGGTTGCCCAGTACTGCGTACTGATCATCGCCTACACCATCCCGGCGGTGTTCATCTCCCTGCAGCTGACCGGCAACCCGCTGCCGCCGCTGGGTCTGTTCTCCACCCACACTGACTCCGGCCTGCCGATCCTTGAGAAGCTGAACCAGGTCATCACCGACCTCGGCTTTAACTCCTACACTGCCGACATCGACAACAAGCTGAACATGGTTCTGTTCACCCTGTCGCTGATGATCGGTACTGCAGGTCTGCCGCACGTAATCATCCGGTTCTTCACCGTACCCAAGGTTGCCGACGCGCGCTGGTCAGCCGGCTGGGCCCTGGTCTTCATCGCCCTGCTGTACCTGACTGCTCCGGCCGTTGCTTCCATGGCTCGCCTGAACCTGATGACCACCATCTACCCGGATGGTACTGACGCGGCTCCGATCCTGTACGAAGAGCGTCCGAACTGGGTCAAGGAATGGGAAGTTACCGGTCTTATCCAGTTCGAGGACAAGAACAACGACGGCCGTATCCAGCACTACAACGACAGCGAATCCTTCCAGAGCGAAGCGGAAGCGCGCGGCTGGGCTGGCAACGAGCTGACCGTTAACCGGGACATCCTGGTACTGGCCAACCCGGAAATCGCCAACCTGCCCGGCTGGGTAATCGGCCTGATTGCCGCCGGCGGTCTGGCAGCGGCACTGTCCACAGCGGCGGGCCTGTTGCTGGCGATCTCCTCTGCAGTGAGTCACGACCTGATCAAGGGTTCCATTAACCCGAACATCACGGAAAAAGGCGAGCTGTTGGCAGCCCGGATCTCCATGGCGGTTGCCATTGTGGTGGCCACCTGGCTTGGCGCAAACCCACCGGGCTTCGCGGCACAGGTAGTAGCTCTGGCGTTCGGTATCGCCGCAGCCTCCCTGTTCCCGGCGCTGATGATGGGTATCTTCTCCAAGCGTGTAAACAACACTGGCGCCATCGCTGGCATGCTGTCCGGTCTGGCCTTCACCCTGGTATACATCTTCGTGTACAAGGGCTGGCTGTTCATCCCGGGCACCAACAACCTGCCGGATACCCCTGAGAACTGGGTACTGGGCATCTCCCCGCTGTCTATCGGTGCGGTTGGTGCAATCGTCAACTTTGCGGTAGCCTTCGTTGTATCCAACGCAACTGAAGAACCGCCCGTTGAGATTCAGGAGCTGGTTGAAAGCGTCCGTTACCCGCGTGGTGCCGGTCAGGCTCAAGACCACTAAGCAACAACTCAACCTGATTCATTCGATGAATTGACAGGTTGATACTGGACGGGCTTCCTCATCGAGGGAGCCCGTTCTTTTTTGAGGAAGTAGATTTATGTTCTGGACCTTTATCGCCACCGTGTTTTGTGGCCTCGGCGCTGCCGGCATTGCCCTGGGTATCCGCGCCATTACCCGCAACAAGGCGCCCCGCTGGCTGATCCCGGTGTTTGCCGGCGCCGGCATGCTCGGCTACCTCATCTATGGCGAGTACACCTGGTACGATCACAAGCAGACCCTGCTGCCTGAAGAGGCCGTGATCGTCGGCACCGAGAATGATGGTATCCTCTGGCGCCCATGGACCTTCGTGTTTCCCTACGTCACCGCGTTCTCGACTGTGGATGTCGAAAGCATCAGCCGGGACACCAACAATCCGGATATCGTGCGCTTTACCCTCTACCGTTTCGAACAGAAGATGACCGATGCGGTCTCCCATCGGGTGCATATCATCAACTGTGAAAGCCGTGAGCTGGTCCCGCTGGGAGCTGACGGAACGCCCCGGGTGGACAACATGAAGGTCCTTGAATCCGGTAATCCGCTGTTTCAGACCGTCTGCGCCGACTGACCGGAGGTTTGAAACGGAGACTCCAAGCTGTTTTAACGAGAAGAGCGTTTCATGATTAGCGCCTGGCTGCTGGTATTAATCTCGATCACCTACATTTCCATCCTGTTTGTCATCGCCTGGGCCGGTGACAAGCATCCGGGACTGTACCGGAAACGCCTGGCGCGAACCCACATCTACGCCCTTTCGCTTGCGGTCTACTTTACCTCCTGGACGTTCTACGGTGCCGTCGGCCGTGCCACCCAGGAGGGCCTGGGATTCCTGCCCATCTATCTGGGCCCGTTACTGGTGTTCATCTTCGGGGCCCCACTGCTCCGGCGCATCATTTACATCAGCAAACGCAACAACAGCACCTCGATTGCCGACTTCATTGCCTCCCGCTACGGCAAATCGCAGCTTCTGGCGGCCATGATCGCTACCTTTGCCCTGATCGGCAGCGTGCCCTACATCGCCCTGCAGCTGAAAGCGATCGCCATGGGCTTCAATGTGCTGTCCGAGAGCGGTACCGGCTACCAGGAACTAAGCTCTGCCGCCTGGAATGATTCGGCCTGGTACATCACCCTGGCACTGGCGGTATTCACCGTGCTGTTTGGCACCCGGCACCTGGAATCCACTGAGCACCACCGGGGCATGATCCAGGCGGTCGCCTTCGAATCCCTGATCAAGCTCGTTGCCTTTGTGGCTGTCGGTCTGTTTGTGGGTTTCGGCCTGTACAACGGGTTTGACGACCTGTTTGACCAGATCCGCGCGGCGGATCTCACCGGTGCACTGACCACAGATGGCCTGGAGGCGCCCGCCTTCATTACCCAGACCCTGGTGGCCATGCTGGCGATCATCTGCCTGCCCCGGCAATTCCACGTCATGGTGGTGGAGAACACCGATCACCGGGACTTCGAAGTCGCTCGCTGGGCCATGCCCATCTACCTGGTCGTCGCCAGCGCCTTCGTGCTGCCCATCGCCGCCGCCGGCCTGTTGTCGCCGGATACCATCATGGGCAATCCGGACATCCTCATTCTTCAATTGCCCATTGTTGCCGGCGAAGAATGGCTGGCAATTCTCGTGTTCCTGGGGGGTGGTTCTGCAGCAGCGGCGATGGTGATTGTCTGTTCAGTGGCGATCGCCACCATGGTCAGTAACGAAATCATCATGCCGGCCCTGCTCAAATTCTTCCGCCCCGGCATGAACCGTCGAACAGATCTGAGTTACCTGCTGCTCAGCATCCGCCGGGTGGCGATCTTCGTGGTTCTGCTGACCGCTTACGGCTTTTACCGAATGGCCGGCGAAGACTACAGCCTGACTGCCTTTGGCTTGCTGTCCTTCGCCGCAGCGGCCCAGTTCGGGCCCGCGCTTGTGGGCGGCATCATCTGGCGCCGGGGCAACTATGTGGGCGCCGTCTGGGGTCTGGCCCTCGGTTTCCTCATGTGGTGCTACACCCTGCTCCTGCCGGCCCTGGCGACCACCGGCTGGATTGCCGACAGCCTGATCAACCACGGGCTTTGGGGGCTGAGCTGGACCCGCCCCACAGCCCTTTTCGGCTCCGACCTTGACCAGACCAGCCATGGCATTGTCTGGAGCCTCGGCATCAACACCGTGACCTATGTCGTCCTCTCCATGCTCACCCGTCAGCGAGTACGGGAAAAGATCCAGATCGCTTCATTCTTCCACGACCCCCAGCCAAAGGCAGAAACCGCGCATCACCAGAGCTGGCAGGGCGAGATCTTGATCTCCGATCTGCAGGCGCTGACCGACCGTTTCATGGGCGAGGAGCGTTCCGAGACTATCTTCCGGAACTACGAGCGGCGTAACGCCATCCGACTGCATCCGCACCGACCCGCATCCACACACCTGATGAAATACATCGAGCGCCAACTGGCGTCGGTGATCGGTGCGTCGACCGCCCGCGTCGTGCTGGAGTCAACCCTCACCGGCAGGGACATGCAGATCGAGGACGTGGTCAGCATTGTCGATGAAGCCTCCCAGGCGATGACCTTCAGCCGGGAACTGCTGCAATCGGCCATCGAGAACATCAGCCTCGGGGTTTCGGTGGTGAACCATCAACAGCAACTGGTGGTCTGGAACCATCGGTACCTGGAGCTGTTCAACTACCCCAAAGGGTTTGTCCGGGTTGGCAGGCCGGTGGAAGACCTGATGCGGTACAACCTCACCAACGCCAATCATTCCGCCCGGCGCATCGATGAGATCATTGCCGACCGGTGCAACAGCATGCGCGAGGGCAAGCCCATGTCCTATGAGCGGCAGCGCCCGGATGGAACCGTTCTGCGAATTGACGGCAGCCCTATTCCGGGTGGCGGCTACGTGACGACCTTCCAGGACATCACCCCGATGCGCCGTACGGAGCAGGCCCTCAAAGAAACCAACATCTACCTGGAGCAGCGGGTCAAGGAACGGACCCAAGAGCTCCAGGTCATCAACGAACAAATGCTGAAGGCCAAGTCCGTGGCCGAACAGGCAAACCAGAGCAAGACCCGGTTTCTGGCATCGGCCAGCCACGATCTGCTGCAGCCTCTGAACGCCGCCCGATTGTTCACTTCCGCCCTTGCCGGAAAAGCGAGCGATGGCGAGATGAAAGAGCTGGTGGAGCATATCGACAGCTCCCTGGGTGCAGCAGAGGAAATCATCAGTACTCTGCTGGACATCTCAAAACTGGACGCCGGGGCGCTTGAGCCGGATATTGGTGTGTTCCCGGTGAACGATCTTTTACGCCACCTGGCGACTGATTTCACCGCCATCGCCAAGGAACAGGGGCTTGAGCTGCACGTAGTGCCGAGTAGCGCGTGGGTGAGATCCGATGCCAAGCTCCTGCGCCGGGTGGTCCAGAACTTCCTGTCCAATGCCATCCGTTACACGCCCAGTGGCAAGATTCTCATGGGATGCCGGAGACTGAAGGGGTACATACGGATCGAGGTCTGGGATACCGGTCCCGGCATTCCGGAAGACCAGCTTGCCCATATCTTTGAAGAATTCCGCCGTTTTCAGCATGGCCGGGACAAGAAGGGCCTCGGGCTCGGGCTGGCCATCGTCGATCGGATCAGTGGCATGCTCAACCATCCGGTGAGCGTTCATTCGATCCAGGGACGCGGTAGCGTCTTCGGCATCACCGCCCCTGTGGCGGCTCCGGAGCAGACCCAACAAACTATCAGGATTCCCTCCAGCTCACGGCGCGTTTCGAGTCTTGGGGGCCTCCAGGTGCTTTGTATCGACAACGACCCGGCGATCCTGCACGGAATGACAGCCCTGCTGGGGAACTGGCAGTGTGACGTCACCGCCGCAGAGAGCCTTGAGGATGCCCTTGAAAAGCTTGATGGCCAGCGACCGGATATCATTCTTGCCGATTACCAGCTGGATGATAACCGGAATGGACTGGATGCCATGGACAGTCTCAGATCGGCGATCAGCGAGGATATTCCCGGGATACTGATTACCGGCTATATGGCGCCTGAAGTGCGTGAGGATGCCATTGAGCGGGGCTACCAGATTCTCTACAAGCCGGTTAAGCCTGCGGCTCTGAGGGCTATGGTGAACAAGCAGTTGAAGCAGAAGCGGGGCTGAGGGGTATGACTGCTCTCGGCTGACTTCTAGCGTGAATAATAAAACCCCGGTGCCTGTTGGGCCCGGGGTTTTTTGTTTTCCGTAAAGGCAAGTAGTAATTAGAGTGCCTGGATAGATAGTGCAGAGTGCGAAGAAGAGGATCGTTGGGCTCTGCTGCCAAGTCGAGATTCTATAGTGCTGGGTGCTGTGGGTGCTGGGCTCGGGCAGCACTGCGTGCTGCAGATGACCTACTTTGCTCGCGCTGTCGCGCTCGGCCCTTCGGGCCCGTCGTCGCTGCGCTCCGCTGTCCTGCGGCTGCCTCTGGCAGCCTTGTCGCATGGGGGCCTTTGTAGTGAGAGAGAATATCGTATCCCAAATAAAAAAAACCCGGCAGCTACGCTGTCGGGGTTTTGGGATTAAGAGCCTGACGATGACCTACTCTCGCATGGGCCATGCCACACTACCATCGGCGCTGGTCTGTTTCACTTCTGAGTTCGGGATGGGATCAGGTGGTTCCAGACCGCTATGGTCGTCAGGCAAAACGGTTGATCACTGGGGGACGGGATAGAACGGTCAGGGTATTTCCTGAGTGATAATCGATTTCTGTGTTGCGTTATCCGCAATTGTCTTGGGTGTTATATAGTCAAGCCGCACGAGCAATTAGTATCGGTTAGCTCAACGCCTCGCAGCGCTTACACACCCGACC
>JAAZVL010000103.1 GCA_018623515.1 Marinobacter sp.
GGATGAATTCACCCACCGGCTTTGCAACGACTGGGAAAAGGCGGCCATGGCACTTGCTGGCGAGCGCACTCGTGTCTGCCTGTCCAGGACCGGCGTGGTCGCCGGCCCGGGCGGCGGTTTCCTGCAAAGAATGCTGCTGCCCTTCAGGCTCGGACTGGGAGGCCGGCTGGGAAGTGGTGAACAATACATGCCCTGGGTGCATCGAACGGACGTCGTGAGCGCGCTGATCTGGATGATCGATACAGCAACCGCGCAAGGCCCCTACAACGTAGTCAGCCCCAACCCGGTAACCAATGCCGAATTCACAAGGACACTGGGCAAGGTTCTGCATCGACCCACCCCGTTCCCCGCACCGGGCGCGGTTCTGAAAGTTGCTCTGGGGGAAATGTCACGGTTGTTACTGACCGGGCAGAATGCCAAGCCGACAAGACTTCTGGACGAGGGTTTCGAGTTCCGCTTCGGGGATCTGGAATCGGCCCTGCAGGATTCGGTCGGAAAGCACTAGTGCCCTCCAGTACTACTAACGAAATTCGGGCGTCCAACCGACGCCCGAAATTTTTTTAATAAAAAGCGTTGACACTACCCCGAGGCTTACTTAATATACGCGCCACCTCGACGAGGCAAGCTTTTGAAAACGTTGCGTCCCCTTCGTCTAGTGGCCTAGGACTCCGCCCTTTCACGGCGGCAACAGGGGTTCGAACCCCCTAGGGGACGCCAATTTTTCCTTGCCTGATCTGGTTCAGCTTCCGTGTCGAACCTGATCCAGATTCGTCAGACCGGCTTTCCGCCCTGCTTTCCCTGATGCTTTTTATCCTGGTGTCCATGCTGCTTCTGATCCTTAATCACGAAGACGCCAACACCCACGAAAAAGCCGACCATCAGCAGTACAGTCACAATTCCTGCGATCACCACGGCGTCCATATACATAGCTGCTCTCCTTCACTTTTCAAACTTGATTAAGCTCAGGTTACGCGGGCCCCGGGTGCAGAGTATTGATCCAGGTCAAACCAGCCTTTCGCGCACAGATACGCAAAAACACTAGTTAGTCACACAATTCTCTCCAGTTTTCCTGCATTTGCAGGGAATTTGCCAGAGACACCTGCTATATTCGGGTTTGTGGCGAAGGCTCCGGTTTCCTCTCCCTGCAGGGTGGCTGTACTCACGACATGCCGAATTTTTCCAAACATTTCCAGCGATTGCGCACAAGCTCCCCCCTGTCTTTGAGGCTACTGGGTTGGATTTTGCTGTTCAGCTCCGTCTTCACTGTGATCGCCTCCGGAATTCAGCTTTACTCGGACTATCGCAAGGATGTGGGCCTGATCGATCAGCGCCTGACGGTTATCGAGTCCGGTTATGCTTCAAGTCTCGCCAGAAGCCTCTGGGCTCTGGACCAGAAACTGCTGCAAACCCAGATGGAGGGCATCCTCAGCCTGCCGGACATTGTTCACCTACGGCTGCGAATCGAGCCCGATTCCGAACTGGTGTTGGGCAGTATTCCAAGGGGTGCGGAGACCAAAACCCACACTTTCACGCTGGTGCACGACGGTGATCGGAGTTTCACACTCGGTGAGCTCACCATCACCGCCAATCTCGACCGGGTATACCGGGAAATGAAACAGAAGATTGGGGTGATACTTACCACTCAATTCCTGAAGACCTTCTTCGTCTCTATCCTGATCCTCTGGATCTTCCGCCAGCTGGTGACCCGACACCTTTCGGACATGGCCGCCTACGCCCGGGACTTTTCCCTGGCCAACCTGTCCCAACCCCTCACCCTGGACCGTCCCGATTCACGCCCCAACCGCAATGATGAGCTTGGGCAGGTGGTCGACGCCATCAACCAGATGAGGGAACGGCTCAACATCGATATCGCGAGACAGAAACGGGACGCTGCCGAGATCCGTAAATTCTCCAAAGCCATCGAGCAGAGTCCCTCCTCGGTTCTGATCTGTGACCGTCAGTGGCACATTGAATACGTCAACCAGAAGTTCACCCAACTGACCGGATTCGACCGGAGTTCCATCCTTGGCAAGCATCCTGCGCAGTTGGGCAGCGAAGGAGGCCAGAACCGTGAACGCCAGAACCTGTGGCAATCCATCCGCCTGCAGGTACAACGCGTTGGCGTCTGGCAAGGTGAGGTCAACAGTATCCGCAAAAGTGGCGAGCGCTTCTGGGAACAACTGGTGGTCACGCCCATAAAAGACAACGACGGCGAGATCACTGGCTACCTGATTCTCGGCGAGGACGTCAGCATCCGCAAACGTTATGAACAGCAACTGCTCCGTCAGGCCAATTACGATATCCTCACGGGTCTGCCCAACCGGATGCTGGCACTGGACCGCCTCAAACTTGCGCTGGCCCAGGCCCGCCGCGAGAACACCCTGGTGGGCGTTATGTTCCTCGACCTGGACAACTTCAAACACATCAACGATACCCTCGGCCACGACGCGGGCGACAACCTCCTCATAGAAGCTGCACGGCGAATCTCGAGTTGCCTCCGGGGCACCAGCACCGTCGCCCGTCTCGGGGGTGACGAATTCCTTGTTGTCCTGCCGGGACTTCCCGGCCCGGACGCCTGTTCCCAGGTGGCGGAACGTATCCTGAAAACTTTCTCTCCGCCCTTCACCCTGAACGCCCAGGAAGTGTTCGTCACCACCAGTATCGGCATCGCCATATTCCCCACGGATTCGGATAACAGTGGCACCCTGCTTCAGCACGCTGATGCGGCCATGTACGAAGCGAAGCACAATGGCAAAAGCGCGTATGCCCACTTCTCACCGGAAATGAGCGAAGTGTCCCACGAGCGACTCCAGATGGAATCACTGATGCGCCGGGCTCTGGAATTGAATGAACTCGAATTGCACTACCAGCCCATTGTCCATACCGAAAGCGGTCGGCCGCAGGCAGCGGAAGCGCTTTTGCGCTGGAACAATCCGACTCTCGGGCTGGTCATGCCCGATCGGTTCATTCCGCTCGCCGAGGAAACCGGGCTGATCACTCCCATCGGCGAGTGGGTTCTGCAGGAGGCCTGCCGGACCGCGGTCGGTTGGCGCAAGATGGCCGGAAAGGACATCGGAATTTCCGTGAACGTATCCCCACGACAGTTCCGTGATCCCGGATTCCTGGAGGCGGTCATGGATGCGCTCCAAAGCAGCGGCCTGAAACCCGAGCTACTGGAACTCGAAATTACCGAAAGACTGCTGCTGGATAATTCCATTGAAACAGCAACGATCCTGTATCAGCTTGACCGGGCGGGAGTGCGGCTCTCCGTTGATGATTTCGGGACCGGCTATTCCGCGCTGAGCTACCTGAAAAGTTACCCCTTTGACGTGCTCAAGATCGACAAATCCTTCATAAACGATGTGATCAAGGAACCGGAGGATGCCTCCCTGGTCCGTGCCATTATCAACATGGCGCACAGCCTTGGTCTGAAGGTGATTGCCGAGGGCGTGGAGGAAGAAGCCCAGGCCAAATACCTCAGGCAGGAACACTGCGACTATTCCCAGGGCTATTTTTACAGCCGCCCCCAACCAGCCAGGGAGTTTGAAGGCTGGCTCAGAGAGAATCACCGGATACCGGTCTGAAACCACGGGAAACCGTTTATGGACAACACAATACTGGTCGTCAATTGCGGCAGCTCCACCCTCAAGCTGGCCTTGTTTGACGAAAAGACTCTGACTTGCACCGCCACCGGACTGGCCGAACGCCTCAACCACGACGATGCGGTGGCACGGATCGGAGAAATCAAAGGCGATATTCCTTTACCGGACGGTGCCACCCACCGTCAGGCTCTGGAGGCCATGACCAAAGCCCTGGCCGACTCCGGACTGTTGACCGGCACACCCGCCGCCATCGGGCACCGGGTTGTTCACGGCGGTGAGAATTTCCGCGAAGCCGCCCTGATCGATGAGGAGGTCCTCCGGGCCATCAAAGAGTGCGCCGACCTCGCGCCCCTGCACAACCCGGTCAACCTCTCGGGCATCGACAGTACCATGAGTCTTTTCCCGGAGGTGCCCAACGTCGCCGTGTTTGATACGGCGTATCACCAGACGCTACCGCAGAAAGCCTACCTTTACGCAGTGCCCTACTCCTACTATCAGGACTGGGGGGTTCGGCGCTATGGGTTTCACGGGATCAGTCACAGCTACATGCTGACAGAAGCAGCGAGGCGGCTGGGCAAAACCCCGGCCACTACCTCCATTATCTCGGCCCACCTCGGAAACGGTTGCAGTATTGCTGCCATTCGCGATGGCCTCAGTGCCGATACCAGCATGGGACTCACTCCTCTGGAGGGCCTGGTGATGGGCAGCCGTAGTGGCGATATCGATCCCGGACTGTTCGACTACCTCAAATCAAAGGGTGTCGCCCAGGACCAGCTACACCACGTGCTGAACCATGAAAGCGGCCTGCTGGGGCTGTCGGGGCAGACCAATGATATGCGGACACTGTGTGACCTGGCCGAACATGGCCATGACCCATCCCTGATCGCGATCGAAGTGTTCTGTTTCAGGCTGGCCCGGTACATCGGTGCGATGATGGCCTCCCTGCGCCATCTGGACGCCCTGGTCTTCACCGGTGGCATCGGTGAACACAGTGCCCGGGTCAGGGAACAAACCCTGGAGAACCTCCAGCTCCTGGGTTTCGACATTGACGATCAGCTGAACCGCTACAATGGTGAATACAGTGACGGCCATATCGGCAGCCCGGATTCGAAGTTTCCGATCCTGGTGATCCCCACTAATGAGGAACTGGTGATTGCCCGGGAAGCCGCTCGTCTTGCTACCGCACCAAACGGACCCGTAACGCCAGGATAATTGCTATGGCCAAAAGTCTATTTATTGCCCCCACCTCCATGGACGCCGGACTCACTTCGGTCTGCCTGGGGCTGCTCCGGGCGCTGGAGCGCGTGGGTGTCAGCGTCGGCTTCTACAAGCCGTTCAGTCAGTCGGTGCACGAGGCCGAGTCCCGGCATAACGACGGCCAGGACTCCTCTGTTGCGTTTGTCCGTGACCGAAGCCACCTGAACACACCGGACCCTATCCCACTGAAAAAAGCCCAGCAGCTTCTGAACCGGAATCAATCCGATCTGCTCATGGAAAATGTTGTCGGCGAATTTCACAAGGTGGCCAGCAACGTTGACGTCGTGGTGATCGAAGGCCTGGTTCCCGACCGCAGCGAAGCCTACATTGCCCGTCTGAATGTCGAGGTGGCGAGAAATCTGGGTTCAGAAGTGATCCTGGTCAGCACTCCCCATAGCTGCAGCGCCGCCGAGCTGGACGAGGAGCTGGACTTTTACCGCCGGCTCTATGCCGACCCCGGCGATCCCGACGTCATTGCCGTGATCCTCAACAAAGTCGGAGAGCCGGAAAAGTCCGGCCTGACGTTGCACCGGGAAAAAGAACCGGCAACCGCGATCGACTATCGGAAAGAATGCCAGGTGTTCAGCAAGGAGCAGCTCCGTCTGCTCGCTGAGGTTCCCTGGCAGCCGGAGTTGCTGGCTCCGAGAGTCTCCGACATCGTTCGGGAGCTCGGCGTTACCGTGCTCAATGCCGGCCACATGGAGAAGCGTAGGGTAAAAACTGTATCGGTCTGTGCCCGAACCATCAGAAACATGACCGATACCCTCAGACCCGGCACTCTCATGGTTACCCCCGGAGACCGTGAAGACATTGTCGTCACCACCGCACTGGCAGCACTCAATGGCGTTCCGCTGGCCGGTCTGATGCTGACCGGAGGCCTGATGCCCGCACAATCGGTCATCGACCTGTGCCGGCGCGCTCTCGATACCGGATTGCCGGTACTCGGCTCCGACACCAACACCTATGAAAGCGCCCACATGCTTGCCAACCTGTCTTCCGCCATTCCGCTGGATGACCCGGAGCGCATCGAACAGGCCATGGATGCCGTCGCTCCCAGAATCGATGCCGACTGGTTGCGGGAACATCTGCGGGTGGAACGCCAGAGCCGGCTGTCCCCGCCGGCGTTCCGTTACCAGCTCTCCGAGCGGGCCCGGGCTGCCAACAAACGCATCGTTCTGCCCGAGGGCTCCGAACCCAGGACCATCCAGGCGGCGATCACCTGCCACGAGCGCAAGCTAGCCCGCTGTGTGCTGATTGGTGACAGGAATGAGATCGACAGCGTTGCCGCGACATTGGGACTGACGCTTCCGGATGACATCGAGGTGATTGAGCCTTCGGCCGTACGCAGCCGTTACGTGGATCCGATGGTCAATCTCCGCAAACATAAAGGACTGACCCCCCAGATGGCCGAGGCCATGCTCGAGGACAACGTGGTACTCGGCACCATGATGGTTGCCCTGGATGAGGCCGATGGCCTTGTCTCGGGAGCCATTCATACCACGGCCAACACTGTGCGCCCTGCCCTGCAACTGATCAAGACTCACGATCAGGCTCGAGTGGTTTCCTCGGTCTTCTTCATGCTGTTGCCGGAGCAGGTCGTGGTCTATGGCGACTGCGCTATCAATCCGGACCCGAACGCCGAGGAGCTGGCCGATATCGCTATCCAGAGCGCGCAATCTGCTGAGGCGTTCGGAATTGAACCGGTGGTAGCGATGATCAGTTACAGCACCGGTGAATCAGGCACCGGCCATGATGTGGACAAGGTCAGGGAAGCCACCCGGATCGCCCGTAAGCGGAGACCTGACCTGCTGATCGACGGGCCGTTACAGTACGATGCCGCAGCCATCGAGAGCGTCGGACGAAGCAAGGCACCGGACAGTAAAGTGGCCGGACGGGCAACGGTGTTTGTGTTCCCCGACCTGAACACCGGCAACACCACCTACAAGGCGGTCCAGCGTAGTGCCAACGTGGTCAGTATCGGCCCGATGCTGCAGGGCTTGCGCAAACCGGTGAATGACCTGTCCCGCGGGGCTCTGGTAGAGGACATTGTCTTCACCATCGCCCTTACGGCGGTGCAGGCAAAACAGGTGGAGGATGCCGGGCTGGCGTGAGCCTGCCCGGTTAACGCTTGAGGCTTTTCTGGCGGGTTTTGCGGATCCGCCGACCTTTCTTCAGGTCGTTATCCTTCTTGACCTTCTGGCGCGGGGTCAGACGGTCCACCTTTCCGGCAAACGGGTTCTCGCTTGAACGGAACTCGAAGCGGATCGGGGAACCGGTTACATCCAGTACTTTCCGGAAGGTATTCTCCAGGTACCGTTTGTAGGCACCCGGCAAAGCTTCGGTCTGGTTACCATGGACCACGATGACGGGCGGATTGGAGCCACCCTGGTGCGCGTACCGGAGCTTGATACGGCGCCCATGGACCATGGGCGGTTGATGCTGGGCGACCGCATCCTGCAGGATCGCGGTCAGGCGGTTGGTCGGCCACTTGGCCATTGCCGACTCGTAGCAGGCTTCCACGGATTCATACATCACGCCTACACCTGAGCCGTGCAGTGCGGAGATGTAATGCTTGTCGGCATAATCGAGGAAATCCAGGCGCCTCTGCACCTGCTCCTTGACCCTGGCCCGATCGTCCGGATCCATGCCATCCCACTTGTTCACGGCAATCACCAGCGAACGACCAGCGTCGAGAACAAAACCGATCAGATGCAGGTCCTGATCCACCAGCCCTTCCCGGGCGTCGATCACCAGAATCACCACATGGGCATCATCGATCGCTTGCAGGGTTTTGATGATGGAAAACTTCTCCACCACCTCGCGAACGTTCTTGCGGCGGCGCACACCAGCGGTATCGATCAGGGTGTACTGCTTACCCTGGCGCTCATAGGGAATATAGACACTGTCCCGCGTGGTTCCGGGCATGTCGTACACCACCACCCGGTCTTCGCCGAGCATGCGGTTGACCAGGGTGGATTTACCCACGTTCGGGCGACCCACCACACCAATCCGGATCCCCGGGTACTTGTCAGCCCGGTCTTCCTCTTCGGCATCTTCCGGGCGCGGAAGCAATTCATCCAGCATGGACCGGATGCCCCGGTTGTGGGACGCAGCAATCAGGTATACGGATTCGAAGCCGAGGCTGTAGAAATCCGAAGCCGCGACGTCCGGATCCTGACCATCCGTCTTGTTTACCACCAGATGCGCCTGCTTACCGCTCCGGCGGAGGTGGTCGGCAATCATCTCGTCCCCGGCGGTCAGGCCGGCACGGCCATCCACCAGAAACAACACGATGTCCGCTTCCTCGACCGCCTGCATGGACTGGCGAGCCATTTCGGCGTCGAGACCTACCTCATCGCCAGTCAGACCACCGGTATCGATCACGATAAACCGCTGGCCCTCGTAGTTGCCCTCGCCGTATTTCCGGTCACGGGTAAGCCCGGGGAAATCCGCGACAAGGGCGTCCCTGGAACGGGTCATCTGATTGAACAGGGTCGACTTGCCGACATTCGGGCGTCCGACAAGGGCAATTACTGGGGTCATAATGGTGCGTTACTCTACTGGCCTGAGTTCGAAATTAACCAGGCGGCCGCTGTTTCCAAAAACGAGCAGATTACCATCGCTCAGGCGTTGTGCCGGTACGCGGATACCCTCATCGTCGAATTCAAGCTGACCCTGGAGGCTGCCGTCTTCCTGGGATATGGCATGAAGGTAACCCTCATAGTCACCCACCACCAGGTAATCTCCCGATACCATCGGCTGGGTCAGCTGGCGCCAGGACAGGCGGTCCTGCACCCACAATTCCCGGCGATCGGAACCCCGCAGGGCAACAATGTCCCCGTTGGCCGAAGCCAGGTAGATGGAACCATTGCCAATCATCGGCGAGTAAAGGCTGGATGCTTTCTTGCTCCAGATTTCCTGGCCGGTCCGGATATCCAGGAGCGCAAGCTTACCCTGGTAACCCACCACCATCAGGGCAGAATCAAGAACCAGTGGCTGGCCGCCAATATCGACCAGACGCTCCAGCTCGGTGCGGCCCTGGGGCTGCCCAACCTCATACTGCCAGAGGGGACGCCCGGCATCACCGGACAGCGCAATCAACTTGCCATTGGCAAAGGAGGCAATGACGATATCGCCGCCCACCAGGGGAGCCGCCATGGCCCGCATCGAAAGCACCGGCACCTGGCCTTCATACTGCCAGAGCCGGGTGCCGTCAGCAGCGTCAAACGCCATCACACGGCCGTCCGTGGTCTGGATGACCACCATGGAGCCGTTCGATTGGGGCGCCGCCAGCACTTCCGTCGGCAGTGGTGCCCGCCATTGCTCTTCACCGCCGTCACGGGAGAGCGCGAGCAGCTCGGCTTCCCGGGTCACCAGGTACAACTGGTTGGCATCGCCACCAATGCCCGCGAAGATACGGTCCTCAAGCTCTCGCTCCCAGAACACCTCGCCATTTTCCGGGCCCACCGCCACCAGCACGCCGTCCGCGGATGCTGCGTAAATGGTATCGCCTGTGTTTAGCGGCGCCAGGTACAGGA
>JAAZVL010000104.1 GCA_018623515.1 Marinobacter sp.
CATTGGCTGCGCCCTGTGCATCGACGCCTGTGACGAAGTCATGGAGAAAATGAACTATCCCAAGGGCCTGATCCGCTACACCACAGAGAATGAGCTGGAGGGTAAACCATCCAAGTTGCTTCGCCCCCGTACCTTTGGTTACGGCATCATGCTCGTGCTGATGATCTCGGCGATCATCTTCACCATCGCCACCCGGGTACCCGCGCAGATGGACGCCCTGCGCGACCGTGGCGCGCTTTACAGCTTCAACGGCCAGGGGCGGATTGAAAACTCCTATACCCTGAAGATTGCCAACATGACCGAGGTGCCCCAGGTGTTCTCCATTTCTGTCAGCGGCCTGGAGGGCATCCAGATCCTGACCGACACCAGGGTTACCATTGAAAGCGGCGAAAACCGCTCGGTACCGACCGTTGTGGATGTGCCGCCGGAATCCATCTCCGAATCGAACAACGAGATCCGGTTCCAGGCCGTGTCCGAGACCGATCCGTCATTGAAACTTGAAACTGAAAGCCGATTTGTCGGTCCAACGCGCTGATTTGTAAAATTGGCCCCGACACACCGGCTAGACAAGAGATGAAGCATTATGAGTGAACACGCTCCGGTAGCACCCTGGTATCGCCAGCCCTGGTTCTGGTTCCTGACCATTTTTCCGCTGGCGGCGATTATCTGGTGCACGGTCATGATTGTTGTTGCCAGCAACATGAAGGACACCATGGTGACCGATGACTACTCCAAGGAAGGGCGTGGCATTAACCTGGAAATCGCTCGCGACCAATTGGCCTATAACATGGGCGTGGTCGGGGAAATGAGTTTTGACAAGCGTCAGATTCAACTGAAGCTCGCGACCCAGGATGGACCCGCCCAGTATCCGTATGTCGTGCTCAACCTGTTCCACCCGACGCTGGCCGAACGGGACCGTACCATCCAGTTCCGTAACGAGGGCGGTGGCTACTACTCCGCTACCATGCTCCAGGATATAGAGGGCCGCTGGTACTACGATTTGCGGGGCCCCGATAACAAATGGCGCCTCAAGGGAGAGGCCTGGCTGCCGGCGGAAGACGGTCTGACCATTCAGGCGGAAAAACCCGTCAAGGGGTGAGTACCCTGGACTGCTTCCATTGCGGTGAACCCGCCGAGGGGAACCCGCCCATCACGCTGGATCTGAACGGCTCCACGCGTTATTTCTGCTGCCAGGGTTGCAAGGCGGTTTGCGAGACCATCCACAGCGAAGGTCTCACCGGCTTCTACGATTTCCGGACAGAGCCGGCAGTCACCCCCCGGGAACTGTCTGCGGCCGAGCTTACCCGGCTGCGTGAGCTGGACCATCCACTGGTCCAGCAATCCTTTGTCTCGCCCGTCAAAAGTGGTCAGGAAGCAAATCTCTTGATTGGGGGGATCACCTGCGCCGCCTGTATCTGGCTGCTTGAAAACCACATGAAGAAGCAGCCGGGAGTTCAGAGCTTCACGGTGAACCACACCACCCAGAGGGCGCGGCTGGTATGGTCACCGGATCAGGCGAAGCTGAGTGACCTGCTCATCGCGATCCATCAGCTCGGTTACACCGCCCGTCCCTACCAGGCCGATGAGGTCGAGCAACAGTTAAAAGCGGAACACCGCTCGATGCTGATCCGGCTTGCCGTGGCGGGGATCGGTTCCTTCCAGAGCATGATGCTGGCGTTTCCGTTGTATTTCGAGCTGGTCAATGATCTTTCTCCGGAATTTGTCTCCTTTTTTCGGTGGTTCAGCCTGCTGGTGGCCACTCCGGTGGTGTTCTACAGTGCCCGGCCGTTTTTCCGCAACGCCCGGCGCGACATCCGGAGCCGGCATCTCACCATGGACGTTCCCGTCGCCATTGCCATCGGCCTGGCCTATGCCGCCAGTGCCTGGGTGACCGTGTTCGGAGGCGACGAGGTCTATTTCGAATCGGTGTGCATGTTCACCTTCTTCCTGCTTCTTGGTCGTTATGTGGAAGTCCAGGCCCGCTACCGGGCCGGCCTCACTGGCAACGCCCTGGCCGGGTTCCAGCCGACCGTTGCGGCACGGGTTAGCGGAGATGAAACCGAGATAGTCCCGGCCCACGATATCGGTCCCGGCGATGTGGTCCGGGTACGGCCCGGCGAAACCCTGCCGGTAGACGGAAGCATCGTCCGGGGCGAGTCCACCCTGAACGAGGCAGCCTTGACCGGAGAATACCTGCCAGAGTCGCGGGGGCCCGGCGACAAGGTCCACGCCGGCAGCATCAACGGCGAGAACCCACTTGATGTCCTGGTGGAAAAATCCGGTGCCCAGACCCGCCTCTCCGGCATCCTGAGGGTCCTCGACCGGGTCCAGTCGGAGAAACCGCCGGTTGCCCGAATGGCTGACCGGATCGCCGGCAAGTTTGTCGGGCGGGTATTGATCCTGGCACCGCTGGTCTGGATCGGCTGGTGGCTGGCCGGTGCAGACAACGCTTTCGATATCACGCTCTCGGTGCTGGTGGTGACCTGCCCCTGTGCCCTGTCCCTGGCCACACCAACCGCCATCACCGCGGCCACCATGCGTTTGCGCAAACTGGGCTTCCTGCCCACCCGGGGCCACACCCTGGAGTCCATGAATACCATTGATACGGTCGTCTTCGACAAGACCGGAACACTCACCCGGGGCGAGCTGAGCCTGGTGGGGCAGCAAAGCGTTGGCAGCCTAGATGACGATACCTGCCTGCGCCTGGCTGCGGGCCTGGAAAAGTTCTCCGAACACCCGATAGCCCGTGTCTTCCACGACAGCCCCGCTGCGGCCATGGAGCAGGTCCGGAACCACGTAGGCGGAGGCCTGACCGGGCAGCAAGGCGATCACAGCTACGCCATCGGTCACCTGGATTTTGTGGCGGAACATACCGATGCACCAGTGCCCGAGCGGGGTCAACACACCGGCATGGAAATCTGGCTGGCATCTGAAACCGAATGGCTGGCCTGTTTCCGGCTCGACGACCAGCCGCGGGCGGATGCTGCCGAAACCATCCGGGCGCTGCAGGAACAGGGTATCCGTACCATTCTACTCAGTGGTGACCGGAGCGGCCACGTGGCACGTGTCGCAGAGATACTGGGCATCACCGAAGCCATCGGGCAGGCATCGCCGGAACAGAAACTCGAAGTGCTTGAGCAGCTCACCAGCGAAGGGCGCAAGGTGATGATGGTCGGTGACGGCCTGAACGACCTTCCCTCCATGGCCGGCGCCGGTCTCTCGGTAGCCATGGGCAGTGCCGCGGACCTGACCCAGCTGAAAGCCGATGCGGTTCTGCTGAATGGACAGCTCAAGCAGCTGGTGGAAGCGCTCAATACCAGCAGGCAGACCCGTCGCGTCATCCGCCAGAACATGATCTGGGCTCTGGCCTACAACCTGTGTGCCCTGCCCCTGGCTGCGGCTGGCCTGGTCCCCCCCTGGCTTGCGGCCATCGGTATGTCCGCCAGCTCATTGATCGTGGTGCTGAACGCGCTCAGACTCAGTGCCAGCACCACCCGGCCCCCGGCCGAACCAACACCGGTTGGTACGCAGGCGCTGTCCTGATAACGTAAAAGTCACACTTCATCACGAGGTAAGTGCCGTGCAGATTGTAATGGTCCTCGTACCATTGATGCTTATTCTGGTTGCCGTGGGGATTGCCTTGTTTGCCTGGGCGGTCAAGAACGGACAATACGACGACGTGGAAGGCCCGGCCCATCGCATCCTCTACGATGATGACAAGGACATGATCCCCCGGGAAGCCAGAACCGACAAACCTGAACAGGAAGGTGCGGAACCGGAGCCGGACACCGGGGAGGAAGACCAGGACAACACCGGGTCCAAGACCTGATGGCCGCAGACCTTTACCTGAGTTATCCCAGCGCATTTCTCATCGGTCTGCTCGGCAGCACCCACTGTTTGGGCATGTGTGGCGGAATCAGTGCCTCCCTGTCCATGGCCCTGCCGGTGGGCCGGGGATTCCGCTTTCGCCAGTCGCTGATGCTGCTGGCCTTCAATTTCGGGCGTATCGGCAGTTATACCCTGATTGCGGCACTAATCGCCGTGCTCAGTACCGGTGCCGCCAGCCAGTGGACCCTGGCCGGCATGGTGCTGCGGACCATTGCAGGTCTGCTGCTGATTTTCATGGGTCTGTCCATGGGCCAGTGGTGGCAGGGTATCCGTTACGTGGAGAAGGTCGGTGCTCCGGTCTGGCAGAGACTCTCGCCCCTGACCCGGCGCCTGATGCCGATCCACCATCCGGGCCAGGCGCTGGCGCTGGGCGCACTCTGGGGCTGGCTGCCCTGTGGCCTGGTCTACAGTACCCTGGGGTGGGCCGCGCTGCAGCCTACCGTTACCTCCGCCGCCCTCACCATGTTCTTCTTTGGCCTGGGCACCTTGCCGTCCATGCTGGCAACCGGCTATGCCGCCAATTGGGTTCGCGGCCTGCAGAAGCACCAGGCGGTCCGCAAAGCCAGTGGTGCGTTGCTCATCCTGTTCGGAGTCTGGACACTGCCCCTGTTCTGATCAGGACGGGGGCTAGATATTCAGCACGTCCAGACGGCCAAAGTCCGGGCTTGCTTCCGGCTCCGCCGACTGAACCACGGCCTGGCGCTTGCCGCCAAGACGCTTGCCTTCCTTGAAGTCGTACAGGTTCGGATCCGCCAGGTGGGACGGTTCGACATTGCACAGGGCCCGGAACATGGTTTCCAGGCGCCCCGGGTGCTGTTTGTCCCAGGTCTGGAACATGTCCTTGATCACCTGGCGCTGGAGGTTCTCCTGGGAACCGCACAGGTTGCACGGAATGATCGGGAAATCCCGCAACGCGGCATACCGTGCAATGTCCTTCTCACGGGCGTAGGCCAGGGGCCGGATCACGGTGTTGCGGCCATCGTCACTGTGCAGTACTGGCGGCATGGACTTGAGCTTGCCGCCATAGAACATGTTCAGGAACAGGGTCTCAAGGAGATCGTCACGGTGATGGCCGAGGGCAATCTTGGTAACCCCGTGCTCTTCAGCAAAGTTGTAGAGAATGCCCCGGCGCAGGCGCGAACACAGGCCGCAGGTGGTCTTACCCTCAGGCACCTTTTCCTTGACGATGCTGTAGGTGTCCTTCTCGATGATGTGGTATTCGATACCGAGGGAAGCGAGATACTCCGGCAATACCTCCTCGGGAAAACCGGGCTGCTTCTGATCCAGATTGACCGCAATCAGCTCAAAGGAGACCGGTGCGCTTTTTTGCAGGTTGAGCAGGATGTCCAGCATGGCATAGGAATCCTTGCCACCGGACAGACAGCACATGACCTTGTCACCGGCCTCAATCATCGAGAAATCGGCAATCGCCTGGCCCATTTCACGGCGCAAACGTTTCTGCAGTTTGTTCAGCTCCAGTTTCTGGCGCCGATCCTGCTCGGAAGCGGGCGACTGGTCAGCGGCATTGGCGATCATAGCTTCGGACATAACAACCACGTTCGTGAAATCAATGAGGGTGCGATTATACGCATCACCGGGTTTCAGGGACAGGATACCGGATAGGGATATACTGCAACCCGATCATTCCGGCGAGAATCCGGGAGACCTTCCCTGTAGCCGCACTCTCCCCTACTATAGCGTCCATGACCAGTTCAGCCCTGACCGATCACAAGGATGCCGAGACGTCCGACGCCATTCCCGATCACCTGATCCAGCACCTGCTTGTGGCCGTGGAACACGAACTCCGCAAGATGCCCCGAGGCACCAGTGAGCTGGCGCTGATCCGCTCGCTGCAGGCGCCGCCCTGGGAACTGATCGGCGAGGTCAGCTTCCGCGACCCGGAGAAGCTCTATCCGGTGCATTTCCTGCTGTTCCACGTGCTCTACCGCCTCCGGGACCAGCTGGCCGAGACCGGCGAAAGCCTGGAAATCTCGCCACTGGATATCCGGCTGAAACCGCAGTCTGTCGTTTCCGGCACCGGGCTGCCCGATCAGAGGGACGAGCTGCGGCGCTTCTACCTTGATCCGGACCAGTACCGAATGCCCGGGGACAGCATCCGCAGGATGATGGAGGATTTCTGGTCAGGGCGCCCACCAGTCGCCCCGGCGAGGTCGGAGCTGCTCGAGGCGGCACGGATACTCGGTTTTGACCGCATTCCCGGTGACTTTGCCAGTGTCAAACAACAGTTCCGCCGGTCCGTTATGGAAGTGCATCCCGACCGCGGGGGCGATACGGCATCGGTACAGGAGCTGAACCAAGCCTTTTCCGTACTCAAATCCCACTTCCGGCTTTCGGCCTGACTCACCGACAGACCCGAGGAACCCATGTCAGCAAGAAATACAGCCTTAGCTTTTCTCACCTTGGCGCTCAGCCCACTCGTGCACGCTGACCTGGTCGTGCTCCAGTATCACCACGTCAGCGATGCCACGCCGCCTTCCACCAGCACTTCCGAATCCCTGTTCGAAGCCCAGCTGGAAATGCTCGGGGAGCTTGAGCTGGAGGTGGTCCCCCTGCTGGAAGGCACACGAAAGGCGCTGGAGGAAGGCGCCACCCGGAACTCTGTCGCCCTGACCTTCGATGATGCCTATGAATCGGTCTATACCACCGCCGCACCCTTGCTGGCGGCCCGGGACTACCCCTACACGATCTTCGTCAATACGGATGCCGTCGGCCGCCCCGGCTACATGACCTGGGACCAGCTGGAGGAACTCGCGAGCCGCAAAGGTGTGACCCTCGCCAATCACAGCACCGATCACGGGCACCTGGCCCGGAAACCGGATGAACCAAAGGATCAGTGGCAGCAGAGGATTGAACACAGCCTTGATGGCGCCCAAAGGGAGCTGGAGCAGCGCCTGGGCGTCGACACTCCGATGTTTGCCTACCCTTACGGGGAATTCGATGCAGCCCTGGAGGATCATCTTTCGGACCGGGGCTGGTATGGTTACAGTCAGCACTCCGGACCCATTGGTGAATATTCGGCCCCGACCCGGCTGCCGCGATTCCCCATGGCCAATGCCTATGGCCGCCTGGACAGCCTCAAAGACAAGCTGCTCAGTCGCGCCTTTCCGGTCGATGCGGGAGACCTGCCTGATGGGGTAATCACCGACAATCCACCGGTACTCGAGTTTACGCTGCCGGAGGATTTGTCCACCTCCAGACTGACCTGTTTTGCCTCGGGCATGGGCAGGATTGACATAGAGTCCGTTGAGGATGGAGTGATCAGAGTCCAGGCCCCGGCAACCTTCAACAGCCGCCGCTTCCGCTACAACTGCACCCATCCGGCCGGCGATGGCCGGTTCTATTGGCTGTCCCAGCCCTGGCTGGATCTGGACCAGCCTGAGGACTGAGCGCTAATCGTCGGAAACCAGTTCGAGCCCAAGCTCGCCCGTACTGACGTGGGGGATGGATTTGGGGCCCTGCCGGGTTTCCACCACGGTCTGGCTCTGGAGATCCTCGGCCCGCGTGAAAATCACCAGCCAACGCTCACCCCGGGCCGGAAAGGCAGGGATCCAGGCTTGCAGGTAGGCACGGGAATGCCAGCTCTCGGGCTCAAATCCCATGGCCAGGTCGGTCACTACCCGGACCGGACGCAACTGCTCATCCAGGAAGGCCATTGACGGCACGAACAACCCATCGCGGGCAAAAGAGCGCAATCGGAAGACAAAATCGGGGTACTGCCGGGGAGCTGGCAAGGCAACAAGCGCAAAGGGGCTGGCTCCGGTGCTGAAATCATGGCTATCCGCTCCCTGGCTGATGTCCACTTCAAACTCCCGACCGGTGATCCAGGACTGCCGCTCCCGCGTGCTGATGTTCTGGCAACAGCTCTCGGCAAACTGACTGAAGAAACTGGCTTCCTCGTCGACACCCATAATCGCCAGGGCGTCCGGATCGTAACCCTCCACAGGCGCCTCAGGTACCGGAGCGGCACCGGGCTGGTGGATGGAGGCAGGGGTGATTTCAATCGGTGGCGGCACCCTCCCTTTCTGGACATCGGTTCGGGTGTCCGGCGTATAGTAACTCACCCGGATATTGCCTTCGGCATCCCGCCAGGTGAAATAGGGCCTCGGCTCGCCGGGCCGGACATAGCCGTCACGGGCCAGCTGTTCGGCATCGGGGTAGTTTTCCAGCGTGTATTCCTCTTCCGGCTGGAGCGCCGGGGGCTTGTCCGGCTCCTGGCCGGACGAATCCCCGGCCGGCGTCGGTGTCTCTGACCCGGCCTCGTTATCCCTTTTCCCGGCCGATGTTTTCTCGGGAATCGGCGAATAACGTACCCGCCCCTGCTCATCCACCCAGGTGAAGTACCCTTCCCGCTCACCGGTCGGCGCGCCGCCGAGCTGGCATCCGACCAGCACGGCGGTAAGAGCAGCAACTATCGGAATCTGGCACCAGGCTTTTCGGGTCACAGGGGTTACCTTTCGGTGTCCGCACCGTTAATCAGAATTTCGTCCGGAAACTGAGACCGGCCATCACCACCCGAAGCGAGGTCTTGATGTCCAGACCGGCATAGGGGTTATAGATGATATTGGTTATGTTATCGCAGTTGACGTTACAGCTGGTATCCGCAGGAATGGTTTCGATGGAGTGCAGGTAACTGAGATTCATGTCGATCTCGGTGTCCTTGTCCCACTTGTAGCCCATACCCACGCTGTACAGGTTGGCACCACCGAACGGCGCCATGACCTGGCGCTGGTCGTCGGGAATGACCGAATCCCGGATTTCCACGCCGGCTCGCAGGTCCAGCCGTGACGAGACATGCAGCTCGGCACCGAAGGCCCAGTTCCACTGGCTTTTGAAGCCCAGCGGCAGGCGCAGGGTATTGGGGGTGGCGTTGTCCGGTGAGAGAATCCGCGCGGCATTCAGGAACTCCAGGTTCCGGTCGAACCGGAAGACAAAGGCGTCCCACTGGGCGTAATCGGTCCAGCCGATGTCGGCGTTGAGGGTCAGCATCGGGTGAACATCCACGCTGATGCCGGTCTGGAAATGCTGGGGATAGACCAGATCCATGCTGACATTCCCCGCCTCCCGGGGCGCACCGGATGGCAGGCTGAGAATCGCCGAGGTAATCGCCCCGAGCACCGAGCCGTTGACGCTCTGCCAGAAGCCGGACCAGTCGTCGGTGTACTCGATCTCGAAGGTGCCCTTCATGTTCATGTCGGCTTCGGAGGTGTAACTCGCCCCCCACGTGAACCAGTCCGTCGGCTCCCACATCACCCCCAGGGCATAGGTTGGTGACAGGGTTTCCTGGACGTTGATATTCAGCGCACCGATATCGTCCCAGGGGCCGACATTGCCACCGCAAAGCGCCAGCCAGGGCTGGAGGGGCTCGTCCCCGCTCTCACAGTTGAAGGCGTCCTGCAGAATCTCGGCAACCCCGAGCAGCATGTTCGGTGCCCGCATGTACTGGTCGGCGGCAATCCCCATATGGGACAGG
>JAAZVL010000301.1 GCA_018623515.1 Marinobacter sp.
GGGCCAGGACGCGGCGGGCATTGTTACCTTTCAGGATGAGCGGTTTTATCTGCGCAAGGATAACGGCCTGGTGCGGGATGTCTTCCACACCCGTCACATGCGCCGTCTCGTGGGCAATGTCGGTATTGGCCACGTCCGTTATCCCACTGCCGGCACCTCCAGTTCCGCCGAGGCTCAGCCGTTCTATGTGAATAGCCCCTATGGCATCACCCTGGCGCACAACGGCAACCTGACCAACGCCGACGAGCTGGCACGGGATCTGTTCCGTACCGACCTTCGCCACATCAACACCAATTCCGATTCGGAAGTACTGCTCAACGTGTTCGCCCACGAGCTGCAGAAGCTTGGCAAGCTGACGCCGACGAAAGACGAGATCTTCTACGCGGTGAAGGCGGTGCACAAGCGCTGCCGGGGCGCCTATGCGGTGATTGCCATGATTACCGGTTACGGCATTATCGGTTTCCGTGACCCGAACGGGATCCGTCCGGCCTGCTACGGCGTGCGTGAGACCGAGGATGGCGGCAAGGAATACATGATTGCCTCCGAAAGCGTGGCGCTGAGTGCCGCCGGCTTCAAGCTGATCCGTGATATCGCACCGGGTGAGGCGGTTTATATCGAGACCGACGGCACCCTCTACACCCAGCAGTGTGCGGATGAGGCTCATCTGTATCCCTGTATTTTCGAGCACGTCTATTTTGCCCGCCCGGATTCCATTATCGATAAGGTCTCTGTTTACAAGGCCCGGCTGCGCATGGGTGAGACCCTGGCGGAAAAGGTCATGCGCGAGCGCCCGAATCATGACATTGATGTTGTCATTCCGATTCCGGATACCAGCCGGACCTCGGCCATGCAGATGGCCCATCGCCTTGGCGTCAAGTTCCGGGAAGGCTTCATCAAGAACCGCTACATTGGCCGGACCTTCATCATGCCGGGCCAGAAAATGCGGAAGAAGTCGGTTCGCCAGAAGCTGAATCCGATTGACCTGGAGTTCCGGGGCAAGAATGTGATGCTGGTGGACGATTCCATTGTCCGGGGCACCACCTGTAAGGAAATCGTCCAGATGGCCCGGGATGCCGGCGCGAAGAATGTCTATTTCGCCTCCGCGGCGCCCCCCGTCCGTTACCCGAATGTTTACGGCATCGATATGCCGTCTGCCAGCGAGCTGATTGCCCACGATCGTACCATCGAGGAGATCCGGGAACTGATTGGCGCCGATTGGCTGCTGTACCAGGATCTGGATGATCTGATTACCTGTGTCAGCGATGTGAATGACCAGATTGAAGGCTGGGAATGTTCGGTGTTTACCGGAAACTACGTCACCGGTGACGTCGACCGGGCCTATCTGGACAAGCTCGAGGATCTCCGGAAGGATGAAAAACGCGGCAAGTCCGGTGGCGACTCATCCGATAACGGGATTATCGATCTTCACAACGATGAAGACTGATTGTCCGGAAACCCTGGCCAGGAGACGCCCATGACCTTTCGCAGAGAAGAAACCGTTCAGATTCCGGAATCGGATCTGGAGGGCATGTCCGTGGACACCCTGGCCGTGAGGGCGGGGCAGCTCCGCACCGACCAGCTGGAACACAGCGACGCGATTTTTCCAACCTCCAGTTTCGTCTATGGCAGTGCCGCTCAGGCCGCGGCACGGTTCGGTGGCGATGAACCGGGCAATATTTACTCCCGTTTTACCAACCCGACGGTGCAGGCGTTCGAGGGGCGCATTGCGGCCATGGAAGGGGGCGAGCGTGCCGTGGCGACTGCGTCGGGCATGGCCGCGATTCTCAGCACGTGCATTTCGTTGCTCAAGAGCGGTGATCACGTTATCTGTTCCCGGGGTGTGTTCGGAACCACCAACGTACTGTTCCAGAAGTACCTGGCCCGGTTCGGGGTGGAGACCACCTTTGTCAGCCTGACCAATTACGAGGAGTGGCAGCAGGCGATTCGCCCGGAAACCCGCATGCTGTTCCTGGAAACCCCGTCCAACCCCCTGTGTGAAGTGGCGGACCTCGCGGAACTGTCCAGGCTTGCCCGGGCCAGCGATGCGCTCCTGGTGGTGGATAACTGCTTCTGCACACCGGTGCTGCAGCGGCCCCTGGAACACGGCGCGGACATCGTCATTCATTCCGCCACCAAGTACCTGGATGGTCAGGGCCGGTGTGTCGGCGGTGTCGTGGTTGGTCCGGAAAAGCTGATGGAAGAGGTATACGGTTTCCTGCGCTCGGCGGGCCCGACGATGAGCCCGTTCAATGCCTGGGTTTTCCATAAGGGTCTTGAAACGTTACCAATCCGTATGCGCGCCCATTGCGACAATGCGTTAGAGTTGGCATTGTGGCTTGAGCAGCAAAATGCTGTGGAATCCGTGTATTACGCGGGTCTGCAGAGCCATCCCCAGCATGAGTTGGCAAAGAAACAGCAAAAGGGCTTTGGCGGGGTACTTTCGTTCCGCGTCAGAGGGGGTCGGGAAGAGGCCTGGCGTTTTATCGATGCCACGCGGATGATCTCCATAACCGCCAACCTCGGGGATGTGAAGACAACAATTACCC
>JAAZVL010000105.1 GCA_018623515.1 Marinobacter sp.
GGGCCACTCCTCACTGATCCTCGATGAACTCCCGGGCATGCTGCCTGGCACTCCGCGCGAGGTGATGCACCAACACCTGATCTCCCGCGTTGCCACGGGTGAACTTTGCCTCGTCCATACCGGCATTGGCTCGGATCGCCCAATGAGCCCGGTGGTTTCCTGGCGGCCAGATCACCGCGATGACAGGAGAGGAGCCTGGCACTGCGAGATCACCGCGCGCGACATCAAGGGTGTTGAGCACGCTGTGGCGGAGCTGAACCGCAAGGGATTGATACCTTCGGACCTGCGTCGTGGTGAAGGCATCGGCTTTGGAAACGATCAGGGAAGTCCAGCCGAGTCAGAGTTCAATGGAGGCCGCCAGCAGGAAATCACTGATCATCGGCTGACGCTCCCGCTGGGTGCATCGGCCAGTGTCCAGCCGCTCGCGACCGAGGCAAAAAGTTCTGCATCCGAATCCAAGCGGGAAGGCGTGCATCTGGTAGTGGGGTTGTTTACTGACGGCACGCTGAATAATGCCGATAACATCGAGATTTTCCGCGAGAAGCTGATTGAGGAGTGTATAGATCCCGTAAAGAAAGATCCCGAACGCCTGGAGGAATGTCGAACCCGGCTGGCGATGAGGTTGGGGGAGAGTTATGCCAATGGGCCGACCAATGTGGTGAAACTCTTTGATTTGTACCGGGAGCAGAAAAAAATTCAGGAGGGGCACAAGACTCTGACGATCAAGGCCTATGAACCCGGAGCAGGCACTAAGAGTGGAAAGGAAGATTCAATACTTGGTGCTGCTACCGGGCTTGGTGAGACAGGTGTTCCTGAACAAGTCAAAAGATTGTTTCGTACCATTGCTGAGATAGCAAAAGTCCGGCTCGGAGGTGAGAGCGTCAGCGAGCTTACTGTCGATTTATTCGGGTTCAGCCGAGGAGCGGCAGCTGCAAGGCATGCCGCACAGCAAATTCTGAAGGGGGCTGATGGACAGCTTGCTAATGCATTTCGTAGTCAGGCTCTAAATTGGCCTGACACGGTCAATGTTCGATTTGTTGGTCTCTTCGATACCGTTGCCGGGATTGTTAATTTCTCCAATCTTGATCTATCTGCGGGTAATGATAATAACAACCCGGTAGAGCTCTACCTCGATCCGGATAAGGTAGGTCATGTTGTTCATCTGGTCGCTGCTGACGAGAAACGGGCAAATTTTGCTCTGAATAGTGTTAAATCAACAGATGGAAGTTTGCCAGACAACTTTCGCGAAATAATCTTGCCGGGAGCTCACTCGGACATAGGTGGAGGTTACCCAGATCTACATACTGAAGAACTGTTGCTACACCCAACATTAATAGTTCGAGGTAGTGACACTCGTTCGCCACGGCAAACCATGGAATGGGATAATCTTGAGAGTCTGCGCGAAACTGTGGAATCTGAGAATTGGATTGGACCTCACAGTTTGCCATTACCGGACGGGACTCTGCCCTACTTGAAGTTGGAGACGAGGGTGGATCGGCATCCGTTGCCGGATGGCCGTGTGGAAATTTCCTTGCGCATGAGCCGACAGGTTAGAGGCGAATACTCGCGTTTGGGACTTCGTTTAATGCATCAGTTGGCAAGTGACTTGGGTATTCCACTCGACGAAGTTGATGAAACAGATCCAACGATGAGTATTCTCGATGAGCTAAGTCCAACATTTAAGCGGCTCTCTGAACAAGTCTCAACTGGCGAGTCACAACCAGTGCTTGCTTCAGAAAATCACGCAAGGCTTAAGCAGAGGTACATTCACCATTCTGACCACTATAACCCGCTTGAATGGTTGATCGCCGGTGAGATACTTGGCTTTGAGTTCCCCTTTCAAGAGTGGCTGCATCCGCTGCGACCATCGGTATCTAGGGAGCGTACAATTCACTACAACAGAAGGCACGGGTAAAAGTGCGAGTGATTAATGGATTGATCATAGTTGCAGCGACAATATTGTCAGCGTGCAGCGTATTAAAGGAAAAAGAGCCCGATATTACTTGGTACTTCTCCCTCGCGACGCCGAAACATTATGACGTCTGGGTGGAGCATCTGGAGTTTGAACTTTCCGGGGTGAGGCATTGGTACCATCCGGCAGGCACTATGAGCTGTTGCTGGAAGGGGCCTGATGGACCTGCCGGTATTGCCGGACGCATGGAGCCTTTCCCAAACTTCGTTGCAATCCAGTGGTTTTCTCTTGCTGAGCAGAAATTTTACCAAAGGCTAATTCAGATCCCGCAGGAGTGGAAAGAGCGGATGAATGTGCCGGCTCCTCAGAAAACTCAACTGCACGGTGTAGTTTCTAGACCTAGAAACTTCCTTACGTTTGGCCTTGCTCCGGGAGGAGAAATAGTAATCTGGATGATGAACCAAATTGGTAACGAGATCGAACTCGCCCGCTTACAAGCCAATGAGATCGATGGTAACCCCTCCCATTATCAGAATCGAACCAGGGATTACCTCGACGAAAATGGCGAATATCTTGAAGAACACGGGATACCGTTGACTGGCTGGTAACTCAGAAAAAGAAACTGATTAAGTGTTGCCAGCCAAAGCCTGGATAAGAGCTTCGATTTCCTCTGTAACGCTGATCAGACTCTGGACCAGAGCCTTATCTACATCGACGACACCTTCGTACTCGGCAAGATTCCGTTTGCGGTGTGCGTGGTCCAGTACTCGCCACTTTGCAGACGGCATATCAAGGGTGTGCTGGAGGCACTGGAAAACGAGGTAGCGACTGTCCGAGCGATAGCCTGCCTGGCGCAGCGCTGCCAGAGACAGAGCATGGGCGGCGTTGTAGGCAAGATCAAAGCGACTTTCGAGGCTTAGGGATTCCAATCCGGCATCCCTGAGCCTGGTGCTTCCGGAGCGAATCAGGCCCTGAATTTCTGCCGGGTCTGGTGCCTCAGGATGCAGTTTCCGAACCCTCGCCAGATTCTCCAGTTGGTCTTTGTTCATTGATGAGTCCTTTCAGTACGATGTGCGGTCCATTCAGCACTTTGCGGAGAAACGGGTTGTCCTGTATCCGCCGTTTTTCGAATTCCTGTCTAGTGTAGAGTGTGGGATTCACGGGACGGGAAAGCTCTTGCTCTGCGGATTCCAGTGCGGCGAAAACATCCTCGAGAGTAAGAGAATCCGATACCAGCATCAGATCGATATCGCTGTCGGCATTGTCGGTATGTTTGGCGACCGAGCCATAGATCAGCGCCAGTTCCAGCTGACTGTCGATAGTTTGCAGTGCCTTCTTGATTACATCCGGCGGTCCAAGGGTTTTCATGACCAGCGAACGTAACTCGCGGAATACCGGAGCGTTCTTGTTGGCGTGATACCGCTTTTGTCTGCCCTTGAGCTCCACGCTCACAAGTCCACTTTCGGCAAGGCGGGTGACCTCGCGCTGCACTGCACCTGAGCCCGCGTTGGCTTTCTCGATCAATTCGCCGATGGAGAAATCCTGATCGGGTTCGGTGAACAGCAGGCTCAGGACCTTTTGCCGCGTTGCCGAAAAGAGGGCGTCGGCAATATTGCGGCTTTCGGGGTGTGTCACTGTTTCCGGATTCATCTAGGCGTCGTCAATAAAATACCCATAATGGGTAAATTTATGCCCATTATGGGTAAAAGTAAAGGCGTGGGCGCTCGCCTGTCACATCTGCCCGGTTTCCTCAAACCTCTGATGCCAGCTCAACGCTTTACCCAGCAGGTGCGGGGTATGCATACCCCGGCCGCTGGCGCAGGCGCGTTCGAAGTAGTCCAGCAGTTTCGGTTTGAAGTCGGGATGGGCGCAGTTTTCGATGATCTTGAGGGCCCGCTGGCGGGGTGCCAGGCCGCGGAGGTCGGCGAGGCCCTGTTCGGTCACGACGATCTGGACATCGTGTTCGGTGTGATCCACATGGGAGACCATGGGTACGATGGTGGAGATGGCGCCGCCTTTGGCGGTGGACGGGGTCATGAACACGGAGAGGTAGCCGTTGCGGGCGAAGTCGCCGGAGCCGCCGATGCCGTTCATGATCCGGCTGCCCATGACGTGGGTGGAGTTCACGTTGCCGTAGATGTCTGCCTCGATCATGCCGTTCATGGCGATGATGCCCAGCCGGCGGATGACCTCCGGGTGGTTACTGATTTCCTGGGTGCGCAGGATGATGCGCTCCCGATAGAAATCGATGTTCCGGGCCAGTTCCCGGTTGGCTTCCGGACTCAGGGAGAAGGCGGTGGCGGAGGCCATGCGCAACTTGCCGGATTTGAGCATGGCGAGCATGCCGTCCTGCAGTACCTCGGTGTAAGCGGTCAGGTTCTCGAACGGGCCATCGTTCAGGCCAGCCAGGACCGCATTGGCAATGTTGCCGACACCGGACTGGAGGGGCAGCAGGTTCTTCGGCAGGCGATTGTTCTCCACTTCCATCTCGAAGAACTTGAGCAGATGCCCGGCGATCCGCTGTGAGGTCTCATCCGGGTCGCTGAACCGGGAGTTGCGGTCCTGGGCGTTGGTTTCTACCACGGCGATGACTTTTTCCGGCGGGCACAGCAGGTATTTCTCGCCAATCCGGTCATCCGGCGCGGTCATCTGGATCGGTTTGCGGCGCGGCGGTAGGGCGGTTCCGTAGTAGATATCGTGCATACCTTTCAGTCCGGAACTCTGGCCGTGGTTTACTTCCAGGATGACCTTGTCCGCCTGGTCGATCCAGGTCTTGTTGTTGCCGATGGAGGACGAGGGAATCAGTTTGCCATCTTCGGTCACGCCGGCCACCTCGATGACGGCCACGTCCAGCTTGCCAAAGAAGCCGGACCAGGCGTGCTGGGCCACGTGGGAGAGGTGGATGTCGATGTATTCCATCCGGCCTTCGTTGATCTTCTGCCGGCACACCGGGTCACTCTGGTAGGGCAGGCGCATTTCGATACCGTCCACCTCGGCCAGGGCACCGTCCAGCTCCGGCGCCGTGGAAGCGCCAGTCCAGACGCTGATGCGGTAGTTCTCTCCGCGGTCGCGGTGCTCCCGAATATGCTCCGCCAGCGCCTGGGGAATGGCTTTCGGATAGCCGGCTCCGGTGAATCCACTCATGCCGACGTTGACGCCGGATGGAATCAGGGCCGCTGCTTCCTTGGCGCTCATGATGCGTTCACGCAGTTGGGGGCAGAGAATTCGGGGGGCTGTGATCACAATGACTCCGGTTTTCAGTTTCTAACAATAATTCCAAAAATAGCTAGCAATAATACCATAAGTATAGGTACCTATGCTTAATACTTGAGGCGATAGGGAAGGAGTACGTTCTGTTGCGTACGGAAGTTATTGAAATCAGGCGCTATGCTTGTCGTTTTTTCCGGCCGGACTTTCCTGATGTTTGAGACGTTTTTCAGCACCTACCTGAGCAGCACCATTCGTTTCCTGTTCCTGTTGGCGCCGTTCTTTGTGGTTACCATGTTCCTGGCTTTGACCCGGGGGCTGCCGGCCGCCGAAAAATCCTCGATCATCCGCCGGGCCATCGTGTCCGCCTTTATCCTCGGCTTGGTGCTGTTCTTTGCCGGACCACTGCTGTTCGATGCAATTGGCATTACGTTGAACTCCTTCCGCATCGGTGCCGGTTGTTTGCTGTTCCTGACCGCGGTCAGCCTGGTCAGCAGCGGTACCCGTAACCACGCCACCGGATTACCCGAGGAAGAAAGGGATGACGTGGCCGTGGTGCCCCTGGCCATTCCGGTGATGATCGGGCCGGCCACCATTGGTGCGATCATGGTGTATGGCGCCGAGCTGAAGGCGGTGCCCCAGCTTGCCGGCGGCCTGCTGGGTCTGGTGTCGGGGCTGCTGATCCTGGGGGTGTTGCTGCATCTGTCCGGCTACCTCGAGAAAGCTTTGGGCAAGACCGGGCTCAATATCATGTCCAAAATCAGCGGCCTGATTCTGTCTGCCATGGCTGCGGAAATTGTCCTGACGGGCATTGCCGGCTTTATCGCCAGCACCCAGACGGCCTAGACTAGCGGTTCACGGCATTATTCCGGTTTGATTGCATGTCTGCTAACACCATTGAACACAACCGTAAGCGCTTCAATTTCGAGGGCATCGACGCTATCTGGCTGTTCGGCTACGGCTCGCTGATCTACAAGGTGGATTTCCCGTTTCTGGAGAAGCGCCCTGCCTCTATCCGGGGATGGGCGCGTCGGTTCTGGCAGGCTTCCCATGACCACAGGGGCACGCCGGAGGCGCCCGGGCGCGTGGTCACGCTGATCGAGCAACCGGGGGCGGTGTGCAAGGGTATGGCTTACCGGGTCTCGCCCCAGGTGTTCGAGTATCTCGATGTGCGGGAGAAGAACGGCTACCTGCGGTTTTCCACCACCATGACCTTTGACGATGGCAGCCATGCGGAGGGTCTGGTTTATATCGCCACCGAGGATAACGAGGCATTCCTGGGCGAGGCGCCGGAGGCGGATATTGCCCGCCAGATTGCATCGGCCTCCGGACCCAGTGGTCCCAATTCCGAATACCTGCTGCGCCTGGCGGAGTCGTTACGGGCCCTCGGGGATGACTGCACCCATACTTTCACCATCGAGTCCCACCTGCGTTCTGTCGATAACGCCGACAGTTAAACGTCAAGTTCTCCCGCTCCCGAGTAAAGCTTGTGCAAAGCCCCGATCCGGGCGCTGACTTTCGTTTCTCCTTCGATAACCTGAAGCCAGGTAGCCCGGAAATGGCTCCGGGTTGTTGTCGATCCAGTCTTGAACAGGACGGGAGAACAGCTATGAAACGATTATGGATCAGCAGTCTTCTGGTGGTTGCCCTTGGCTTTGCCGGCACCGCTGCTGCCGATGATTACCGTGGCTTTGGTCATCCGCCGGGAATCCAAAAGCAGCTGGACCGGGGCAAGGCCCTGCCGCCAGGGCTTCAGAAGAACTTCATGAAGGCCCACTACCGCCGGGACCACCACGAGCGGCATCACAAGCATCGGAAACATCGATACCGGGATCGGGATCATCGCCACCATCACCGCCATCACAGTCGCCATGACCGTCGTGACTACCGGCACAAGCATCGGCATTACCGGGACCGGCACGATCACTACCGTTACCGTGATGGCTACCGGACGGACCTGCGGTATGACGACCACCTGCCGCCGGAGCACCGGGTTGCCCGGATCATTCGCGACACTCATGCGCTAATCGAGGATTCGCGTCGCTGAAGCAGGTCTTCGGTTCTTCTTTCGTGGCTCGCCGGGTGGCGGGGTTGAATCCCCGGGCCGGTGAGCGGCGCCGGTGCCGCAAACCGATCAGGATCAGCGGCACCACAATCATCAGGCTGCCGGCCAGGAACCAGAGGTCCGGTGCTTCTCCGAACCAGATCCAGCCGATGGCGACCGCCCAGATCAGGCCGGTGTATTCGGCGCTGGTGACCTGGTTGGCATCCACCTGACGGTAGGCCAGCAACACAGTGATGTTGTACCCGAGGATGAACAGGGCGGAGCCGAAGGCGCTGATCAGGATGCCGGCATCCCAGGCGGCTCCTTCCCACCAGGCCAGGGCGCCCGCCGCTGGCAGGATCAGCAGGTAGTTCAGGAACAGTTTGTGGACGGTGGACTGCTGTTTGGGCAACTGGCGCACCATCACCGCATTGATCGCGAGGGCAAACGCGGAGCCCAGGGCGGCGATGGCGGCCCAGTTGAATTCCACCGGGCGCAGGATGACGACGATGCCGGCGAAGCCGCTGAATACCGCCAACACACTCAGGGGTGTCAGTTTTTCCCGGAACAGGAATACAGAGAGCACCATGACCAGTATGGGCGCGGCGTAGAAGATGGCGTTGGCGGTCGCCAGGGGCAGGTTGCCCAGGGCGACGACCATGCACAGGATGCCCGCCAGGTGGATATGGGCGCGCACGGTGTGGATGCCAAGGCCCGCGAACAGGTGCTGGCGGTTCAGCTGGCCGAGCAGGGGCAGCAGGAACAACAGGGTCAGGATGCAGCGCAGGAAGGCAAACTGGAATACCGGGGCGCCGGGTTCAAGCAGTTTGATGAATACGTCCGAGGCGATGGCCATGGCGTTGCCGATGACCAGCAGGAGAATGGCGCTGTTTACGGTTTTGCCTGACATGTACTCGACCTCCCTAAAACTTCGGCTCCGTGGAAGAGCACGGAGAGGGACCCGCTTCCGAAAACCGCTGCAAGTACGTCCCTGTACGCTTGCTCTCCGCCATCCATGGCTCCGAGCATTTTCGGAAGCGGGTCCCTCTCCGCGCTCCCGTAATTCGCAGTGGAAGTCTATTTAAGTTTTAATATCCGATAAAATGATCTTTATTGTTAAGCAATTAGAAAATTAGATAATGAAGCTGCCACCCCTGAAAGCACTCCCGGTCTTCGAGGCTGTCGCCCGCCTGAACAGCTTTTCCCATGCCGCCGAGGAACTGGCGGTCAGCCAGAGTGCCGTGAGCCACCAGATCAAACAGCTGGAAACCTACCTCGGTGAGCAGTTGTTCTGGCGGAGCGGCCGGACGCTGACACTGACCGAAGAGGGCCGGCAGTATCTGGATGCGGTCAGTTCCGCGCTGTTGCAGATTGAACGGGCCAGTGAGCAATTGCTGGGGCACGAGGAATCCCGGATCCGGTTGTCGGTGTTCAGTTCGTTTGCAGTGCGTTGGCTGGTACCCCGGTTACCGGATTTACAGCGGTTGCACCCGCAGATTGATCTGGCGCTGGAGATGAGCAGTGAAAACCCGCAGCTGTCGGATCGGATAGCGGACTGTTTTATCACCGTGCATAAAAATTCCGCGGCTTACAGTTATGAGTTGTTGTATGTGGAGCAGCTGTTCCCGGTGTGCAGTCAGGATTACTGGCAGAAGATCCGGCGGGAACTGGGGCGTGAGGGCGCCGATGCGGATAACGAGACACTGACGCCGGATGAGGTCGCGCGGTTTCCGCTGTTGTCGACCCACAGTATTTTCGAAAAGCCGGCCGGTGACTGGGAGGTGTGGTACAAGGCCGTGGATCGGGCAATTCCCGAGGGTGCGCGTATCCAGCATTTCAGTCACATGCTGCTGGCGCTTGAGGCGGCCAGGTTCCATCAGGGGATCGCGCTGACTAACGATTACATGCTCAGTACCCGTAAGGATTCGGAGGATTTCGTTCGGTTACCGGCCCACTCGGTGGTGACTGGCGACAAGTTCTACTTCGCCTGGAAGACCAGCCGCCGGCACGAGCGTGGGATTCAGACGTTACGGCGGTGGTTGGTGGACGAGTCGATTCGTGGCGGCCTCCGTGGTGAGTAATCTTTAGCTTTGTTCTCAGTGCTTTTCGGTGCTGGTATCGCGTACAGAAGAGCTATATGGGATCAACCCGGTGCTTATGAATTGA
>JAAZVL010000302.1 GCA_018623515.1 Marinobacter sp.
CCCGGTTGCGGCTCGGACCCGGGCATGATGCAGACCACCGCGACCCGCAAGGGTGATCGCTGGGTCATCCACGGTCACAAGCATTACATCACCGGAGCCGGGGAGGCGTCCCATTTCATCCTGATTGCGCGCACGTCCGACGACACCCGCAAGGGGCTCAGCGCCTTCATGTTCCACAAGGACGATCCGGGCTGGGAAGTGGTCCGGCGGATTCCGATCATGGGCCCGGAGGAGCACGGCGGTCACTGTGAACTCCGCTTCGACGGCCTGGAGATCCCCGACGAGAACCGGCTGATGGAGGTGGGTGACGGCCTCAAGGTCACCCAGATCCGTCTGGGCACGGCCCGCCTGACCCATTGCATGCGTTGGCTGGGGCTGGCCCGTCGTTCCCTGGAAATCGCCACCGACTATGTGGAGAAGCGCGAATCCTTCGGGCAGACCCTGGCCCAGCGGGAAGGCGTCCAGTGGCTGCTCGGTGAGGCCGCCATGGAGATCCAGATCGGCCGGCTGCTGACCATGCACGCCGCGTGGAAGCTCGATCAGGGCGACTTTGCCCGTAAGGAAGTGTCCATGGCCAAGGTGGCCGTGGCCGATACCCTGCACAAGTCGGTGGACACGGCAATCCAGCTGTGTGGTGCCCGGGGTTACTCGAAGGACACCCCGCTCGAGTGGATCTATCGCTATGCCCGCCAGGCGCGCCTGGTGGATGGCGCCTCGGAAGTGCACAAGATGGTGTTCTCGAAACTGTTGCTGGCCGAGCGCACCGACTTCTGGCACTGGGGAGTGAAGCCCTGATGTCTGCCCTGGCCGACACCTTCAGCCGCTTTATTGCCCGGCAGACCGGTGCCCGCAGCGCTCGGGTCATCGAGTTCGACAAGCTGTCCGGAGGTGCCATCCAGGATAACTTTGGTCTGACCCTGGAGCTGGAGGGTGGCGACCGGCCGGGCCGGCAGGAATTCGTGGTCCGCCAGGACGCTCCGTCCGGAGTAGCGGAAAGCCTGTCCCGGCCCGAGGAATTCCGGGTGTTGCAGGCCGCGTTCAAAGCCGGGGTCACGGCTCCGGAACCGCTGTGGTTGTGCGAGGATGTCGACGTCAGTGGCCGCATCTTCTATGTCATGACCAGGGCTTCCGGCAGCGCCTCGCCCCGCAAGCTGGTCAAGGGTGATCTTACCGGCGATCAGCGCCGGCACCTCGTGCGCCGGCTCGGCGCCGAACTGGCCCGGTTGCACACGGTGCGGCCACCGGTGGAGGGGCTGGATTTTCTCGAGATGCCGGCAGGAAACAATCCGGCGTTGAGCCGGGTGGCGCTTTACCGCCGCTACCTGGAGGAAATCGGCGAGCCGCATCCGGTGCTGGAGTGGGCCCTGAACTGGCTCGAGGATCATGCGCCGGAACCGGGCCCTACGGTGCTGTGCCACTGCGATTTCCGGACCGGTAACTACATGGTGGATGGCGACGAGCTGACCGCCGTCCTGGACTGGGAATTTGCCGCCTGGAGTGACCCCTGCGAGGATCTGGGCTGGCTCTGTTGCCGCAGCTGGCGCTTCGGCGGTAATGACCGGGAAGTCGGTGGTGTGGGAGACAAGCAGGACCTGCTGGACAGTTACCGGAAAGTCAGTGGTGCTGACGTTGATCCGGCCACCGTCAGCTACTGGGAAGTCATGGCGTTGGTGCGCTGGGCCCTGATCGCGTTGCAGCAGGCCCGCCGGCATATGTCCGGAGAACAGCGTTCGCTGGAACTGGCCCTGACCGGTCGCATGGTGGCCCAGATGGAATACGACCTGCTGAACCAGATTCCGGAATTGGAGGAAGGGCAATGATCAACGAGCCGAATACGAAAGATCTGCTGGCCGAGGCCCGCCAGGTACTCCTGGATTCGTTGGTGCCGGGACTGGCGGGGGAGCAGAAATACCAGGCCCTGATGATTGCCAACGCCATGGGCATGGCCATCCGGGAGATTGAGCAGCGGGAGCAGGGTGAGCCTGAAGCCACCGACGGGTTGCTGGCCCGGTTCCTCGCCGCACATCAGCTGTCGGATGATCCATCACAGGGTGAGCAGACCCTGGCCCGGGCCCTCCGCGAACGCAGCCTCGATGGCGATGATCCGGAACTGAGATCGGTTCTGAAGGGCATGACGGAGGCCCGGTTGCGAATCAACAATCCGGGCTTCCTGAAGTAATCCGGACAGTCCAACACGGTGCGATATGAACAAGTACAAGAACCTGAACAAGACCGCCGCCAACCATTCCGCCCTGACACCGCTGACCCTGCTGCAGCGCTCGGCGCGGGTTTACCCGGACAAACGGGCGGTCATCGACGATGACATGAGCCTTTCCTACCGGGACCTTTTTCGCCGTTGCCGGCAGATGGCGGATGCCCTGCGGGTCCGGGGCATTGCTCCCGGCGACACGGTTGCGATCCTGTGTCCCAACAGCCATGAGATGCTCGAGTCCCACTATTCGGTGCCTATGGCCGGGGCAGTG
>JAAZVL010000106.1 GCA_018623515.1 Marinobacter sp.
CTGGATCGGTTCAACCACTACGGCGCAGGTTTTCTCTTTGGAGATCAGGGCCTTCACGGAGTCGAGGTTGTTGTACTCGGCGTGGTGGATGCCGCCCGGGGCCGGTTCGAAGCCTTCGAGGTACTTGGGCTGGCCACCGACGCTGACAGTGAACAGGGTGCGGCCGTGGAAGGAGTTGGTGAACGAGATGATTTCATTCTTCTCTGGGCCGTAGTGCTCCCACGCGTAACGGCGTGCCAGCTTGAAGGCGGCTTCGTTGGCTTCGCCGCCGGAGTTGGCGAAGAATACCCGTTCGGCGAAGGTGAGGTCGCACAGGGTCCTGGCCAGGCGCAGGGCCGGTTCGTTGGTCATGACATTGGACAGGTGCCAGATTTTCTCGGCCTGTTCCTGGAGAGCGCCGATGAGCCCGGGATGGGAGTGGCCAAGACAGGTTACGGCGATGCCACCCTGGAGATCCACGAACTCTCGACCTTCCTGGTCCCAGATGCGGGAGCCTTCACCGCGCACCGGGATGATGCTTCCGGGGGCGTAGTTGGGCACCATGACTTCATCAAACAGTTCGCGGGAAACGGGCTCTTTGTTCATAAATCTCTCTCAGCGGGATCTAAACCTTTAACATAGCAGGCAATGTTTCAGATTCGCACTAGGTACGAATGCGGACGGTTCCATAATACGCCACTCAGGGCATAAGCACATCCGGAGTACCTGTGTGCGGTAACTCGATCAGGCGCCTGGACTGTCCGTCGCGCCCCATCAGTGTCTTGACCAACAGTTTGTAGGAATCCAGATCAAAGGTCACGGCCTGGCCGTTCAGGGAGAGGTCATGGAGTTCGTCTTCGTGATTCACGGTGGCGATGTGTATCCAGTTGTAGACCACCAGGATGTCGGTTCGCCCGGCCTTCTCGTTGCGCTCGACGATTCCGACCGGCCCCTGCCAGGGCCACGTTGTCAGGCGCAGGCCGTGGAAAGCAATCTGCATTCGGAGGTTGTACCGCACAACATCCTCCTCCCCTTCGCAGGCGCCCTTGCAGCGGCCGAGGGTACGCTGGAAGCAGGGGCCTTCCTGTTCGGGCTCCAGCCCCAGCAACTGGTTACACAGGTCGTTCTTGGCGGCGATGCCGCTGAGCGCGCGTTCCGCATCCCGTTTGCTGCGAAACAAGCCGAAATAATCCCCGAGCCGGCGGGCTTCGATTTCCCGCACCAATCTTGCCTGCAGGTAGCCGGCCCCGTTGGTTGTCAGCTCGATACTCACGAGATTCTTCGCTGCCCGGGAGCGCCGGTTGAACATGGGCTTGAGAGTCTTGATCTGCTTCAGTTCCAGCAGCAGAGCTCCCAGCTCGCCGGCGGTTTCCGTCCACTCTACCCTCCGCAGGCTTTCGGACATTCGTACGCCGCGACTGGAATTGTGATCCCCGGAAAAGTGGGAAGCGACCCGCTGGGCAATATTGGTGCTCTTGCCGACGTATAGCAGCACATCGTTCTCACCGTAGAAGCGGTACACGCCGGGCACCCGCGGCAACTCATCCATGATGCCCGGCGGCAGGTTCGAGGGCACGCTTGGCTTCTGCAGCAATTCCCGGATTGCCTCCTCCATGGCCTTGTCGCCATGTTCCTTCCGGGCGTGCTCGAAAAATGCGAGCATCGCGGACACATCGCCCATTGCGCGGTGGCGCTGAACCTGCGCCAGGGCATGACGGGCGATCAGCGCATCCATGTTGTGACGCCGGAATTCCGGATACAACCTTCTGGACAACTTCACTGTGCACAGCACCCGGGCCGAAAACATCCGGCCCAGACGCCGGAATTCGGATTTAATAAACCCGTAATCAAAGCGCGCGTTGTGGGCCACGAACACACAGTCTTTCAACTGCGCTTCCAGCTCATCGGCCACCTCCCCGAACAAAGGGGCCTCCGCCACCATGTCATTACTGATGCCGGTAAGCCGTTCAATAAACGGAGAAATCCGGGTTTCCGGGTTGAGCAACGTCTGCCACTCCTCCACCACCGCCCCGGACCGCCAGAACCGGATGCCGATTTCCGTTATGCGGTCATGGGTCGAATTGCCTCCGGTGGTTTCGATATCCAGAAACGCAAAGGTGTTGTCTTCAAGGTTTTTACTTTGGGAGGTCATTGCTCACCATTACGACGAAAGGTCAACCGCAGATGTCTGTATATCAACGAAAATCGACTATAGACATTCGTCTAAATAAATGACGAATTTATTTGAATTGTCATGGATTCGTAACTACCTTGTTTGTGGGTCCAACAACAACAAATGTGTGGAGACAACAACGATGCAAAGCAACAAACTAAGAATGGCAATTCGTGCGACGGCAGCAGTAGCTGTGATGGGCGTAGCGGGACAAGCTGGCGCTCTGACCCTGAACGTCGGCGATGATGTCGATGCTAGCCTGTACGGTTATGCCCGCCTGAACATGAGCTACGATATCGATGACAACCGCGCAGTATCCACTCGCGCAGGTTCTTTTACTCCCGCCAACGAAGATATTGATGGTCACTTCGGTGCTGATGTACAGCAAAGCCGTCTTGGCGTGAAAGTCAACCACTCTTCTGGCGTAATGGTGAACGTTGAAGGCGACTTCCGAGGTACCGGCAACAGTGCAGGTAGCCTGCGCATGCGTCACGCCTACGGTACCTACAATAACGTTCTGGCTGGTCGCACCTGGTCCAACTCCATCAGCTTCGTAGCCTCTACCCCGACTCTCGACTTTGACGGCGTGGCTGGTAGCTTCGGCAGCTGGGATCGTACCGAGCAGATCCGTTACACCACTGGCCCGCTGTCCTTCTCTATTGAAGATCCAAGCTCGCAAATCGTCTACAACTCCGATGAGATTGATGCGGACGACAACCCAACGGGGGTTAGCGAACTTACCAAAACCTCAATGCCCGCATTCACCGCGCGGTTTGAGGATTCTACAGATGCCGTGAGCTATGCTGCCTCTGCAGTGGTGAGTCAAGTTAGTGCGGACGACGGCACCAATGACGACAACGCAATGGGCTTTGCGGTATCCGCTGGCGCAAAATTCAAGCTGACCGATATGTTCTCAGTACAAGGCTCTGCCACTTATACTGATGGTGCAAACGGCTATCTGTGGCGCTCCGGCAGCAACTACTTTGGCGCAAGTGCTTATGTAGATGGCGACAGCCTCGAAACCATCGAAGGTTATGGCGGCAATGTCGGTGTAAGCATGGCTCTGGCTGGCGGCAGCAGCATCAACGTTGCGTATGGCATGACGACTCTGGATCTGGATGACGCTGTGGCAGCAGGCACTCCCGATTCAATTGCTGAAACCAACCAGAACGTGTTCGTCAACTATATGTGGACCCCCGTTAAAAACGTCATGATGGGCGTTGAATACGGTTACTTCGACCAGGAAACCGTTGCCGGCGACTCTGCTGACGCGAACCGTCTGCTGTTCGCAGCGCAGTACAACTTCTAATCCTTCCTTTTTAGAAGTTAACTCGGAAAGGCCCCGGCATTTGCCGGGGCTTTTTCGTTTCTGGGAGAGCACCAGGTTTTGGCGCTGGGCTCCGATCCGCTCTAACCCCCGACACCGGTTGGCCAACCCCAGGGTCTGACGCAACTCTGGGGTCTGATGAAAACCTTCATCTGACCCCATGTTAGAGTCAAATGGCCAAGCTTTGGGGATCAGTCCAAGAATGGGGTCAGAAGAAAGTGTTCTTCAGACCCCGGAGTGTCCGAGCTTTGGGGATCAGTCTAAGAATGGGGTCAGAAGAAGGCGTTCTTCTGACCCCGGGACCTATGTCCAGCCACATTTGAGCTTTGGAGCATTACGTGGGTATCTGAGCAACCAGAACGACAAAGGCGGGCATACCTTTTCAGAACTGTTGAGGGCCAGGGACGGCCCGAAACAAGCCCACATGGATGTGCTTGTAGCGTGTTCTGAAAAGGTATGCCCGCCTTTGCCGCCCCCTCAGCTCGAAGGCTGGGAGGGCACATAGCACAGGGCTAAACGGTTACAGCAGCAAGGTCCGAATATCCCCCAACAGCTGGGTCAATGTGTTGGTAAACCGCGCCGCATCGGCCCCGTTCACCGCACGGTGATCGTAGGACAGCGACAGCGGCAGCATCAGCCGTGGCTGGAACTCGTTGCCATCCCAGACCGGCTTCATCGCCGCCTTGGAGACACCCAGAATCGCCACTTCCGGCGTGTTCACGATCGGCGTGAACGCGGTGCCGCCGATACCACCCAGACTGGTAATGGTAAAGCAGGCGCCCTGCATCTCGGCAGGCTTCAGCTGCTTGTCCCGCGCCTTCTGGGCCAGCTCGGCACTTTCGGCCGCCAGCTCCCACAGCCCCTTCTGGTCCACGTCACGTATGACCGGAACCATCAGGCCGTGCGGGGTATCCACCGCGATACCGATGTGGATGTACTTCTTGCGAACCACCTCCTTGCGCTCCATGTCCAGGGACACGTTGAACTGGGGCAGTTCCGCCAGCGCCGCCGCGCAGGCCTTGAGCAGGAACGGAAGCGGGGTCATCTTCACGCCCTTCTTCTCGCCCGCTGCCTTCTGGGCCTTGCGGAAGCTCTCCATCTCGGTGATGTCGGCTTCGTCGAACTGGGTCACGTGGGGCACGTTCAGCCAGCTGCGCTGCATGTTGGTAGCCGTGGCCGCCATCATGCGCGACATGGACTCACGTTCCACCTCGCCGAACTGGCTGAAGTCCGGCAGCTTCACACCCGGAATGCCGGAGCCGGTGGCTACACCGCCGCCCTGCTGGGCCTGCTGCAGCTGCCCCTTAACATAGGCCTGGACGTCGTCCTTCACGATTCGGCCTTTCGGACCGCTGCCCTTCACGCGGGTCAGGTCCGCACCTAGCTCCCGGGCCAGCTTCCGCACGGCCGGGCCGGCATGGACCTTGGCGCCCGGTGACGGCGGCTCGTAGGTGGAGCCCTGGGGTTGTGGCGCGGCTTCCTGCTTCGACTGTTCTGCAGGCTTGCTTTCGGCTTTCTCTTCCTTCGCCGGCTCGGACGGCGCTTCCTCTTCCTCGCCACCTTCCTCGACGATGGTCATCTCCAGCAGATCGTCACCCTCGGAGAGCTTGTCGCCCTCCTTCACCAGGATCTTTTCGACCTTGCCGGCATAAGGAGACGGCACTTCCATCGTCGCCTTGTCGGACTCCACCGTCACCAGTGGATCATCCGCGTCAATGGTGTCGCCTTCGGAGACGTTGATCTCGATGACCGGCACATTATCAAAGCCGTCCAGATTCGGGACCTTGACGGTCTCCTTGCGGCTGCCGCCGGATTTCTTCTTCGGCGCAGGCTTGCTCTCTTCCGATTTCGCCTCGGATTTCTCTTCAGCCTTCGGTTCTTCCGGCTCCTCATCGGCAGCTTCCTCGGAGCCACCGGCGTCACCGCTGACTTCCATCATGCCCACGACATCGCCTTCGCTGACCTTGTCACCCACCTTGACGGTGATCCTGGTGATCTTGCCTTTGAAGGGCGCAGGCAGTTCGACCGACGCCTTGTCGGATTCCACGGTCAGAATCGGATCTTCTTCCTCAACCGAATCCCCCGCACTGGCGATGATTTCGATGATCTCGACTTCATCAGCACCGCCGAGATCGGGAACCTTGATTTCCTGTTCACTCATGGCGGTCTCCTTAGCTCAGCACCGGGTTCGTTTTGTTGCGATCGATTCCGTACTTGCGCATGGCTTCGAGAACCTGCTCCTGCTTGACCTCGCCATCTTTGGCCAGAGCCGCCAGAGCGGTAACGGTCACGTAGTAGCGATCCACCTCGAAGAAGTTACGCAGCTTCTCGCGGGTATCGCTACGGCCGAAGCCGTCTGTGCCGAGGGTCATGAAAGTCTTGGGGATGAACGCCCGCAGCTGCTCGGAGTGCAGCTTGATGTAATCGGTAGAAGACACCACCGGACCCTGCTGCTTCTCCAGCATCTGGGTGACGTAGGCCTTCTTGGGCTTGTCGTCGGGGTGCAGGTGGTTCCAGCGCTCCACGTGCTGGCCGTCGCGGGCCAGTTCGTTATAGCTGGTCACGCTCCACACGTCCGAGGCCACGCCCCAGTCGTCTTTCAGCATCTGGGCGGCGGCACGCACCTCGTTGAGAATGGCACCGGAGCCGAGCAGCTGGACCCGCGGGGTTTTCTTGCGGCCCTTGGTTTCCACCGACTCGTACTTGTACATGCCCTTGATGATGCCGTCCTCGCAGTCCTTCGGCATCGCCGGCTGCTCGTACATCTCGTTTTCGATGGTCAGGTAGTAAAAGACGTTCCGGTTCTCCTCGAACATCTCTTTCATGCCGTGACGGATCACCACGGCCATCTCGTAGCCGTAGGCCGGATCGTAGGCCTTACAGTTCGGGATGGTGTTGGCCAGGATATGGCTGTGGCCGTCCTGGTGCTGCAGACCTTCACCGTTCAGGGTGGTGCGGCCGGCGGTGCCGCCGATCAGGAAGCCACGGGCCTGGATATCACCGGAAGCCCAGGCCAGGTCACCGATCCGCTGGAAGCCGAACATGGAATAGAATACGTAGAACGGGATCAACGGGAAATTGTTGGTGCTGTAGGACGTGGCAGCGGCCATCCAGGCGGCCATGGAGCCGTCTTCGTTGATGCCTTCCTGGAGGATCTGGCCTTTCTTGTCCTCCCGGTAGTACATGATCTGGTCACGGTCCTGGGGCACGTACTTCTGGCCCTCGGAAGTGTAGATGCCCAGCTGACGGAACATGCCTTCCATACCGAAGGTCCGGGCTTCGTCCGGCACGATCGGAACCACGCGCTTGCCGATGCGTTTGTCCTTCACCAGGGCGGTGAGAATGCGCACGAACGCCATGGTGGTGGAGATTTCACGGCCGTTGGAGCCCTCCAGCACCTGCTTGAAGATATCCAGCTCGGGAATCTGCAGCGGCTGGCAGTCCTTGCGACGCTTCGGATAGAAGCCGCCCAGGTCCTGCCGGCGCTTCTTCATGTATACCATCTCGGGGCTGTCCGGCGCCGGACGGTAGTACGGAATTTCTTCCAGCTCGTCGTCCTTCAGGGGCACACCAAAGCGGTCGCGGAACTCCTTCAGGGTGTCCTTGTCCAGCTTCTTCAGGGAGTGAGCGGTGTTCTGGGCTTCGCCCGCGGCACCGAAACCATAGCCCTTGATGGTGTGGGCGAGGATGACGGTCGGCTTGCCGTTGGCCTGGTTCACGGCCTTGTGATACGCCGCGTAGACCTTGTAGGGATCGTGGCCACCGCGGTTGAGCTTGGCAATATCATCGTCCGACAGGTTCTCCGCCAGCTTGGCCAGTTCCGGATACTTGCCGAAGAATTCCTTGCGGGTGTACGCCGGGCCCTGGAACACGTAGTTCTGCAGGTCGCCGTCGCAGATTTCGTCCATGGCCCGCTGCATGATGCCGTCTTCGTCTTTCTCGAACAGCGGATCCCACATGCGGCCCCAGACCACCTTGATCACGTTCCAGCCGGCGCCACGGAAGACACCTTCCAGCTCCTGGATGATCTTGCCGTTACCACGGACTGGGCCATCGAGGCGCTGCAGGTTACAGTTGACCACGAAAATCAGGTTATCCAGGCCTTCACGACCCGCCTTGGAGATACAACCCAGGGTCTCTGGCTCGTCGCACTCGCCGTCACCCAGGAAGCCCCACACCTTGCGGCCGTCCATGTCGATCAGCTCGCGATTGTGCAGGTACTTCATGACGTGGGCCTGGTAAATGGCCTGGATCGGCCCAAGACCCATGGAAACCGTGGGGAACTGCCAGTAATCCGGCATCAGCCAGGGGTGCGGGTAGGAAGACAGGCCTTCGCCATCCACCTCTTCCCGGTACTTGTCCAGCTGCGACTCATCGAAACGGCCTTCCAGGAAAGAACGGGCGTAGATACCCGGCGCCGCGTGCCCCTGAAAATACACCAGGTCGGACTCTCGCTTCTCGTCGCCACCGTGGAAGAAATAGTTGAAGCCCACATCGTACAGCGTGGCTGCCGAAGAGAAGGTGGAGATATGGCCGCCAAGTTCGCCCGGACGCTTGTTAGCGCGGACCACCATGGCCATGGCGTTCCAGCGGATCAGGGAACGGATACGACGCTCCATGAACAGGTCGCCCGGCATCTGGGCCTGCTGGATCACCGGAATGGTGTTGCGGAACGGCGTGGTGATGGAATACGGCAACTCGGTGCCATCGCGGCTGGCGCGCTCGGAGAGTCGCTCCAGAATGTATTTGGCTCGCTCAACGCCTTCGTTCTCGATCAGAGATTCCAGTGCGTCAAGCCATTCACTGGTTTCAATGGGATCATCGTCCTGGTACATCAAACCCTCCCCTTGGCATCAAAAGGTGCAGCGCGGGCCACGATCAGCAGCCGCTGCGCATACGGTGTCGATAAGCTGCGTGAAATGCAGAGTAATTGTTATGGGTGTATCAGCCTGATGGCGGTACTGCAGGACAGTACATGGAACCTCCACCAAGCATAGAACAGCTTTCAAAGTTTTCCTGCCCGGCAGGCCTTGTGAAATCAGGCTTTTGGCCCGCGGCCAGCCAGGAATTCGAAAGCGCGCTCACATTGATGCGCCCGAAGTTGTAGTATTTTTACTACATTTTGATTGAGCAACGCAATCAAATGGGCCCATATGACCCTTCGAACAACATTCCATTGCGGTTACTTACGCAAGAATGACCTTTTTCAGACCACCACACAACCAGAATCAGACCAAGGTCGTAGTTTTCCGAACACACCGTAAATTCATAGCATTACTAAACGATCCAAAGCTCACCCCGCTCCTCCTTCGAGTCATTTTTACTTTAAATTCAGAGACTTTTAAGAGATCTGCTTGGTCGCCCCACCCTCTCGTGGCGACATTTTTTAATTAGACCTGAAAATAAATTCCGATTTATGTATACTTGCCTGCCCGATTTTTAACCAGCGGGAAAGTGGTCCGACCACTTTTTCAGTCATTGGCAACAACAGAGGGCGATCTATGAACTCCATCGTCACCTTTCCGAACCGGATTCCCGTTACGGAGTTCGAGGAACGGCGTTTCAAGGTCTACACCGACCGCCAGCTCGACAAGATCGACATCATCCAGAATCTCCCCGAAGAGACCCTGTTTGAAATGAAAGTGGTAGCCAGCGTGCTGCCATTCCGGGTCAACGAGTACGTGATCAACGAACTGATCAACTGGGACAATGTACCCAACGACCCGATCTACCAACTTGTCTTCCCTCAAAAAGGGATGTTGAAGGACGAACATTTCGAGCGTATGGCAGCGCTGCATCGGGAAGGTGC
>JAAZVL010000303.1 GCA_018623515.1 Marinobacter sp.
GTCTTTCGCACCCATGCGGAACAGCCGGCCGGCCTCGATCTGCAGGGCAGAGAGGGAGAGTGGCAGCGGCGGTGCTTCGGGCCGGTCCCGGAAGCGGGATTCGACAATGGTGCCTGGCCGGTCCTGGACGCTGGCGGCGATCTGTTCGGCCACCTCCCGACTCATCAGGCGGTTCTCTTCGTCCAGGTAGTCCTGGAATTGCTCGTCCGGCAGCCAGCGGGCGTTGAATGGCTTCGGATCGGCACCCTCTTCGTGGGCCCGGAACTGCCCTTCGATGCGGAAGTAGGGCTTGGGCTCGAAGTTTTCGATGGTGTTGTCCCGTTCCACCACCAGGCCCAGTACTGGCGTCTGTACCCGCCCCACGGAATACACACCCTGTTCGCCCTGCTGCTGGTAGCTGAGAGTGTAGAACCGGGTGAGGTTGATGCCGTAGAGCCAATCCGCCCGCTGCCGTGCCAGGGCGGAATGGGACAGGCGCCGGAACTCGCGATTGTCGCGGGTGCTGCGGATGGCCTTGGCCACGGCTGAGGGCGTGAGATCGTTGATCAGCAGCCGCTGCACGGGAGCGCTTGTCCCCACATAACGCAGTACTTCATCCACCAGCAGCTGGCCTTCACGGTCCGGGTCGCCGGCGTGGACGATGGTGTCGGCCTGGCGGATGAGGGATTCGAGTACTTTTAACTGCTGGCGGACGCTGCCTTTCGGGGTGACTTCCCAGCGCTCGGGAATCAGGGGCAGGTCTTCGGCGCGCCATTTCTTCCACACCGGGTTGTAGCGCGCGGGTTCTGCGGGCTCCAGCAAATGGCCGATACACCAGCTCACGGTGGCGGCGTCTTCGCCTTTGCCGCAGCGGATCCAGCCCTGGCCTTTCTGGTGCGGACCGGGCAGGGCGGCGGCGATGGCGCGGGCGAGGCTGGGCTTTTCGGCTATGTAGAGGTGCATGGTTTCGGGTGTTTGCTGATTGGCGAGGGAATGTGGCTGTTTGGGGGCTTGGTGTCAAGGCTCTCGATTGGTGTAGTAGACTGTCGGTATTGGCGGGAGGCGGCTGTGGAGGCAGCGTTCCCAAAAGACGCCGTGACCCCCCTCCGGGTCCGGCCTGCAATCACAGATTGCAGTCGTTCGCCTGCGCATGAAGCTTTCGCTTCATAAACGCTTGGCTCACCCCTGGGGGCTTGGTGTTGCCATCCCTGGCAACACACACTTTTGGGAACGCTGCCTCCACATCCGCTTCGGGCATCGTGCCAGTCGCCTCCATTTAACAAACTGAAGTAACTGGAGTGCTTTGATGAAAGTACAGCAAGCCATTGAGTCAAAACTGAAGGATGCTTTCCAGGCAAGCATTCTTCAGGTGGAAAATGAAAGCCACATGCACAGCGTGCCGCCGAATTCGGAGACCCATTTCAAGGTGACGATGGTGTCGCCGGCTTTTGAGGGCCAGATGAAGGTGAAGCGGCATCAGACCATCTACAAGGTGCTGGCAGACGAGCTGGCAGGGCCGGTTCATGCGCTGGCGTTGCATCTGTATACGCCGGAGGAGTGGGAGGCCAGTGGCCAGGCTTCGCCGGATTCTCCGAATTGTATGGGCGGGTCGAAGGGCGATCCGGCTATGGCGATGAAAACCGGTCAGGGAGAGGGTTCATGAGTCAGTTTTTCCAGATTCATCCGGAGACACCGCAGAAGCGTCTGATCAAGCAGGCGGTGGAGATTCTTAGCAGGGGTGGGGTGATTGTTTATCCCACAGACTCCGCCTATGCGATTGGTTGCCATCTGGGCGACAAGCAGGCGGCAGACCGGATCAAGCGGATTCGCAAGCTGGACGACAAGCACAACTTTACTCTGGTGTGCCGGGACCTTTCGGATATTGGCGTTTATGCCAAGGTGGATAACACCCAGTATCGATTGCTCAAGAATTTCACGCCGGGGCCGTACACCTTCATCCTGGATGCCACCAGTGAGGTACCGCGCCGGTTGATGCATCCCAAGCGTCGCTCGATCGGGGTGAGGGTACCGGACAATGCTATCGTCCAGGAGCTGCTCGGGGAGCTGGGCGAGCCGATCATGAGCAGCACTCTGATCCTGCCCGGCGAAACCGAGCCCATGACCGATCCGGAGGAGATCCGGGATGTTCTGGGGCACGAGCTCGACCTGATCATTGATGGTGGCTTCTGCGGCATGGAAGCCACCACAGTGGTGAATTTCACCGGGGATGTGCCGGAAGTGACCCGTGTGGGCAAGGGCGATCCCGAGCCGTTCCAGGTCTGATCAGGCGCCTTTCAAAGAGATCATGGGGCTGGATTCAGCCCCGGTGATCGGAGACGAACGGATTGCTGGCGCGTTCCTGACCGAAGGTGGACATGGGGCCGTGGCCAGGTATGAATGATACCTCGTCGCCGAGCGGGAACAGCTTTTCCCGGATAGACCGGATCAGGGTGTTGTAGTCGCCCTTGGGGAAGTCGGTGCGGCCGATGGAGCCCTGGAACAGTACGTCGCCCACCAGTGCCAGCCCGGATTCCCGGTGGAAGAAC
>JAAZVL010000107.1 GCA_018623515.1 Marinobacter sp.
GGAGGATGCCGGGATTCCCCCGGGTGATGATCAATACCGGACCGGCGTATTCGCCGGCATGAACTGGGCACGTTATTACCAGCAATACGTTCTTCCAAACAAGGAGCTGGTTGACAGCTACGGTGTCCTGAACTGTGGCCTGGCCAACGAACCGGACCTGCTCAGTACCCGCGTCTCATACAAACTCAACCTCAAGGGGCCCAGCGTCAACGTGTTCACGGCCTGCTCCACCGGCCTGGTCGCCGTCGCCCAGGCCTGTGAAGCGATCGACAATGGCCAGTGCGAACAGGCAATTGCCGCGGGCGTTTCCATTTCGACGCCCGTCAAACGCGGCTATATGTACCAGGAAGGCAGCATGTTGTCCCGGGACGGACATTGCCGGCCTTTCGATGAGGAAGCCACAGGGACAACATTCAACGATGGCGCAGCCGCCATTGTTCTGAAAAGACTGGATCTTGCCGAGAAGGATGGCGACACCATCTATGCCGTGATTAAAGGCTACGCGGTTAACAACGATGGCGAGCAGAAAGCCAGCTTCACCGCGCCGAGCGTTGCAGGTCAGGTTGCAGTCTACCAGGGAGCCCTGGACCGGGCGGGCATTGAACCCTCCTCCATCGGCTTCATCGAAACCCACGGCACCGCAACGCCCCTTGGCGATCCCATTGAAGTGCTGTCTCTGAGACGATGCTATTCGAAAGAGAGTGTTCAGGAAAAGGACTGTGCCATCGGTTCGGTCAAGTCGAACATCGGCCATGCAATCCATGCCGCAGGCCTGGCCAGCCTGATCAAAAGTACGCTCGCCGTTCGCGAGAACAGGATTCCGCCTACGCTGTTTTTCCACAAAGCCAATCCAAAACTGGAGCTGGAAAAGACTCGTTTTTACGTCAATTCGGAAGTTGATGCCTGGAAACTGCCCTCGCCCCGCCGGGCCGCTGTCACTTCTTTGGGCGTGGGAGGTACGAACGCCCACGTGATTCTTGAGGAGTATGTGGCTCCCTTGCAATCTCACAGGCCAGGCAACACAGGCCAGATGCGGCAGGAGTCTCGGAAGTTTCCGATCCTGATCTCGGCCAGGAGTAAAGAGGCGCTCGACCGGCAGATTGTCAGTTACCGCAATTTTTTCAAGGACAGGAAGGACGTAGCCCTTTCAGATGTCGCCTTTACCTCCATCCATGGCCGTAAACATTTTGAACATCGGGCAATCGTATTCGGTAGCGACCTGCCTGAAGCCCTTGGCAACCTCGAAAACGGCTTTCTCTCAGCCCGGGGCAAAGCAGACACCTCCCCCGACCCGAGCACAGGTTTCATGTTTTCCGGACAGGGTACGCAGGCACGGAACATGGGCCAATGGCTTTACCTGAACTGCAGTTCCTACAGGGAAACCTTTGACCGGGGTTGTGAAATTGTGCTCCAGACCACCGGAGTGGACGTCAGGGGCATACTCTCGGGCGAAGATGAGCAAAATGCTGATGAGAACCTGGTCAACCAGACCTCGTTCGTTCAACCGGCGCTGTTCCTGCTGGAATACGGCCTTGCCCGTTACCTGATAGAACGCGGAGTAAGGCCAGAGTTCTTCATTGGCCACAGCATCGGCGAATATGCGGCTGCGGCCTTGTCAGGGATATTCAGCTTCGAAGATGCCACCAGGCTGGTTGCCAGTCGGGGCGCCCTGATGCAGAGCATGCCTCCGGGGAAAATGCTCATTGTCCGGGCCGACTACGACGATATTGCGCCGATTGTCGGCCAGAGGGCCGAGCTTGCCGCCATTAATGCACCGGGCCTGATTGTCCTCTCCGGCGAACCCTCCGCGGTGGCAAGCGTTGCTGATGAGTTATCCCGTCAGAAAATTGCCAACACGCTTCTGCAAACGAGTCACGCCTTCCACTCTTCGATGATGGATCCCGTCGTTTCAGAGTTCGAGCAACTTGTGGCCGACAGCCAGAGGCATGCACCGTCAATACCGATCATATCCACCATGACCGGCGCACGACTCTCGGATCAGGAAGCCGTATCGCCGGAATATTGGTCTCAACAGCTCAGGAAACCCGTGCTCTTTTCCACCGCACTGCAGACGGTACGCCTCAAACAGGAGAACAGCGGCGAGCATATCAGTCTGGTTGAGGTTGGCCCGGGTAATACGCTGGTAAACCTTGCCAATTACCACAAAGAGCTGAAAGGCGTTCACGCGTACACCGCTCTCCTGAATAAAGGGATCGATAACAGGGCAGAAGACGACATCTACCGTTGTATCGGCCAGCTTTGGGCCAATGGACAGGCTCTGGACTGGGATCGGTACTTCCAGCATCTGGCTGTCAAAAAAGAACGGCTGCCTGGCTATGCATTCTCCCAGGATAAATTCTGGCTGGATCCGGTGAACCGGAGCGCTGCTCCCGTTCAGCAGAGTTCTGGTCCCGCTGCCAAAGCATTGTCAAATCCAGTAACACAGGAAGTTAAAATGGATCCGAAACAGCATTCTGAAAAAATACGCGCTGAAGTCCTGGCCATTATCGAAGATGTTTCCGGCTATGAGCTGGGTGATGCAGACCCCGACTCCCAGTTCAGCGAAGTTGGCCTTGACTCGCTGCTGCTCACCCAAGTGGCCACAGCGCTGGAACGGAAATTCAAGCTCGGGATCACCTTCCGCCACCTGGTCGAGGATTACACCTCACTGTCGCTGATTGCCGACTACATCGCCTCCCGGGTGGAGCCCGAGGTTACCATCCAGCCAGCACAGGCACCCGCTGAAGCGATCGCCCACACCACCAGTGGAACACAGAACCCGCCAGCCGGCCTGGATTTCGGGGCACCAATCGCTGCATCCAATGGGAGCATTCAGGATATCGTCAATGCCCAGTTGCAGATCATGCAACTCCAGCTGCAGGCGCTCGGCAGAAGCCCCTTGCCTGCGGGCCAACAGGTTTCTCAGTCCCAACCTGCCGAAGCACCGACCGCAGCAAAGGCAAGCCAGGCCGAACCGGACAAACCGGATACAGCCACAGCGGATGCCACGGCACCATCCCAGGACAAACCCTCCCACACCCCGGGCACTCGGATTACCAGGGAAAGAACCAAGATCGAACTCACATCAGCCCAACGGGAATGGGTGGACCGCCTGATGGCGAGATATCAGGAAAAGTTTGCCGGGTCCAAGAGCTATACCCAGAAACACCGGAAACACCTGGCGGACCCACGCAGCGTTTCCGGGTTCAACCCGGCCTGGAAAGAAATCATCTTCCCGATCGTCACCGTGGAATCCAAGGGATCAAAACTCTGGGATATCGACGGCAACGAACTGATTGACACCTCCAATGGTTTCGGCCCGATCCTGTTCGGCCATTCGCCGGATTTCATTTCCAATGCCGCCAAGGCCCAGATCGATCGTGGTGTGGAAACCGGCCCCCAGACACCGCTTGCCGGCGAGGTGGCCGATCTGGTTTGTGAACTCACTGGCAGCGAAAGATGCACATTTGCATGCACGGGCTCGGAGGCCAACGTAGGAGCCCTGAGGGTCGCCAGAACGGTCACCGGACGGACCAAAGTCGTGGCATTTGAGGGGGCCTACCATGGCATCCACGATGAGGTGGTGATGCGTGCCGGCAAGAACCACCAGGCACTGCCTGCCGCACCGGGGATTCCGAAGGAGGCGACTGCCAACATGATTCTCCTGCCCTGGGGAGAGCAGAGCAGCATCGAGGAAATCCGCAAACTCGGTGACGAACTGGCCGCGGTGCTCGTGGAACCTGTGCAGAGCAGGAAGCCCCAGTTCCACAGCAAGGAATACATCCAGGAACTGCGCAGGATTACAGAGCAGAATGGTGTGGCCCTGATCCTCGATGAAGTGGTGACCGGATTCCGGGCCGGACCGGGCGGCATACGCAAACGCTTCGACATCGACGCGGACATGACGACTTATGGGAAAGTAGTCGGCGGCGGCTACCCGATCGGCATCATTGCAGGCAAGGCCAGGTATCTTGACGCGATGGACGGCGGCCAGTGGCAGTATGGCGACGACTCCATCCCTGAGCAAGGCGTTACCTTCTTTGCCGGCACCTTTGTCAGGCACCCGCTGGCCCTTGCCGTTGCCAAGGCCGTGCTGACCCGAATCAAGGAAGAAGGGGAACACATCTATCCGGTGCTGGAAGAAAGAACCACCGCCATGGCAAAGGAGGCCAGGGCTTTCATCGAGCAACTGAAAGCCGATGTCAGCTTCGAAGAGTTTGCCTCGCTGTTCTATATCTCGGTTCCGGCATCAGCCCAGTGGGGGCACCTGCTCTTCCTGTCGATGGTACTGGACGGTATTCATATCCAGCAGTACCGGCCAAATTTCCTGACCACCGAGCACTCGGACGCAGACATCAAACAGATCCTGTCAGCGTTCAAATCAGCGCTTGCGAACCTGATTGTCAACGGCCTGCTCGAAGGTGACCAGGTTGCTGCCAAGAAATTCCTGAGCGGAAAGGCCAACATTCCGGCCGGTGCCAGGCTGGGCAAAAACGAGAATGGCGAACCGGCCTATTTCATAGAAGATCCGGACAACAAAGGTGCGTTCCTGGAGGTGGGTCGTCCATGAGTTCCGCCAATTTCAACCCCTTTGCCGGCGGCGAACTGCTGAGAGTCGCTCCGGCCACAGGACCGCAACGGGAAATCATTGCGTCGGCCCAGCTGGGCGACGTTGCGAATACTGCCTTCAACGAAGCCGTGTCGGTCAGATTGAACGGAAACCTGGATGTCGATCTGTTGCGCAGGTGTTTCGACGCACTGATCGCAAAGCATGACATCCTGAGGGCCACGTTCTCCAGAAACGGCACAGAAATCTGCCTCCATGAGACTGCTCCGTTCGAGCTTGAGTTTGAGGATATCAGTGGCTACCCGGAAGATGAGCAGGACCAGATCATCCGCGACCTCTGGAAGAATATCGCAATTTCCCCAATGAACCTGGAAGAAGGGCCCCTGTTTTATGCCTGGCTCAAGAAGCTCAACGGGACAACCCACGAGCTGATCTTTGCCGCGCACCACATCGTCTGTGACGGCTGGTCAATCGGGCTGATGCTCACCGAACTCGCAAAGTCATATGGCAACAAAGGTGCAGGCACCGATGACGTCGGAGCGGACATTTCATTTTTCGATTACGCGGAACTGGTCGACTCCCGGGAAATCAGTAATCAGGACAACGATTACTGGATCCAGCGCTTTGCCGACGTACCGCCCAACCTGGATCTTCCCCTGGACTTTCAGAGGCCCGGTTTCCGGACATTTGAGGCAACACGGCTGGATTATCGGATTGACCCACAGCTGGCGAAACAGCTGCCGAAAACGGCGGCCGGGCTGAAAGTCAGTATGGTGAACATGGTCCTGGCCGGCTATTTCGTACTGCTGCATCGACTGACCAGCAACGAGGACATCGTTGTCGGCTTGCCCGTGGCGGGTCAGGCAACCCAGAACAGGCTCAACCAGGTCGGCCATATGGTACACCTTCTGCCGATTCGCTCCGGGCTCTCCCCGGACATGCCCTTCTCCGAGCTGTGCAGACAGGTGAAATCCGAAGTCCTCAATGCCACCGAACATTCAAACTTCACGTTCGGCAAACTGATTGAAGCAATCAACGTTGACCGCTCCCGCGTACCCTTGATCAACACCATTTTCAACATTGATCAGCCGCTGGACTCCATACAGTTCGGCGATGTCTCCGGCAGGGTTCGAACGGTTCCGCGAGCTGCCGAGAATTTCGAACTGTTCCTGAATATCCTGCCCACGTCGGACAGCCTGACCATAGAGGCCACCTACTCTACCGCCCTGTTTACCGAACCCACCATCAAATCCTGGCTGCAAGCGCTGGAGAGTATTCTGTTTTCTGCCACAGCCGATGCGGACCTGGCCATCGGCAGCATTCCGCTGACAACCCGGGAACCGGAAATCGTGGCCGCCGTCAACAGGACAGATACGCAAATCGAGAATGCAACGGTAATTCACGCCCTGCGAACGCAGGTTACAGGCACGCCGGATGGCATCGCGTGCGCTTTCGGCGGCCGAAGCTGGACTTACAGGGAACTCGAAGCCCGTAGCAATGCAGTTGCCTCAAGCCTCGCAGGCAAAGGAGTCAAAGCAGGCGATACCGTCGGCGTTTGCGTGGAGCGCTCTGATGCTGCGCTCGCAGCCATTCTCGGTATTTTCAGGCTAGGTGCCATCTACCTGCCCCTGGACCCGGACTTCCCGGAATCGCGACTGCAGTACATGATCGAGGATGCCGGCGCCACCGCACTGGTGGTTGACCAGGCAACACCCGCATCTATCACCAGTGCGGAACTGGCCAGACTCGACATCAACGAGATCGACAACGAACAGTCCGGCGAGCCAATGGCACCACTGCCTGAGGCAGGCCCCGCCCCCGATCAGACCGCTTACATTATCTACACCTCCGGCTCCACCGGGAAACCCAAAGGAGTCCTGATACCTCATCGGGCCCTGATCAACTTTCTGGAAAGCATGGCCCATAAGCCCGGCTGCAACTCTGGCGACAGGCTGCTGGCCGTCACCACCTTCTCGTTCGATATTTCGTTCCTGGAATTGCTGCTGCCGCTCACCCGAGGGGCGACTACCGTCATTGCAGACAAAGACAGCGTGAAGGATGGAGAGAAGCTCCGCCGTCTCATCCTGGACCACAACATCACCATCATGCAGGCCACGCCTGCCACCTGGCGCATGTTGCTGGAGACTGACTGGCGGCACGATGGCACAGAAATGAAAGGACTCTGCGGCGGTGAACCACTCCCGCAAGATCTGGTAAGGGATCTCTCGGGCACCCTGCGGGAACTCTGGAACATGTACGGACCGACCGAGACAACCGTCTGGTCGACCTGCCATCAGCTGCGCCCCGTCGACAGGGTGATTTCCATCGGCAAACCGATCAATAACACCCGGATACATATTCTCGACCGGAAGCAGAATCCCGTACCCGTCTCCTGCCCTGGCGAGCTTCACATTGGCGGACTCGGTCTGGCCAGGGGCTACCACAACCGACCAGAGCTTACCGCCGAAAAGTACATCGACCACCCGGTTTTCGGGAGACTTTACGCCACCGGCGATCTGGCCAAATGGTCGCCGGATGGCAACATCCAGCATATGGGGCGGATGGATGATCAGGTGAAGGTTCGTGGCTATCGCATTGAGCTCGGCGATATCGAATCTGCCCTCGCCGCATGCCCTGATGTCCGCTCCGCCTGTGCCTATGTCTGGGAGCTGGCTCCCGGCGACGCCCGAATTGTAGGCTGCGTGGTACCGGATTCCGCCTCAGAGCCTAATGTGGTCTCCATCCGCAAGGAACTGCGGAAACAATTGCCGGCCTACATGATTCCCCAGTACATCCTGACAATCGAAAGCGTGCCACTGAGCCCCAGTGGCAAGATCGACCGGCGCCGCCTGCCAAGGCCGGAGCTGCGCGAATCCAGCATCCTCAAGGCCTCGGCCCTGGCCAATGAGACCGAGGAGATGATCGCCGGAATCTGGTCCGATGTACTCAATTCTCAATCAAGGATTGTGCGGGAGGACAACTTCTTCAGCCTCGGTGGCCATTCCCTGCTGGCATTGCAGGCCATTCGCAGGATTGAAAGCCAGACTGGCATCCGCCTGACACCCGAAGATATCGTCGGGCTGAACCTCAGTGAAATCGCCGAGAAGCTCTCCCACAGCAAGCCGGCTACCCAGGAGCATGAGGATTCGCCAGCGGATCTGCCCGTTGCGGCACAACGCCTCCTGAGCAACGAACAAACGAGGATCCTGCTGCGCCAGCTCACCTACCAGGACAACGTCTGCAACAACCTGCCTGCCTCGTGGTTACTCGAAGGTGAGCTTGATATCGAGAGGTTCACCAAGAGCCTTGTAAAGGTGTTCGAGCGGCAAACCGCTCTCAGGACCGTAATCACTCAAAACGGGGGCTCATACCAGCAGACTATCCTGCCGATAAAGCAGGTTCCCGTTTTAGAGGTTGTCGACCTGTCGGGGGAAAATGACCCTCGTCAAGCCGCTCTGGAGCAATCCAGACAACTGGCTTTCCGTCCCTTCAAGGTTCTTGATCGGCCACTGTTCCGATCCACCCTCTTCATGCTTGGAGGCAACTGCTATCACTTCGTGTTCGTACCACACCAACTGATTTTTGATGGATGGTCTTTCGACGTCTTTCTGAAGGAACTGGAAGACGCCTATCTTGTTCTCAGCGGCGCAGAGCGGGAGAAACCAAACAAGCTCGCTTTTGAATTCAGGGACTATGCCGAGTGGTCGTTGACCAAGGGAGTGCTGACCGAGGACATTGACTACCACAAAGCCAGACTGGGTCCTGTTCTGGCGTCCGTCGCGCCCTCCGAAGAAACGAATCGCGTTGCCGAAGCTAACGAGTGCGCCCGCGAGAGCCTGGTATTTCCGGAGGCAGGCCTGGAAGCAGCGGAAAAATCGGCCAACGAACTCGGGCTCAAGCTCCACGAATTACTGTTCTGCCTTTTCGCAGAGGCCACTTCCAGGGTTTATGACAGCAACAGGATCATCCTGGGTATTCCCACGTCCGGTCGTCATCGGGCAGATGTGATCAACCTGGTTGGCAGCTTTGTGACCACGATTCCGTGCCTGCTCGAAGTGCCTCAGACCAGCGCCCGAAATCGTCTTGGCAGTCTCAGCGAACAGCTAAGAGCAGCTCTCGAGCATCAGAAGGTCAGCTATGCCGACCTTGTCAAAAACTCACCGGCCGAACACGTCATGTTTCCTCACTTCGTAAAGGCCAGCTTTGCATTTCAGGATATTCGCAACCGACCAACATCGATCGCCAACCTGACGCTCAAGCAGCTTGATCTGCCGAGGCTCAACACGGAATACCCCATCGAGTTCTGGGTACGCATCCAGCCCGGGGGATTTGTTGGTGTGTTCGATTACGACAAAGCGTCTGTACAGAACGAGATTATACAGGCGCTGAAAGACGTTTTTGCGGAACTGGTTGCCGGTCTGGAAAAACTCTCAGCTGAGGAGTACCGCGAAGCGGAGCAGCCCAAACCGACACCCGTAAAGAAGCCATTCTGGCGCAAGTTGTTCCAGTGACGACAGGACCTGAGATTTAATGATTGAACCGTTTTTCTTCGATGAGGGGCGCCTGTTCGGCAGTTACTCAGCGGCAACAGACCCGAATTCCGACACCATCGTGGTGCTATGCCCCCCTCTTTTCGACGAATATCGACGAACCTACCGCGCGTTATCCGAACTGGCTGTGGCAA
>JAAZVL010000022.1 GCA_018623515.1 Marinobacter sp.
GCCAAGTGGCGCTCCCTGCGTGAATCCGAAGACGCCCGTTACCTGGGTCTGACGGCGCCGCGTTTCCTGCTGCGGGTACCTTACGATCCCACCGAAAACCCGGTGCGCAGCTTCAACTACAAGGAAGATGTGTCCGGTGACCACGAGCACTACCTGTGGGGCAACACCTCCTACCTGCTGGCCACCCGCCTGACCGAGAGCTTCGCCAGGTACCGCTGGTGCCCGAACATCATCGGTCCCCAGAGCGGTGGCGCGGTGGAAGATCTGCCGGTGCACACGTTCGAATCCTTCGGTCAGCTGGAAGCAAAGATTCCGACCGAGGTGCTGATCACCGACCGCCGGGAGTACGAACTGGCGGAAGAGGGGTTCATCGCCCTGACCATGCGCAAGGGTAGCGACAATGCCGCGTTCTTCTCTGCCAACTCGGTGCAGAAGCCCAAGCAGTTCCCGAACACCAAGGAAGGCAAGGAAGCGGAGACCAACTACAAGTTGGGCACCCAGTTGCCGTACATGATGATCGTGAATCGTCTGGCGCACTACATCAAGGTGCTGCAGCGGGAGCAGATCGGCTCCTGGAAGGAACGTCAGGATCTGGAGCGGGAGCTGAACACCTGGATTCGCCAGTACGTGGCGGACCAGGAAAATCCGCCCGCAGACGTCCGCAGCCGTCGCCCGCTGCGTGCCGCCAAGGTGGAAGTCTCGGATGTGGAAGGCGATCCGGGCTGGTACCAGGTGTCCCTGGCCGTGCGCCCGCACTTCAAGTACATGGGCGCCAACTTTGAACTCTCGCTGGTTGGCCGACTGGACAAGGATTAATCCGTGTTCGGCGGCACCGGGGCTGACGGGGTTCGCAACACCGGCAGCCTGTTTGAACGGCTCGAGCAGGCGGCCGCCCCGGCGGGGCAAGGCATGGGTGAGGTGACCCATGTGGTGGAATCCATCAAACGCCACCTGGTGCGTCTGCTGAATGCCCATCCGGGCAACAGCAGCAGCGCACCGGATCTGGGTTTGCTGGATTTCAACGACGCCACCTTGGGGACTCATGATCTGAGCATCCAGATTCGAGGGGCGATCCGTCAGTGTATCGAGAAGTTTGAGCCACGGGTTAAACGGGTGGATGTGGTGGCCATGCCACCGGGCCCGGACCCGTTGCAGTTGAAGTTCCAGGTGACTGTTTGTCTGAAAGTTGCGGGAAGCGAGGATCGGACGACGATAGACCTGGTTTTGGATGACAAGCGCTATTACCGGGTTCTTTAGAGTTTGGTGGCTGGAGGGGGCGGGGACATTTTTCTTCTGGGAAAAAACAACTCGCTTTGCTCAGACATCTTTTTTCCCGCCAGAAAAGTGTCCCCGCCCCCTCCGGCAAACTCGAGTATTCGAGGTCCGGAAGTTTTTGAAGGCAAGGATGAGAGCCAGACAAGGTGCAGTAAACATGAAGTTAAACAGGTTCTACAGGGATGAGTTGAGCTTTTTGCGGTTGCAGGGCAGGGAGTTTGCCGAGGCGCACCCGCAGCTCACCCGCTTTCTGTCTGAACAGAGCACCGACCCGGATGTAGAGCGCCTGCTGGAAGGCTTCGCCTTCCTGACTGGCAAGCTGCGGGAAAAAGTCGAGGACGAGTTCCCCGAGCTGACCCACTCCCTGCTGAACATGCTCTGGCCCAACTACCTTCGGCCGGTGCCCAGCTGCACGATCATGCGCTTTGATCCGCAGTTGCATGCCATTAGTGAGCGCCAGATTGTTGATCGTCACACCGAAATCAAAAGCCGTCCGCTGGGGGATGCCAGCCGCCAGACCCAGTGCAGGTTCCGCACCTGCCGGGCAGTGGAGGTGTTTCCCATCAGTGTGGCGGAGGTGAACGCCGAGCATTCGCGCGAAGTGTCCTCAGTCACAGTGGATCTGGCGCTGCATACCGATCAGCCGCTGAATGCCATTGGTCTGGGGAATCTGCGTTTCTACCTGGGGGGTGACAACCACACGGCGGAGACTCTGTATCTGTGGCTGAATCATTACCTCAGCCGCATGGAGCTGGTGGTGGGCGACAGTGTATTCAGTCTGCCTTCATCCCTGCTACAGCCCGTTGGCTTTGCCGCAGACGAGGCGATTTTGCCTTATCCCAAGAACGCCTATGCCGGCTACCGGATTATCCAGGAGTATCTGAGCTTTCCGGAGGCCTTCCGGTTTGTGGACATTACCGGCCTGAAGTCCCGATTGCCCGAGGTGCAGGCCGATGAGATCCGCCTGCGTTTCCATTTCAGCCGCATTCTGCCACCGGATGCCCGTATCACCCGGGATTCCCTGCAACTTTACTGCACCCCCGCGGTAAACCTGTTCAGCCACGAAGGCGAGCCGGTGGATCTGAACGGCCGCCAGACCGAATACCGGATCTCACCGTCCAGCCGTTGCCCGGAACACTACGAGGTGTTCAGCATCGAGCAGGTCGAGGGCTGGCTTGAGGGGCGCTCCGGCCGGGGCGAGCCGCGCATCTACACGGCGTTCGAGAGTTTCCAGCATGAAGTGGAGCGGGATCGGGGCCGCACCGCACTTTACTACCGGGTTCGTACCCGGGAGAGCATGCGCGGCGATGGCTTTGATCACTTCATTTCGTTTGTCCGCGGTGATGAAACCGAATGCCTGAACCGTCAGGAAGCGGTGTCGCTGACGCTCACCTGCACCAACCGGCAACTGCCCCAGCAGCTGGCGGTGGGTGAAGTGTGTATGGCCACCGAAAGCACACCGGCGTTTGCGGCCTTCAGCAACATCACGCGACCGACCGTGACCTTCCGGCCGACGCTGGATGGCAGTCTGTTATGGACACTGATTTCCAACCTGTCGCTGAACTATCTGTCGATGCTGGAGGTCGACGCCCTGCGCACCGTGCTGCGGGTGTATGACTTTCGCGCGTTGGTGGACCGTCAGGCCGAGCGCGTTTCCCAGCAACGGCTGGCGGGCATCAGTGGTATCACCACCAAACCGGTCGACCGGATGATCCGCGGGCTACCGGTGCGCGGTATTCGGTCAGAGCTGCAGCTGGATCAGCAGGGGTTTGCCAGTGAGGGTGACCTCTACCTGTTCGGCACAGTGTTAAGTCAGTTTTTTGCGCTATACGCGAGTATCAATGCCTTTCACCAGCTGGAAGTGGTGAATACGGACAATCAGGAACGGTACACATGGACGTTACAGCAAGGTCAGCAGCCGCTGATGTAGCCGGGCTGGAACCCGTTCTGGGCAATGCGCGGCGATACAGCTTTTTCCAGCTGGTGGATCTGATTCATCGGCATCACGGTGACAATCTGGAGCGCGCGGGACAAGACGAGCCTTGCCAGGAGCGCATCCGGTTCTCGGCCTCGGCCGGCCTGGGGTTCCCCGGCAGTGATGTGGTGTCGGCGCTGTCACCGGAGCATGACTACGCACCCTACCAGATGGAAGTCAGCTTCCTTGGCCTGCATGGTGCGCAATCGCCGCTACCGGGCTACTACCTGGAGGATCTGGCCTGGGAAGCCGGGCAGAACCTCGGTGTGCGTCGACATTTTCTGGATTTTTTCAATCATCGGCTGGTGACCCTGTTTCACCGGTCTTGGCGCAAGTATCGGTATTACATCCGCTTTCAGCCTGGGGCCAGCGATGGTTTTTCGGAGCTGGTTTTTGCCCTGACCGGCCTGGGCGACGGCCGGTTGCGGGAAGCGACGCCGGTGAACTGGTCCAAAATGCTGGCCTATGCCGGCTTGATGGCGGGCCGGAGCCGGTCGCCGGAGGTGGTCAGCGGCATCGTTGGCCACTGCTTTGATCTGGACAACGTCAGCATCGAGCAGTGGGTGTTGCGCAAAGTGGACATCGTCCGGGATCAGCAGACCTCCCTGGGCAGTGCCAACGCCACTCTGGGCGAAGACACCCTGATGGGTTCCCGCATCCGGGATCGCAGCGGCAAGTTCATACTCCGGCTGCGCAATCTGACCCGGCAGCGATTCGCGGACTTCCTGCCCAATGGCCGGGACCACCGGCGCCTGGTCAAACTGGTGGAGTTCACTACCCGGGAAAAGCTGGCTTACGACCTGGAGCTGCAGATGCGGCCCAAAGATATTCGCCCCATGCAGCTTGGTGAGGATGTTCGCCTGGGCTGGAATTCCTTCGTGACACCGGAACGGGCCCGCGAACGTCCCGCGGTACGGATACAGATCAGACGTTAGGGCAGGGAGCCGGAGACGTGGAACAGCGAGCAACAGAACTGACATTGGTGATCACCAACCCGACGGAAACCGGCGGTGGCGCCAGCATAGAACACAGCTTCGGGACCCATGGTGGCTCCATCGGTACCGCGGCCAGCGACAGCTGGCGGCTTTCGCCTCATCGCACTGGTGCCGTGGCCGGCCACGCCGAGGTCCGCTACCTGGATGGTGGTTACTGCCTGATTGACCGCAGCGGCCGCACCTATATCAACAGCAGCAGCCAGCCAGTGGGGCGCGGCCGTCGTGCCCGACTGAGCCATGGCGATACCGTGACCATCGGTCGTTACCAGATGCGGGCCGAGCTGTCCGGTGTGCCGCTGGGGGTTGGTGAGACGGAAGACGACCTACGCGAGCATCACAGCCTCGTGAACGCCCCGGAGAGTGAGTTTCGGCATGTCGTCAATGGGCAGAAGCCGCCTGAAGGCCGCGAGCCCCTGGAGGGACTGCAACCGGCCGCAGGCGACCCGGTCAGCCACGACCCGCTGTCGCACTGGCAGCAAAAGCCGGCCCGCCCGGATCAGGAAGCCCCGGAGCTGCTGGCCAGTGATCGGGCCTGGTTTGCCCGTTCGACCGACGTCACCGATGAGTATCGGGATAACCGGGATGTGGCCATGGGCCTGCCGGTAACCCCGAAACGCGACCAAAAGGAACGCCAGGGAATGTCCGAGAACACAAGAAATCCGCAGGAGGTCAGCCGCCAGCACATCAGTGGTGCGCCGCTGCTTCGGGGTCTGGACGCTGATATTGATTTTGCCGACAGCGACCAGATGCGCCTGTTTCTGGAAGAAGCCGGTCAAACCCTCAAGGCCACGGTTGAGGGATTACTGGCGCTGCATCAGGGCGAAGACAGTCGTCATCAGGCCCTGCGCACCCGCCTGCAGCCCATCGAGGATAACCCGCTGCGCCTGGCCAATGACTATCCGGACACCATCCAGACCCTGTTTGCCGCCAAGCGCAGTCCGGTACATCTGTCGGCCCCTGCTGCAGTGCGGGAGAGCCTGGAAAGTCTGAATCACCACCAGCAGGCCACCCGGGAGGCCATTCGCGAGGCCCTGGAGGCCATTCTGCACGCGTTCTCACCGCAGGCGTTGCTGCGCCGGTTCCACGGTTATCGCCGTGGTCTGCAGGACAACGAAGACGAAGGCCGCTGGGCCTGGGACATGTATCAACATTATTACCGTGAACTGAAATCCAGTCGTCAGCAGGGCTTTGAACGCCTGTTCCAGGAAGTGTTCGACCAGGCTTACGACCAACACTTACGCCAATTACAGAGGGAGAAACTGTTGTGAAGTACGGCAAATGGAGCTTGCTGGTGGTCGCTTTAATGCTGGCAGGGTGTAGTACCCCGTACAACGCGGTGACCAAGACCGCCAAGGTACTCTGGGACCCCGATATTCCTGTGGGGTACCCGGATGAGCTGCCCAGCCGGGTCGACCTGACCATGCTCGCGGAACCCGGTGTGAACCCAAACCAGTCGCTGGCACCTACACCCATCGCCTTCCAGGTGATCGAGCTACGGGACAGTTCGCTGTTAATGGCGGGTGATTTCGACCAGCTGCTGAACAACCTGGAGGATTCCCTGGGCCAGAACTACGTAGGCCACAGTGATTACAGCCTGGTGCCCGGCCAGTTCCGATTTGTGGAACCGTTCGAGATCAGCGAAGACACTCGCTACATCGGAGTGATTGCCTTCTATGCCTACCCGAACCTGTCCCAGTGGAAAAAAGTGGTGAAAGTGGACCCGATTGGCGGGCGCTATCACCTGCTGGTAAACCTGCGCGAACGCGAAGTGCAACTCAGACGGTCGGATGAAAGCTGATGGCAGTGACGAATCGAGTGGTCTGGAGTGATGGGCTGTTCATCAAACCCCAGCACTTCCAGCAACAGCAGCGATATCTGGAACACCAGATTAACGAGCGAGCTCTGGCCGTCTCGGATTATCTGTTCGGATTCAGTGACCTGGAGCTGAACGCGGAGTACCTGAGCTTTGGCCGGGTTGGACTGGTGCGGGCCTCCGGACTGTTTCCGGACGGCACCCGGTTCAACGTGCCCCAGGACGATGTGATGCCGGAGCCACTGGAAATGACCGACGCCTCAGTGGCCAACCAGGTGGTTTATCTGGCGCTGCCGCTGGCTAGTGACAGCCTGGCTGAAGTCGAATGGCCGGAGGCGCCGGTGGCCGGTCGGTTCCAGGCACAGAGCGTTGAAGTCCGTGATCTGCACTCCATCGACGGCGATGCCCACACCATCGATGTGGGGCGGGTGGCTCCCCGCCTGATGCTGGAGCGTGAAGATCGCAGTGCCTACGCTGCACTGGCCATCGGCCGGATTCAGGAAAAACGCCCCGATGGCAGCCTGGTCATGGATCCGAACTTCCTCCCGACCATGCTCAGCGTGCGTTCGGCTCCCCGGCTTCAGCGCTTTGTTGGCGAAATGGCGGGTTTGATGCAGGAACGGGCCCGCAACATTGCCGAACGGGTGGGTGCTCCCGGGCAGGGTGGTGTGGCGGATGTCTCGGACTTCATGCTGCTGCAGATGCTGAACCGGGCGCACCCGCGCTTCATGCACCTGGCACGGCTGCGCCAGCTGCATCCGGAGCGTTTGTATGAAGCGCTTCTGGAACTGTGTGGTGAGCTGGTCACCTTTACCGATGAAAGCCGGTTGCCAAGGGAGTTCACCCCTTACGACCATGATCTGCCGGAGGGCTGTTTCAGCCCGCTGATGCAGATTCTGAGGCAGGCGCTGAGCACCGTACTGGAGCCACGGGCCTTGTCCATCGCGCTCCAGCAACGCCAGTACGGCCTCACGGTCGCGCCGGTACAGGATGGTCAGTTGATGAGCGACGCTGAGTTCATCCTGGCGGTCAAAGCCGATATGCCGCTCGACGATCTGCGCAAGCAGTTCGTCCAGCAGTGCAAGGTGGCCTCGGTGGAGAGAATTCGGGATCTCATCAGCCTGCAGCTGCCGGGAATTCCGCTGTCGGCACTGCCGGTGGCGCCGCGTCAGTTGCCTTACCACGCCGGGTTCGTGTACTTCCGGCTGGATGATCAAAGCCAGGCCTGGCAGATGCTGGACAACGCCAGCGGTTTCGCCTTCCACGTGGCGGGCAGCTTCCCGGGGCTGGAGATGCAATTCTGGGCGATCAGGAGCTAAATCATGGCAGATGCACCGGTAATGGCCAGAACAGACAACACCAGGGATTCGGGTGATCGTGTATTCAGCGACCTTTTGTTTGCCAATAACGCCGCCGGACAAGCGCAGGTTGAATCCGGTGAAAGCAGCTTCCAGCTTCGCGGCCTGGAAGATAACCGGCTGATTGACGCTGCCACGCCGCTGCTGGGGTTGGTGATCCGGGTAAGGCGGCTGGCGGATTTCCAGGATGTGGAAACCCTGTACCAGCAGGTGGTGGACGACGTGGCCGCCGTCGACCGGGAACTGGTGGAGCAGGGCTATGAGCGCCCCACGGTCGTGGCCTACCGCTACGTGCTCTGCGCCTTTATTGATGAGGCCGTGCTGGGCACCGACTGGGGGGCTCACAGCGTCTGGTCCCAGCACTCGCTGCTCAGTCGTTTTCATAACGAAACCTGGGGCGGTGAGAAGGTGTTCGCCATCCTGTCCCGTATGGAAAAGGAGCCGACCCGTTTCCGGGACATGCTGGAGTTTATCCATCTGTGCCTGTGTCTGGGATTTGAAGGCCGCTACAAGGTTATGGAAAACGGCCGGGACGAATACGAGCAGGTGGTTCGTGGCCTCTATGACCAGCTCCGGGAACTGCGTGGTGACCGGGATAGCCGGCCGCTGGCGGATGCCACTGAAAACCTGATGCCGGCCCGCAACCGCCTGCGCAGCGGCCTGCCCCTCTGGGGCGTTGGTGGCCTGTTTGTATTCGCCATGGCCGGGATCTATTCGCTCTACAACACGGCGCTGAACGAACGCATCAGGGAGGTGCTCAGCGTCCTGGAACAGCTACCGAAATAAGGACATCACTGTGATTCGGGTAGAACTTCCGGCGCTGATCGGGCGCCTCAACGACATTTCACGCCAGGCCCTGGAAGCCTCCGCGGCCCTGTGCATCAGCCGTCAGGGCGCCGAAATTACCCCGGCGCACCTGCTGTTCAAATTGCTGGAAACACCCTTTTCTGACGTGCGCCAGATTCTGGAACACGCCGGTATCAACCACCAGAAACTGCAACCGCTGGTGGGCGACAGCCTGAACGGCGAGCCACAGACCGCCGAGCCCTATCCCTCGTTCTCGCCGCTGCTGGTGGAACTGATGCAGGACGCCTGGCTGCTGGCCTCCACCGAACTGGGCCACAGCGAACTGCGCTCCGGTGCGGTGTTCCTCGCCCTGCTGATGAACGCCGACCGCTACCTGATGCCCCGGGTGGCCCAGGCGCTGGTGGACATCAACCGGGAACAGCTGCGCAAGCAGTTTGATCGGATGACCGAAGGTTCCCTGGAGCGTCCGCAGCTGGCGGAAAACGGCGGTGCCAACCCCGTTGTTGAAGCCGATATGGACCCGCTCAAACGTTACGCCACCGATTTCACCAAGCTGGCCCGGGAAGAAAAACTCGACCCGGTAGTGTGCCGGGACGCCGAAATCGACCAGATGATCGACATTCTCTGCCGTCGCCGAAAGAACAACCCCATTGTGGTCGGCGATGCCGGCGTGGGTAAAAGCGCCGTGGTCGAAGGTCTGGCCCGGCGCATCGTCAACGGCGACGTGCCGGATCGTCTGAAACACGTTGAACTCTGGACCCTGGACATGGGCGCCCTGCAGGCCGGCGCTTCCGTCAAAGGCGAATTCGAGAAGCGACTGAAAGGCGTGATCGAAGCGGTCAAAGGCTCGGCCACCCCGATCATCCTGTTCATCGACGAAGCCCACACCCTGATCGGCGCCGGCAATAACGAAGGCGGCTCGGACGCCGCCAACCTGCTGAAACCGGCCCTGGCCCGGGGCGAGCTGCGCACCATCGCCGCCACCACCTGGCGCGAGTACAAGAAATACTTCGAAAAAGACCCGGCCCTGAGCCGCCGGTTCCAGCCGGTCGCCCTGGACGAGCCGACACCGGGCGAAGCGGTGCATATTCTCCGTGGCCTGCGCTCTGTCTATGAAAAGGCCCATCAGGTACTGATCGCTGAGAGCGCCCTGAAAGCCGCCGCCGAAATGTCCGCCCGCTACCTGGCCGGTCGCCAGCTGCCGGACAAGGCCATCGACGTACTGGACACCGCCTGCGCCCGGGTCACCCTGAATCTGAGCACGCCACCGAGGCGCCTGAGCCATGTGCGCAGCGAACGGCACCAGCTTGCCATGGAGCAGGAGCTGTTGAGCCGGGAGCACATGCTTGGCCAGAACGTGGATGCCGAGCGGGAACAGGCCCTGGAGCAGCAGATTGCTGACCTGACGGCCGAATCCGAAGCGCTGGAACAAAGCTGGAACGAGCAGCGGGAACTTGTTGCCCGACTGGTCGAAATCCGCGAGCAGCTGCTGTCGGGTGATGCCGAAGGCGAAACCGCCGATGACGCTGCTGTTGAGTTGGCCGAGAGCGATCACGAAGAATTCCCGGATCTTAAAAGTGAAGCCGCCGCCATCGAACAGGAACTGGCGGAACTGCAAGCAGATGAACCGTTGGTGCATGCCCGGGTAGACGCCCGCCAGGTGGCCGAAGTCATCGCCGACTGGACCGGTATCCCGGTTAATCGCATGACCACCGACGAACTGGAAAAAATCACCCACTTGCCGGCCTACCTGCAAGCCCACATCAAAGGCCAGGACACCGCCATCGACTGCGTGCACCAGCACCTGCTCACCGCCCGTGCCGATCTGCGCCGGCCCGGCCGCCCCATGGGCGCCTTCCTGCTGGTGGGCCCCAGCGGCGTCGGCAAAACCGAAACCGTGGTGCAACTGGCCGAACTGCTTTACGGCGGCCGCCAGTTCCTCACCACCATTAACATGTCCGAATACCAGGAGAAACACACCGTCTCCCGCCTGATCGGCTCGCCCCCAGGCTATGTTGGGTTCGGCGAAGGCGGCATCCTCACCGAAGCCATCCGTCAGAAGCCGTATTCCGTGGTGCTGCTAGACGAAGTCGAAAAAGCCCACCCGGAAGTGCTCAACCTGTTCTACCAGGCCTTCGACAAAGGCGAGCTGGCCGACGGTGAAGGCCGGTTGATCGACTGCAAAAACGTGGTCTTCTTCCTGACCTCCAACCTCGGTTTCCAGACCATCGTCAACCACGCCGAAGAACCGGAGACGATTGAAGAAGCCCTGTACCCGGAACTGGCCAACTTCTTCAAACCGGCCCTGCTGGCCCGCATGGAAGTGGTGCCTTACCTGCCTCTGGGCGCAGACACCCTCAACCGCATCGTTGGTGACAAACTCCAGCGCCTGGCCGACCAGATCAAAGCCCGTTACCACACCGATGTGGAGCTGGAAGACGGCCTGGTCGAAGCCATCCGCAGCCGCGCCACTCGCAGTGAAAACGGCGCCAGGATGCTGGAGTCGATTATAGAAGGCGAACTGCTGCCCCCGGTGTCGCTGGCGCTGTTGGAAAAACTGGCGGCCAGGGAGCCGGTGACGAAGGTGACGCTTGGGGTTACTGAAAACAAGTTCACGGGCACAGTCGCCTGACTTTCAGACTGACTGAATCGTAGCGCACCGTGCGGGCGGCGATCTCCATGAAGAAGGAACAATATCAATGGGACGGATGCAGAAGGAACTGCACACCGGCATCGATCTGGCGGTGGCACTGATCAAACAGGACACACTGCCAGCGCTGTTGAACACCGCCACCCGCCAACTCGAAAACGCCTTCGGGCTCTGCAAATGCTGGGCCCTGGAGCTCGACCTCAGCGGCCGGACCCTGCACTGCAGCAAACTGGACGAAGCAAGCGAATTCGATTGCAACGACTTCAGCCACCCCTTTGCCCACGTGCTGCAGACCGGCCAGCCGCGGGAACTCACCCGTGCAGCCAGCTATCGCCTGGACCATGCCGGCTTCCAGACGCTCCTGGAGCTTAGTGGGCGCCCAAGAAGCTTCTGGCTGGAACCGCTAAAAGGCGAAGACGGCCGCACCCTCGGCATGCTCGTGTTGTGCGGCGACCATACTGACTGGCAGGGCATCGTCACGCAGCCACTGTACAGCGGGCTGAAACAACTGCTGGTGCATCAATGGATCAGCCAGCTTCAAAGCCGTGATCAGGTGTGGCAACGGCGACTGCTCAAGCGCTCCCTCGACCACCTGCACGATGCCGAAAGCCTGCGCCAGCGCTGCAGCCAGCTGGCCGATACCCTCGTTGGTAATTCCGAAGCCATGACCCAACTCCGGGCCCAGGTGGTGCGAGCGGCCGGCAGCCAGCTGTCAGTGCTGATTCAGGGCGAAACCGGTTGTGGCAAAGATGTGGTGGCCCGGGGCATTCACGATATGTCCGACCGTGCCAGTGGGCCTCTGGTGGTGGTCAACTGTGCCGCCATCCCGGACACCTTGCTGGAGAGTGAGCTGTTCGGTCACACCAAGGGTGCCTTCTCCGGTGCCGACCAGGCCAAAGAAGGCCTGCTGGCCCAGGCCAACGGCGGCACCCTGTTTCTGGATGAGATTGGCGATATGCCCATGGCACTGCAATCCAAATTGTTGCGGGTGCTGGAAAGCCGACAGTTCCGGCCATTGGGTGCCCGGGAAGAGCAACATTCGGATTTTCGTCTGGTGGCGGCAACCCATCAGCCGCTGCAGGAGGGAATTGAGGACGGCCGGTTCCGCCGGGATCTGTTCTACCGCCTCAGCCAGTTCCCCCTGCGAGTCCTGCCCCTGCGCGAGCGCCGTGAAGATCTGGAAGCGCTCAGCCGTCACTTCATCCGGCTCTACACCGAGCGCGAGGGCAGCGGCCCGCTGGGCATCAGCAGTCACGCCCTGGGTGCGCTGGCCGACTACCACTTCCCGGGCAATGTGCGGGAACTGCGTAACATCATCGAGCTGGCCTGTCTGCAAACCCCGGCCGGCGACGATATTCAGCCGGAGGTCCTGCGCCTGGACGACCTGTTCGCCGAACCCCCGGATTCGACCATGGCCTTCGTGGAAGCCAAAACCATCCCGGGCGTACCTCCCGCCGGTGATATCCGCGACCTGAAAGCCGCCGCCCAGGCCTTTGAGGCCGCCATCATCCGGGAACGTCTGCGCCGGTACGGCGGCAATCGCGCCCAGGCCGCTGAAAGCCTGGGGCTGCCGAAACGCACGCTGGCCCATAAATGTCTCAAGTATCAGGTTACCGACGTATGACCCTGAAAGACTTGCACCGCCTGCCCCTGATTGCGCTGATGCTGGTGAGTGCCAGCAGCTGGGCCGATACCCGCCTGGCGGAAGCCCAGGCCTGCACCGAGGAACCGAATCGGCTGCAACGTCTGGTCTGCTTTGATGAAGTGTTCGGTACGCCTCTGGCGCAGTACGAGACCGGCCAGCATCCAGGTTTGGTGAGCCAGTCGGAGCGTTGGCGCCGGGTGTTTGCCCAGGCCAGCGGGCAAGACGCCGGTGGCGTGGTTTATCGCGACACCGGTACCGCTGCCGGTCATCTGGTGACGGTGACCGCACTGGGGGTAAAACCACCACGGCCGGTGCTGTCGCTGCAGTGCCACAACAACATCACCGAGCTGGCCATCATGTTGCCGGAGCCGCTGGATCGTGAACGGGTTGAGGTGACACTGGGCCCGCAGCGGGCGCACTGGCGGGTTCGGGATGAGGGGCTGGTGGTCAGCGCCGGCCGCGGCCTGCCGGCCATTCGCACCGTGCTGGATGTGGTGAATCAGTCGGATGTGCGCCTGCATGCGGGAACGCCGGAACTGGATGGCCTGCTGTTCGATCTCAACGGCTTCGCGGAGGCGATCAAGTCCTTGCGCCAGGCCTGTGGCTGGTAAGGAGTGACGGCATGCAGGTGATTGAACAGCACCCTTACGTCGATCAGGTACTTTCACCGATTCCGGGTGACACCGGGGTGGGCGAGAGCCTGGCCGAAGACAGCACGCTGGAGTTTCTCGAAGACCAGATCATGAAAGTGGGGTCGCTGGCCCACAACGACATCGACTGGCACAAGGTTGAAAGCGAAGCGCTGAAACTGCTGGCGGACCGTAGCAAGGACATCAAGGTGCTCGGTTTTGTCATGCTCAGCCTGCAGCGTGGCGGCGATGGCGAACGGTTTGCCCTGTCGCTGTATCTGCTGCACCGGGTGCTGGACGACTGGTGGGAGCGCGCCTGGCCGTATCCCGGCGCCAAGGGACAGCGGGCCCGCAAGATGCTCTTCACCCAGATGCTGCAGCGGGCGCTCAAGGCGGTCGAGAGCCTGAGCTTTGACGCCAGCGTAGGGGATGGTCGTCAGTTCTGCCTGGAGCTGGTTGAACAACTGGATGGCCAGGCCAGAGACCGGGACTTGCCTGACGACGCCCTGTTCGACCTGAAGCGGGCCGTGGAAAAGCTGCCGAAGCCGGATCAGGCCCCGGTGCCCCGGACTGCTTTCGAAAGCGCGTCGACAACCGGGCAGGAGAACCAGGCCAGCCCATCGCCTTCCAGCTCGGCCAGTTCCAACACCACGGCCGCGTCGCTGGGCAACCTGACACTGGATCCAAGCAATGAGCGTGCGACCCGACAGAGCCTGCTCAAGGTCGCCGAGCTGTTAACCAGCAGTGAGCCGGAGAATACCCTGGGGTACCGGATACGCCGGTATGCCATCTGGCAAAGCATCACCAGCCTGCCGCCAACCCGGGATGGCAAGCGCACTGACCTGGCCGCCGTGAGCGCGGATCGGGTGGCGGAGTACAAAGAAGCACTGGAGAAAACACCGGATCTTGAACTGTGGCAGCGCATTGAACAAAGCCTGTCAGTAAGCCCGTTCTGGCTGGATGGCCACTGGCTCAGTGCCCGGGCGGCCATGGCCCTTGGCAATTCCGATTGCGCGGAAGCCATCCGGGAGGCCCTGAAAGACTTTGCCGATCGTCTGCCGCAGCTGGCCGAACTCACCTTCAACGATGGCACGCCGTTTCTCAGTGACGATGGAGCGGACTGGTTGCACACGGCGCCCTCTGTTGGAAAAGGCGCGGGCGGAGGTGCCAACCCCTGGGAACACGCGTTCGACAGTGCACTGGAGCTGGCCCGGCAGAACAAACTGGCACCGGCCATGGAGCTGCTGGAGCAGGGTCTGGCGGATGCCCGGGAGCCGCGGGAGCGCTTTTACTGGCGCCTGGCAACGGCACGACTGCTCAGAGAAACCGGGCTTAAAGCCCTGGCGGCCGAACAGATACAGGATCTGAAAAACCAGATCCAGGGGCGGGTTCTCGATGACTGGGAACCGGCTTTGATCAAACAACTGGAACGACTGGCGTAACGCCCGCAAGACGCAACGAACGCAGGAATGGAAACCATGTGGAGAAAAGCATTACTCATTGGTCGTTGGCTTCTGCCCTACATCCGCAGCGCCGCCCCCGTCACCCTGGCTCTGGGGGTGATCGCCCTGCTGATGGCGACCTGGTGGCTGGGGCCACGCCTGGAAATCAACGGAGACTACCCGCTGATGGCCTGGCAGATGCGTGCTCTGGTCACCCTGGGGGTGGTACTGCTGGTGGTGATGGTCTGGGGCACCATGCTGGCCCGTCGCCTTGGTAAGGTGAACAAGGCCAAGGCTGAGGAACAACGGGAGCAGGAAGACCCGATTCTGCCCATGGAGCGTCGCCAACAGCGGCTGCTGGACCGACAACTGCAAGCGTTGAAAAGCAATCTGCCGGGTCGCAAGGGCCTGTACCGTCTGCCCTGGTATCTGGTGATGGGCCTGGAAGATGCGGGCAAGACCAGCCTGATTCAGCGGGCGGGGCAAACCTATACCCTTACCAACGTCACTCGTAACAACCGTGGTGACCGTAACCCGTTCAGTTTTGACTGGTGGATCGGCGACAATGGCGTATTGATCGATCCGGATGGCGAACTGCTGAGCCAGAACCAGGGCGAGGGCGCCACCGGCGAAATCCAGAGCCGGCTGTGGAACCACTTTGTCGCCTGGCTGGAGCGCAGTCGCCCTCAGCGGCCGCTCAACGGCGTCATTCTGGCCGTGGATCTTGCGCGCCTGAGTGCCTCCAACGAACAGCAGCGTGAAGCCCATGCCATTCTGCTGCGCACCCGCCTGCGGGAGCTGATGGAACAGCTGGGTTCCCGGCTGCCGGTGTATGTGACCTTCACCAAGATGGACCTGATGTACGGCTTTGCGCCGTTTGTGCGTACCCTCAGCAAGGCGGAGAAGAACAAGGCCCTGGGGTTCACCTTCAGACTGGACGGCCAGCAGGATCAGGACCAGTGGCTGGAACAGTTTGCCGAGCGCTACGCCGATATGGTGGACGAGCTCACCGAACGCCTGCCGGACGTGCTGGCCAACACCCGTGACAACGAAGAACGGGCGGCGGCCTATTCGTTCACCCGCCAGTTGGCGGGCCTGAGGCCGGCCATGGAGCAGTTCCTGACCGATTTGCTGTCGGCGGATGCCTTCTCCACACCGGCGCTGGTACGCGGAACCTACTTCACCTCGGTGTTGCAGGAAGGTGTGCCTGAGGACGCCTTTGTCTCGGCCGCCGCCCGGAACTACCAGATGTCAGACCCGATCCAGCCGGCCCAGCGTGGTGGCCAGTCTGCGAGCCTGTTCACCAAGGGCCTGTTCCCCGAAATCATCTATCCGGAGGCGGGCCTGGCCGGGGATAACCGGCGAGTGGTGAGTCAGCGTCATCGCCGGGTCGCGGTTGCCGCCGTGGTGGCCCTCGCCGCTGGCGCGGGCATGACTGCGGGCTGGCAGCATTATTTTCTCCAGAATGCCGAAGCCGCCGCCCAGGTGGAAAACCGGGTGAAAAGCTATCTCAATGACTGGCAGCCGGTTGGTTACGAGCCGGACACGACAGGTCGCAATCTGCTGCAACCGCTGGATGAACTGCGGGACGCCACCCTTGCCTTCGGTGATTACCGTAAGGAATGGCCGCTGGTAAACGACATGGGGCTGTACCAGGGGCACAAGGTGGGCCCGGAAGTGGATAAGGCCTACCTGAATATGCTGGCCTATCAATACCTGCCCGCGCTGATGTTCGGCGTGATGGAAGAAATGGGCCAGGCACCGGATAACAGTACGGAGCGGCTCGAACACCTGCGCGTATTGCGGATGCTGTACGATGCCAGCGGCCGCCGTACCGACATCGTGTCCGGGTACATGCGTGAGTACTGGCAGGCCCGGTTCCCCGGCCAGCGCGATGTGCAGAATCGTCTGTACGGGCACCTGCAATACGCCATGGCCCACACGGACCTTTCGGACCTGGCAGCCAACGGCGACCCCACCGCTACCATGGCGCTGGCGCCATTCCGCAGCAGTGTCGAATGGGCACAGCACGAGCTTGGCCGTATCAGCACCTCGGACCGCGTGTACCGTGAGCTGGAAAACGAGGCCAGCCGTGATTTCCCGACGCCACTGGAACTGGCCCGCAGCTCCGGCCCGGCGTTCTCGACCGTGTTCACACGCCTGGACAGTTACGGCGAACCGCTTGCCGAGGATGTGCCTTCCGCACAGGATCCGCTCTCGATCCCGGCGTTGTTGACCCGGGAAGGTCTGGAAAAGTGGTTCCTGCGGGAATCCGGATCGGTCACCGAACTGGCTTTGATTGACGCGTGGGTGCTGGGTCGCCGGGATGATGTCGATTTCAGCAAGGCCGACGAGGCCGAGCTGCTGGCCAGCCTGCAGACGCTTTACGCCGAGCACTATGCCGAGGCCTGGCGCACAGCGCTGAGCCGGCTGGATATCCATCGGTTTGAGGACCTGAACCACGGCGTCCGTATTCTCGACAGCCTGACCAGCGGCCATCAGCCACTGGCCCGGTTGCTGGCGCAGGTGCGGGAAAACACTCGCCTGATACCGGTAGGTGAAGGCGAAGCGGAAGCCGCACCCAAGTTGCTGGAGCAGTCCCCCCATTACCGCATGCTGCAGGACATAGAGCGCCAGTTCAGTGACCTGAACCAGCTCACCCGCAAACAGGGTGAGGAGCCTTCCGGCCTGGCGGAGGTCATGCTGGTGGTGGCTGAGCTGCATGAATACATGCGTAACATCCAGGAATCCCCGGATACCGGCAAGGCTGCCCTCAGTGCCGCCCGTGCCCGCATGGGCCTGCAGGGCGCAGACCCCATCTTCACTCTGCAGCGCATGGCCGGCCATCAGCCGGAACCGCTGAACCGGATACTGAACCGCCTGGCCACCGAAAGCTGGCGTGTTGTACTGGACAGTGCGGTAGCCCAGTTGGAGCGTGACTGGTATCGCGAGGTTTACCAGCCGTTCCATCAGAATCTGGCCCGACACTACCCGTTCACCCAAGGAGCAGGACGTGATGCCGCGCTGCAGGACTTCGAGCGTTTCTTCGCCCCGGACGGCATTCTGGAAACCTTCTACAATGACAACCTGAAATTGTTCCTGGAGGACCATCCGGAGCATGTGGGCGACGCCCGCCGGGCCGGCCTGGTGCGCCGGGATGTGGTTGCCGCGCTGGAGCAGGCCCGGCAAATTCGACAGGCTTTCTTCACCCGCAGTGGTACGCTGGATGTGGAGTTTGCCCTGGAACCCCTCAACCTGAGCAACAACAAACGGCGCTCCGTGGCGAACATCGATGGCCAGCTGGTGGAATTCTCCCATGGCCCGCGCCAGAACATTCCGCTGATATGGCCCAACACGCTGCGAGATGCCGTGGAAACCCGTATCACGCTTGTGCCAGTCCAGGTCAACCGTTCGCCCCGGAGCATCTCCGAGAGCGGCCCATGGGCCCTGTTCAGGCTGTTGGGCCAGGCAGACATCACCGGGGTCAGCAGTAATGCCGTGGATGTCAGGTTCCGGGTGGACGATGGCGAAATGAAGTACCGCCTGCACGCCGCCAGCACTATCAACCCCTTCACGCAACAGCTGCTGGCAGGGTACCGGATACCACGAAGTCTTTATTGATCCGTTATTGGGCGCATTGGTTGGTGGGGAGTGCTTCTGCCCACCCCATGAACCAAATGTGAATAAATCTTAGTCCGGTTTTAACCCCCCGCAGCGGCAAATCCCGATACGGTGGTGCCAAGCAATCGCGAGACATCCGAGGCGATTGCCTGAAAAGGCGAAAGGAAACCAACCTCAAAGGGAGACGCGCTATGAGCTACAAAGCACGTTTTGCGTATGCCACGGTATTGACTGCAGCGGTTGCGACAGCGCCGGCTGTGTGGGCACAGGACAGCATCAACCGTGATCCGGCCGGGCCCTACATCAGCGGTAGTTACGGTGGTTACAAGTCCCACGGCGGTGAGTTCGAGGATGAGAACGATCTGCTGGGTGTTGCGCTGGGTTACCAGTTCACGCCTTTCTTTGCCCTGGAGGCGGAGTACATCGATTTCGGTAACTTCGGCGAGGATGATGTGGATGCCAAGCTCAAGGGCGCCGGGCTCAGTGCCGTCGGGCGGCTGCCGCTGACCGACAGCTTCGGGGTGTACGGCAAGGCCGGTGCATTCGTTTCCGCACTGGATGTCGATGCGTTCGATGAAAGCGAGACCTACGACGAGGTCAGTCCCTTTGTCGGCGCCGGTGTGGATTTCCGGGTGACGCCACAGCTGACGGCGTTCGCGGAATACAACCGCTACAACGTGGATGTTGACGAGGATGACTTCAATGGCCAGGTCACCAATGACGGACCGGAGTTTGATACCGGCCGGGTCGGCCTGAAATATCAGTTCTGACGGGTTTCAGGGCGCGGCCAGGGAACGGCTACGCCCTGTCTCTTTGCTTACTGTACGTTTTCCAGCTCACCAAACCGCTCAGCAAACAGCGCGGATGACAAATACCGCTCTGCCGAATCCGGCAGCACCACCACGATGTTCTTGCCCTGGTACTCCGGCTGCTTGCTGATGCGAACAGCCGCGGCGACGGCGGCGCCACAGGAAATCCCGCACAGGATGCCTTCCTCCTGCATCAACCGATGCGCCATGTCCATGGCTTCCTCGTTGGTCACCGCTTCCACCTGATCCACCAGGTCCAGGTCCAGGTTCTTGGGTACGAAACCGGCGCCGATGCCCTGGATTTTATGGGGGGCCGGCTTGGGCTCTTCGCCCTTCAGGGTCTGGGTGATGATCGGGGAATCGGTGGGCTCCACCGCGACCACGGTGATGTCCTTGCCCTTGGTGCCCTTGATGTAGCGGGCCACACCGGTGAGGGTGCCGCCGGTGCCGACCCCTGAGACGAAAATGTCCACTTCGCCGTCAGTGTCGTTCCAGATTTCCGGGCCGGTGGTGTCCTCGTGGATACGGGGGTTGGCCGGGTTCTGGAACTGCTGGGGCAGGAAGTGGTTGTCCGGGTCGGACGCGAAGATTTCCTCGGCCTTGGCGATGGCGCCGGGCATGCCTTTGGCGGGCTCGGTCAGTACCAGTTCGGCACCCAGGGCCTTGAGGACCTTGCGACGCTCCAGGCTCATGGAAGACGGCATGGTCAGGATCAGCTTGTAGCCACGGGCGGCGGCGACAAAGGCCAGGGCGATGCCGGTGTTGCCGCTGGTGGGCTCGACGATGGTCATGCCGGGTTTCAGGGTGCCGCGTTTCTCGGCATCCCAGATCATGGCGGCGCCGATCCGGCACTTTACCGAGTAGGCCGGGTTACGCCCCTCGATTTTGGCCCAGATGGTGGCGCCGTCGTTAACGCGATTGAGTTTGACGAGCGGCGTGTTGCCAATGGACAGGGAGTTGTCCTGATAGATTCGTGCCATGGCGTTATCCTCCTTTTTGACGCCATCATAGCACCGGATCGCCATCCGTGGGTTCCGCGCCGCCCGTCCTGTTGTCAGCCCAGTTCGCTGTTGAGCCAGGCCGAGAGCTGGGCGGCGGGCATGGCGCCGCTCTTGCGGGCGATCTCGCGGCCGCCCCGGAACAGGATCAGGGTCGGGATGCTGCGGATGCCGAACTGGCTGGAGGCCTGTTGGGCCTGCTCGGTGTTGAGCTTGGCAAAGGCGACCTTGCCGGCCCAGTTGCGGGCCGCCTGTTCGAACTCGGGGGCCATGGCCTTGCACGGGCCGCACCAGCTGGCCCAGAAATCGACAAGCACCGGCAGGTCGGACTGGCCGGTAAACCCGGCCATGGAGCTATCGTCCAGGTTGGCGACGTCGCCGGCCAGCAACGGTTTCTTGCAGGCACCACAGTTGGGCTTGTCGCCCAGGCGGTCGGCTGGCACGCGGTTGGTCCTCAGGCAATGGGGACACTTGATCTGGATTGGATCAGACATCGGGAACTCCTCGCAGAATGGGTCTGGTTATCAGATAGTAGCCCCGATGCCCGAATTCAAGCCCGGCTCAGGGATTGACGTTCCGCCCGGTGTAGTCAGAGAAGTCCGGTTTTTGCGGGTGGTGTTGGTCGTCGGTCATGTAGGCGGACGTGAGCACAAACTCGGCGGTGGCGCGGTTGCAGGCCACCGGGATGTTCCAGAGCGCCGCAATGCGCAGCAGGGCCTTGATGTCCGGGTCGTGGGGCTGGGGTTCGAGTGGGTCCCAGAAAAACACCAGCAGGTCGATCTCGCCCTCGGCAATCTTCGCGCCGATTTGCTGGTCACCGCCCAGAGGGCCGCTCAGCAGGCAGTTGAGATCGTCCCGTTCCAGGCTCTCCCGCAACAGCCGGCCGGTGGTGCCGGTGGCATAGAGGCGCAGGGGCGCGAGTCGGGTCCGGTTCTCGTTGGCCCATTCCACCAGTTCCTTTTTCTTGTTGTCGTGCGCCACCAGGGCGACGGATTTCACGGCCATTTGCGGTAAAGTCTCCTGTTATGGATTTAGGTTGGCGGTCAGTGTTCCACAGCCTGACGCCGGACGAAATAGGAAAGAAGGTTTATGAGTACCACACAGTTTGACTGGCAACACACCCCGGCGGCGGTCTGGCGCCGCCATCGCTCGGGTCTGCGGGCGATCCGGCGGCTGGACCCGATCGCCTGGGATGATCTCAAAGGGATCGATCGGCAGAAACTGGCTCTGGCCCGCAATACCGAACGCTTCCTGGCCGGAGAGCCTTCTAACAACGCGTTGCTCTGGGGCTCCCGGGGCACCGGCAAGTCGTCGCTGATCAAGGCCCTGCTGAACCGCTATCGGGACCGGGCGCTGCGCATGATCGAGGTGGACAAGGACGATCTGGTGAACCTGCCGGAGATTGTGGACGATATCTGTGATCTGCCGTTCCGGTTCGTGATCTTCTGCGACGACCTGTCCTTCGATGTCGGCGAGTCCGGCTACAAGGCGCTGAAGAGCGTGCTGGAGGGCTCCCTGGAGTTGCCGCCGGAAAACGTCCGGGTGTACGCCACCTCCAACCGCCGGCATCTGATGCCGGAGTTCATGAGCGACAATCTCAAGAGCGAGGTGCGGGACGGCGAGCTGCATCCGGCGGAGGCAATCGAGGAGCAGGTGTCGCTGGCGGACCGCTTTGGCCTGCAGCTGTCGTTCTACCCGTTCGCCAAGGATGTCTACCTGCAGGCCATCGATGCCCTGTTTCCCGAGGTCCAGGACCGGGAGGCCCTGCACCTGGAGGCGATCCGTTTTGCCACCGGTAAGGGTGTACGCAACGGGCGCACCGCCCAGCAGTTTTTCCGGCAGGTGGCCGGAGACAGCCGGTTCCGCTGAGCCGGCTACTGTCGCCTGGCCATCTTGATAAAGTGGTGGTGGACGATGCGGATGCCCAGGAACACCAGGACCATGACCACCGGGATGGCAATGCCCAGCACCAGGGTCTTGTTGAACTCGACGCCACTCTCGTAGAGCGCGTCCAGTCCCAGTTTCAGCAGGCCGATCAGGTAGTAGGAGATGGCCACTACCGAGAAGCCTTCCACCGTGTGCTGCATCATCAGCTGGATACGTGAACGGCGGTCCATGGAACTGAGCAGCTGCTGGTTCTGGCTCTGGATGGCCAGCTCCACCCGCGTGCGCATCATGTCCGAGGCCCGGTCCACCCGCCGGGACAGGTCCTCCAGCCGCTCACTGACCGCCTCGCAGGTTTTTACCGCCGGCGTCAGCCGACGGGTCATGAACTCGGTCATGGTCAGATGGCCGGAGAGTTCATCTTCCCGCAGTGCTTCCAGCCGGGTCAGGACCAGGCGGTGATAGGCGCGGGTGGCGGAAAACCGGAACGTGGAGTGGGCGCGAAAGGCCTCGATCCGGGCGGCGATGTGGCTCAGCTCTCCCAGCAGCTGCTGTTCGTCCACATCCTGGTTGTCGGCCAGGGCCTGGGTAATGATGGCCAGCTTCTGGTCCATGTCATTCAGGGAGGGCGTGATTTCCCGGGCCACGGGCAGGGCCAGCAGGGACATCAGCCGGTAGGTCTCGATCTCCATCAGCCGCTGGGTCAGTCGGCCCAGCTGGCTGTTGGACATGTGGTGGTTCTGCACCATGAACCGGCCGAAACCGTCGCTGTGCAGCTTGAAAGTGCCCCAGATCCGCGCCGCACCTTCCTGGGGGCTGCTGCCAACCAGGCGCAGGCCCTCAAAGTGCTGGCGAACAAAGGCCAGGTCACTGGCAGCCTCCTCGGATGACGGCAGGATCTCCACGTGGAAAGCCGCGATGACCGTGCCCACGAGCTGCTCCAGCCAGCCCTCCGGCAACGGGGTGATCCCGGTTTCCGTGAAGGGATCGGCGCCACTGTCAGCCAGGTTGGTAAAGGTATAGGAGGCGAACTCCATGTGCATTTCCCGCCGGACTCTCAGGGTGCCGAAGGTCTGCTCGAAACAGCCAACCTCCTTTTCGGGAACCGGCTGACCGAGCAGGCGATGGAGTTCCTGCAGGTGCCGGAACTGTTCCCGGCGCTGCTCCGGAGTGGTCAGGATCGCCATCTGGGTCACCCTTGCCGGCGTCGGCAGCACCTGGAAGGGCCGGGAGTGGAGTTCGTTGTACAGGTCATCCCGCAGGGGATGGATGTCGAGATGTTCCAGTCGTGTGCTCACAGCAGAATCCGGGCTTATCTGGGCTTGACCGGGATGATAACCCGGAAACGCACACCGTCAATGCGACCATGGGTCTCATTGGCCGCCTCAACCCGGCCACCATGGTACTCGGCAATCAGTCGCACGATCAGCAAACCCTGGCCCAGGTGGCCGTCTCCGCTGCCCTCCCGATGGGACACGAAGGCGCCGAAGATGTCGGCGGAGCCATCCTCCGGCAGGGCCGAGCCCTCGTTGAACACCGACAGTTCCAGATATTCCGGGTGTTGTTCCAGGGTGACCTCGATCAGCCCGTGCTCTGGGGTGAAGTCCCGGGCGTTGTCCACCAGTTTGTCCAGCAGTTGCACCATGTGTTCCGGAGAACCGGTCAGGTGGCAGCCGTGTTCCGGGCCGACGTACCGGATCTCGTGCCTGTCGTCGAGGCCCTGGTAAGCGGCGGTGGCGCCGGCTGCGACTTCGGCCAGATCAAAGGGTTCCTTGTCGGCCTGGTCGAAGCTCTGTTCCAGTCGGGCCGCCTCGCTCATGCCGTGGAGGATCTGGCGCAGGCGTTCCGTGGCGGTTGAGGCGCGTTCCAGATACTGCTGACGCTCCGCTTCGGATTGCGCGTGGGCCAGGTTCTCCAGGGACGAGCGCACGATGGCCACCGGGGTCTTCAGCTCATGGGACAGACGGCGGGAAAAGCTCTCCAGATAGAGGTTATAACTGTGCAGCCGTTCCACCATCTGGGCGAAGTGTGCCTGCAGCTGGCCCAGTTCATCGCGGCTGGCGGCCCGGGGCAGGGTGCCGGTGATCCGGCCGTCCTCATCGACGGTGGCGCTCACCAGCCGCTGCAGGCGGGCAATGCGCCAGGACAACCAGCTGGCGTAGCCGAGCAGAACCAGGGTCAGGGCCACGATGATCAGGGTGCTGCGGGCAATCACCGAACCCAGGGTGGAACCGGAAAGCGTCAGTAACTGGTCCAGGGACTGTTCCAGAATCAGGGTCCGGTCGCCGAAAACCGGCTTGCTGACCAGTAACCAGCGGCTGTCGTCCGGATGCTGGAAAAGTCCCTGTTCCGGCAGGGAACTGGTGTCCAGCTGGCGCGCCTGGTCGGCGAGCAGCCCGGGCTCCGGCTGGTAGAGCTGGACCAGGTAACGCAGCATGTTGAGACTGATCTGTTCCAGCACCTGCACGGGGCTGAGGCTGTCGAATTCCGGTGATGAGTCACCGCCGGATTTGCGGGCGTCGGCAATCACCCAGCCAGCCGGCTCGACAATCCGGGCCTGTTGGCCGGGGTCGAGCTGTTGCTCCAGGCGGCGTTCCAGTGCCGCTCTGGTCCCGACCAGTATTGGCAATGGCTCGAGCGCGGTTGCCAATGGCGCATCTCCGTCCCGGTACGCGGCAAAACCCAGCCGGCTGTTGTCTGGTGGTTGCGGTAACTGAAGCTCCACCTGCCATCCTTCGCCGTGCTCCTGCCATGCACCTTTAATACGGTAGTCCGGGCGGGGCTCCGGGCTATCGGTCTGGCCATAGAGCTCACCAGGCGCCGATGGACGAATCAGCCAGGCCTGTCGGGCCGGAGACTGGTCCACGGCGGTGGCCGGCGCCTGCAGCCAGAGTTTCAGGTAATCATGGGGTTGCCCGGGATCTGAGGGGCTGAAGAAGCTGGACTGGCGCCCGCTCAATCGGATCAGCAGATAAAGGTACTGGCCATTGCTGGCGGCCTGCCACCGGAGTTGCAGGCCGTCGTCGGTCCTGCTTTCCTGCCAGGGCTGGGAAGCTTCAGCGTCATCGTAGCCGGGCCATTCGGAACCGTAGCCGTCGGGTGTGAACGGTTGGGTCAGGGGCGCGACATAGATGACCGGCGCTTCGGCGGGGATAGCCGGTTCGCCCAGCAGTCGGTCGCCGGCCAGCTCGGCCAGTTGTCGGGCGCGGGAGTCCAGTTGCCGTAGCGCCTGCTCCCGCAGCGCTGTGTCCAGTTCGAGCACGAATTTCAGGCCCGCCCAGGGAATGAGCAGCATCAACAGGCTGGCAACAAGCAGTTGGCGTTTGAGGCTCAAGGGTCAGACCTCATGGGCGTTCCAGCGATAGCCCATGCCGTAGGCGGTCTGGATGCCATCGAACCGGTCGTCCACCTGCTGGAATTTGCGGCGAATGCGCTTGATGTGGGAGGTCACGGTGTTGTCATCGAGCACGGTGCTCGCAGCTTCCATCAGCTGATCCCGGCTGCGGACGTGACCGGGGTGGCGGACCAGCGAGTGCAGCATCCAGAATTCGGTGACGGTCAGGTCAATGGGCTGGTCGTTCCAGGCCACGGTCATCCGGTCCACGTTCAGAGTGAGACGGCCCCGCCGGAGCAGCTCGTCCGGTTTCTGCAGTGCCTCGGCCCAGGCGTCGGCCCGGCGCAGGAGCGCGGTGATCCGGGCCAGCAGGTGATCGATGCTCATGTCCTTGGTGACGTAATCGTCGGCTCCCAGGCGCAGGCCATGAACGGTGTCGATGTCGCTGTCCCGGGCGGTCAGGAAAATGATCGGCAGGGTCATCGACAGTTGCCGCAAATCCTGGCACAGCAGGAAGCCGCCCTCCGGTTCATCCCCAAGCCCGACATCAATGATGGCGAGATCCGGCAATTCCTGCTGCAGCGCCCGGTAGGCCGAAGCCCGGTCGCCGTAGACCGAGACCCGATAGCCGCGGCGCTCGAAAGCCGCCCGGTAGTTGTCCCGGATCGCCGGTTCGTCTTCGATCAGCACAAGGTGTTTCTTCATGGTCATCGACCGGTTGCCTGCATGGAGTCCCTATTTAACCACGGCAACCGCTCAGGACAAGGTCCGGGGCCGCGTTGCCACAATTGATCATTATTCGTCGGCGTATTGTCGCACTCTGCCACGGCCTGCACCTTTCGGGTTGGTGAAATAGCAGTCATCCACGGACTTGATCGGGAAAGGACCTTGTGATGATGCTATCGACGACCCTGCTCAGACTTTCACTGCCGGCAAAGCCTGCAAACCGGGCCCGCCTGCGCCGGTTCATGGAGGGCGTGACCCTCTGGCTGGCGTTCCTGTTGCTCCTGTTCGTCCAGCCCCTGTACGCCGAGGCGAACATGGCCGACGAACTCACGCCCGGGCTCCTGCACTTCACCGACAGCCGTGGTGACTGGCAGGAGCCCGCACTGGTCCTTGAAAGCGACTTTGATGTCACGGTCAGCGGACTGATTGCCGACACCCGACTGACCCGGCGTTTTCGCAACACCAGTGACGATTGGCGCGAAGGTGTCGTCGTGTTCCCGCTGCCGGAGAAGGCCAGCGTCTATGCCCTGACCATGACGGTGGGTGAGCGCACGATTACCGGCAAAGTGCGCCCCAAAGAACTGGCCCGCCAGGAGTATGCCGAGGCCCGGGCCAGTGGCCGGCAGGCTGCGACGGTGGAGCAGCAGCGCCCCAACCTGTTTACCTCGCGGGTGGCCAATATCCCGCCCGGGGAAGATATCACGGTCGAGCTGCGCTATCAGCAGCCGGTGGACTACCGGGATGGCCAGTTTTCGTTGCGACTGCCCACCACGTTGACCCCCCGATACATGCCCGGGCCGCTGCTGCCGACGGGCGAAGCCTCTGGCTGGAACAAGGGATGGGCCATTGCCACCAGGGATGTGCCGGATGCCGATGCGATCAGTCCGTTCACGGTGCGTCCGGAGGATGTCGCCGCCGACAGCCACCGGGCCCGGATCAGCGTGTTGCTCAATGCGGGGTTGCCGCTGGCGGAAATTACCAGCCCCGGTCACGGCCTGGAAACCCGGACCGATGGCCAGCAGGTCCATGTGTCGCCCTCGGCAGGGGCGGTGCTGATGAACCGGGATTTTGTCCTGCGCTGGCGCCCGGTTCGCGGGAGGGAGCCGGTGGCGGCGGTCTTCCACGAACAGTTCGGCGGTGAGGACTACCTGATGACCATGATATTGCCGGGCGTCGCGCCGGATAAGGTTCTGCCCCGGGACCTCATTTTTGTGATCGACACCTCCGGTTCCATGGCCGGCGAATCGATACGTCAGGCGAGACAGGCGCTCGGCCGGGGGCTGGACACCCTCAGCAGCGAAGACCGGTTCAATGTCATCCAGTTCAACTCACAACCCCATGCCCTGTTCATGGCGCCGGTACCGGCCGATGGCAACAACCTGGCCCGGGCCCGCCGTTATGTCGGCCGGCTGCAGGCCGAGGGCGGCACGGAAATGGCGTCAGCCCTGTCGCTGGCGTTCGGCGGGGCCGGCAGTGAGGCAACCGATGATGCCGCACGGGTACGGCAGGTGGTCTTCATTACCGACGGAGCGGTGGGCAACGAGGCGGGGCTGTTCCGGCAGATTCGCGAGCAGTTGGGTGACCAGCGTCTGTTCACCGTCGGGATCGGCTCGGCCCCCAACATGCATTTCATGCGGGAGGCGGCCCGTTGGGGGCGGGGTACCTATACCGCCGTGAGCAACCCGGCGGATCTCGGCGGTCCGTTGGAGGCCCTGTTCGCGGCCATGGAGGCACCAGTGCTGACCGGGCTTCAGACCCGATGGCCTGTGGCCGGGCAAGAAGTCCTCCCGGAACGCCCGGGCGACCTGTTCCGGGGGGAGCCGCTGATCCAGGTTGTTCGCGGTGTGCCACCGGAGGGGCAGACGGCGGTATCCGGCCTGGCGCCGGATGGCAAGCGTTGGCAACGGACGCTGGATCTCGGGCAGGCTGCCGAGGGCACCGGGCTTCACCGGCGTTGGGCCCGTGCGAAGATTGACAGCCTGCTGGACCGGGCGAGGGTTCAGGGCAAACAGCCGGACGAGGATCAGATTGTCCGGCTGGCGATGGCGCACAGCCTGATGTCGCCGTTTACCAGTTTCGTGGCGGTGGACAGTACACCGGTGCGCCCTGGTGATGATCCGTTAGTCGCTGACAGTGTACCAACCCTGTTGCCGGCAGGAACGTCAGCCGGAATGTTGCGCTATCCCCAGACGGCGACCCTGTCTCCGCTCCTGATAGCCCTGGGATTGGTGGGTCTGATGTTCAGCGCCGCGATCGTGCTGCTGCGCGGGAGGGTAGCCCTGTGAGCCGGGTTCTGTTGCTGCTGCTCAGTTCATCCGCCACCCTGCTGGTGTTCGGGCTATGGATTCCCATCAAGGCAGTGGTCGCCCAGGAGCTGCTGGCACTGGCGTGGGCCGAGAGCCAGGCCCGGCAGACCGAAACCCGGCCCTGGCCCTGGGCGGATACCTGGCCGGTGGCCAGGATGGCACTGCCGGACCTGAATCAGTCCATGATCGTGCTCGAGGGTACCCATGGCGAGAGTCTCGCCTTCGGTCCGGGAAGGGTGACCGGTGTGGCGCCCGGAGAGGGCCCGGTCATCATTGCCGGCCACCGGGACACCCATTTCCGGCAGCTCAATGAACTGGAGCCGGGGAGCCGGATTCGCCTGCAGGACCGGGACGGCCAATGGCAGAACTATCAGGTTGAAGCTTCCCGGGTGGTGGACAGCCGCCATGAGCAGATCGACACACAGCGTCTGTCTCCGGACACACTGTTACTGGTGACCTGCTATCCCTTCGACAGTCTCGATGCCGGTGGTCCGCTGCGGTACGTGGTGGCGGCGCGTCGACTTGGGCCAGCCGTGGTTAACCCGCTGGAACAAATTGATACTGTTGCAGGGCTGTGACCTTGGCGTACACTTGTGCGCCAGTTTTATGTCACAGAGAAGCTGTACCAGATGGGTGTTTTAAGAAAGCTGTTGGCGTGGCTGAGTGTGCCGGTGATCAGCCTGGTCGCGTTGGTCCTGTACCTTGCCCGCCCGTTCAATCCGGATAACAACCGTATGCTGGGGTGGGTGGTCGCCCGATTTGGCCGCTTTATCCTGGGCATGGAGCGCCCGATTGAAGGCAGGGAAAACATGCCGCAGGATCGTCCCACCGTGGTGATCGCCAACCACCAGCACAACGACGACCTCTTCGTTATGGGGGATCTGCTGCCCCCCAGAACGGTGACGGTCGGCAAGTCCTCCCTGGTCTGGCTGCCGTTTTTCGGCCAGGTATTCTGGCTCGGGGGCAACGTCATCCTGAACCGGGCCCGATCCAAGAAAGCCGTGGCGGCCATGCAGGTCGTCGGCGAAACCATTGCCCACGACCGCAAAAGCCTGTGGGTGTTCCCCGAGGGTACCCGGAGTCATGGCAAGGGTTTGGGCAGCTTCAAGAAGGGTGCCTTTTATGCCGCTATTGCTTCTGGCGCCCCTATCACGATGGTTTGTGCCAGTGAATATGCCGACAGGACCTTTGGCCTTCTGGGCCGCCGCGAGTCGGTGGCGATTCGTATTCTCCCGCCGATCGAGACCCGTGATCTCGAACCGGGGGATGTACCCGAACTCATTGAACAATGCCGGTCCCGGATGGCCGAAGCTATTGCCGCCATCACGCCCGCCTCCAGTGCCGGAAGTGCTTGAAGCACCGCAAGAAACAGGGCAGTCTTTGCGTGGACTGACCGTTTCTTGAAGCATCCTCAGGGAGAGGCGAGAGATGAACCTGATTTA
>JAAZVL010000023.1 GCA_018623515.1 Marinobacter sp.
CCCATCTCAGACAGGTTCAGTGAATCCACAAAGGCATCAATGACGCGAACCGGGTGATCTTCGGGGATGTAATCTTCAACGCTGGGTGGGAGTAGCAGCGTCTGACTTCGAGGGGTACCTTCCAGATGTCTCATAAAAAATAACCGCGAGCCATGTCGCGGTTATTTTGCCAGCTTCGGAGGCTGTTTTCACACAGCCTCGTTTGCCGCGGGTTTTTTGTGGAGGGCTGAAAATGAGGTCTGACTCTATCTCCGGGGTCTGACCCCGAACGGGGTCAGACCACATCTTCATCAGTCCTTGTGCAGCACATCCGCCGCATACAGCGTATTCTGCAACAACGTAGCAATCGTCATCGGTCCCACACCCCCGGGCACCGGCGTAATATAAGCCGCCCGCTCGGCCGCGGCCTCGAACTCCACGTCGCCTTTCAGCTTGCCGTCTTCCATCCGGTTGATCCCGACATCAATGACGGTGGCGCCAGGTTTGACCCATTCGCCCTTGACCAGGCCGGGTTTGCCTACAGCGGCGATCAGGATATCCGCCTCGCCAACAAATTTGGCCAGGTCAGGTGTAAACCGGTGGCACACGGTGGTAGTGGCGCCCTTCAGCAGCAGTTCCATGCTCATGGGACGGCCCACGATGTTGGAGGCGCCCACAATCACTGCGTGCTGGCCCTTGTAGGGCGTGCCGATGGAGTCGAGCAGGGTGATGACACCGGCTGGCGTACAGGGACGCAGGGTAGGCTTGCGCTGCATCAGGCGGCCGATGTTGAACGGATGAAAACCGTCAACATCTTTATCCGGGCGGATCTTGACCAGAATCGGATCGGCGTCCAGGTGCTCCGGCAGAGGCAATTGAACGAGAATGCCGTCCACGGCCGGGTTTTCGTTCAGTTCGTCCACCAGGGCTTCCAGGGCTTCCTGCGAGGTATCTTCCGGCAGATCGTAGGACAGGGACAGGATACCGGCTTCCTCGCAAGCCTTGACCTTGTTGCCAACGTAAACCTGGGAGGCCGGATCATTGCCGACCAGTACCACCGCCAGGCCCGGAGCCCGCAGGCCCTTTTGCTTCCGGGCTTCAACCCCGGCGGCGACCTGCTGTCTTACCTGGGCGGCAATTTCTTTTCCGTTAATCAGTTTGGCGCTCATGTTTCCGTCTTGTCGGTTGGGCATCGATAAATGAAGGCCGGCAATTGTCTCATGCTTCCGCCCGAACTCCAATTGGACCGGGGGAGGGGAACTTTTGCATCCGCCCCGGGTCTTCTTCAGTGCCGAATCCACCGGTTTTTTCGAATGCGTGTTGACGGCGCCGCCCGGCGCCGGTAATATGCGCGCCAACTTTGCTGAGGCACTTGTTGTTCAGGCAGACGGGGTATAGCGCAGTCTGGTAGCGCGCCTGCTTTGGGAGCAGGATGTCGGGAGTTCGAATCTCTCTACCCCGACCATTTTCTGAATGTTCAGGTGGGCGAACGGTCAAGCGCCCGTAGCTCAGCTGGATAGAGCATCCGCCTTCTAAGCGGATGGTCGCAGGTTCGAGTCCTGCCGGGCGCGCCATACTGCTCGACGCAGATTGGTACCGGACTCGCCGAACCAGCAAAGTTGAAGTAAGCAGATGCGTGCCGTAAGGTACCTCCCTGATGTGGTGGACGTAGCTCAGTTGGTAGAGCTCAGGATTGTGACTCCTGCGGTCGAGGGTTCGAACCCCTTCGTCCACCCCACTTTTCCCCCTGAAGTGATTTTCCGCAAAGCCTGAACTTTGGTAGTGTTTATTGGACCTCCGTTCGGCGTTGTGCATGCGAGCGTGGCGGAACTGGTAGACGCGCTGGATTTAGGTTCCAGTGGGGCAACCCGTGAGAGTTCGAGTCTCTCCGCTCGCACCACCCCCTTTCTTTTCCGGATTTCATCCCCATATCTTCGGTTGATCTGAAAAGCTGTGATCTGTGCTGCCGAATGCGAGCCCTACAGGTGATTCTCTCGGCGGTGCAAACCGTGATAAACTACCGGCTTTTAATTTTCGGTCCTTCCGGGGCGAACTGCCCGGAAACGGACTTTTATTATAGATTTCATTCACATACCGAACCTGTAATTTGAGGATCTTCCATGCAAGTGTCTGTTGAAACGACCTCCAACATCGAGCGTCGCATGACGATTGGTGTGCCCGCCCAGGAAATCGACCAGGCGGTCCAGAAACGCCTGCAGGAAACTGCTCGGACTGTGCGCCTGAACGGCTTCCGCCCTGGCAAGGTGCCCATGAGCGTGGTCAAGCGTCGTTTCGGTGACAGCATCCGCCAGGAAGTTGTTGGCGAGGTTATGCGCGACAACTACATCAAGGCACTGCAGGAGCAGGACATCAACCCGGCAGGCTGGCCGCAGTTCGAGCCGAAGACCATGGAAGAGGGCAAAGACCTTGAATTCGTTGCCACTTTTGAGGTGCTGCCGGAGATCGAGCTGGGCGACCTGAGCAAGATCGAGATCGAGAAGCCGGCCTCTGAAGTGACCGACAAGGATATCGACACCATGATCGATAACCTGCGTCGTCAGCAGGCCACCATGAAGGAAGTCAAGCGCAAGTCCAAGAACAAGGACATCGTGACCATCGACTTCAAGGGCTTCATCGACGGTGAAGAATTCGAGGGTGGTTCCGCTGAAGGTCATCGTCTGACCCTGGGCTCCGGTCAGATGATCCCGGGCTTCGAGAAGGGCATCGTTGGTGGCAAGGCCGGCGAAGAGCTGGAAATCGAAGTGACTTTCCCCGAGGACTACCAGAACGAAGAGCTGGCGGGCAAGCCGGCCAAGTTCGAGATCAAGATTCACAAGGTTGAAGAGCCGCAGCTGCCCGAGCTGGATGCTGAGTTCTTCAAGAAGTTCGGTATCGAAGCCGAGGACGAAGCCGCTTTCCGTGAGGAAGTGAAGAAGAACATGGAGCGCGAGCTGAAGCAGGCGGTATCCAACAAGGTCAAGAACGACGTGGTCGATGGCCTGCTGGAAACCACTGAGCTGGACGTTCCGGCGGCCCTGGTCGATCAGGAAATCGATCGCCTGCGCCAGGACGCGGTTCAGCGTTTCGGCGGTCAGGTCGACTTCCAGCAGCTGCCGAAGGAAATCTTCGAGGAACAGGCCAAGCGTCGCGTCAAGACCGGCCTGCTGTTCCAGGAAGTGGTCAAGCAGAACGACCTGAAAGCCGATCCGGCCAAGGTAGAGGAAAAGATCCAGGAGATCGCTTCTACGTATGAACAGCCTGAGGAAGTTGTTGCGCACTTCAACAACAACCCGGACCAGAAGTCCCAGATCGAGTCTTCCGTACTGGAAGATGCGGTTGTTGACCATGTGCTGGAACAGGCCAAGGTCAAAGAGAAGAAGATGAAGTACGAAGAGGCCGTTGCTGCGGGTCAGCCCCAGCGCTGATCAGTCGTGACCGGTTCGCGAGGCCGGTTGCGTTGGCCGAACCAGAAAACAGCCGGCTTGTCCGGCTGTTTTCATCTGGGCCGACTGGTGGCACAGTAAGGTGTGTAAAGACATCAAAAAATGTCGTGGGGCGAGTACCACGATCCATTGTCCATAAGGAGTTCAGGCGCACATGACGCAGAAACCAATTGATGGTCCCGCAATGGTTACCAATTCCGGCCTTGTGCCAATTGTTATCGAGCAGACCGCCCGGGGCGAGCGTTCTTTCGATATCTATTCCCGCTTGCTCAAGGAACGGGTGATTTTCATGGTGGGGCCGGTCGAAGACCACATGGCGAACCTGATCGTGGCCCAGTTGCTGTTCCTGGAATCCGAAAACCCGGACAAGGATATCCACCTTTATATCAACAGCCCGGGTGGCTCCGTGACTGCCGGGATGTCCATCTATGACACCATGCAGTTCATCAAGCCGGACGTCGCGACCCTGTGTATCGGTCAGGCGGCCAGCATGGGTGCCTTTCTGCTGGCGGGTGGCGCCGAGGGCAAGCGGGCGTGCCTGCCGCACTCCCGTGTGATGATTCACCAGCCGCTGGGCGGCTACCAGGGCCAGGCAACGGACATCGAGATCCACACCCGTGAGATCCTGAAGATCCGTCACACCCTGAACTCCCTTCTGGCCAAGCATACCGGCCAGGATCTGGAGACCATCTCGAAGGACACGGACCGCGACTATTTCATGGATCCGGAGCAGGCTAAAGAGTACGGCCTGATCGATTCGGTACTTGATAAGCGCGTGCCGAATACATAATACTGAAAGTAATCGCATCAACCTTGGCCGGCGTACCTGCCAGTAACGCCGGCAGTTGACGAACAGAGGTAATTCAATGGCAGATGAAAGAAACGGCAGAGGCGACGATAACGGCAAGTTGCTGTACTGCTCGTTTTGTGGAAAGAGCCAGCATGAAGTCCGTAAGCTCATTGCAGGGCCCTCGGTGTTCATCTGCGACGAGTGCGTAGATCTGTGCAATGACATTATCCGGGAGGAGATCCAGGAGAATTCCCAGGAGGAGGCGAGTGATCGCCTGCCATCACCTGCGGAAATCCGGGAAACCCTGGACGAATATGTCATTGGCCAGGATCGTGCCAAGGTGGTGTTGTCCGTCGCGGTTTACAATCACTACAAGCGGCTGCGCTACGGCGAGGGCAAGAACGACGTCGAGCTGGGCAAGAGTAATATCCTGCTGATCGGCCCGACCGGTAGCGGTAAGACCCTGCTGGCCGAGACCCTGGCCCGCATGCTGAATGTTCCGTTCACAATCGCTGACGCTACCACGCTGACCGAAGCCGGTTATGTGGGCGAAGACGTCGAGAACATCATCCAGAAGCTGCTGCAGAAGTGCGACTATGATGTGGATAAGGCCCAGCGAGGCATTGTTTACATCGATGAGATCGACAAGATCTCGCGCAAGTCGGACAACCCGTCCATCACCCGGGATGTATCCGGTGAGGGCGTGCAGCAGGCGCTGCTCAAGCTGATCGAAGGCACCGTTGCCTCGGTTCCGCCCCAGGGTGGCCGCAAGCATCCACAGCAGGAGTTCCTGCAGGTGGACACCACGAACATGCTGTTCATCTGTGGTGGTGCTTTCGCCGGTCTGGAGAAGGTGATCCAGGAGCGTTCCGAGCGCAGCTCGATTGGTTTCTCCGCTACGGTGAAGAGTCAAAGCGACGCCAAGAGTGCCGGTGATGTCATCAAGGATGTGGAGACCGAGGATCTGGTGAAATTCGGCCTGATTCCCGAGTTTGTCGGTCGTCTGCCGGTGGTGGCCACGCTGACCGAGCTGGACGAAGATGCCCTGGTTCAGATCCTGACGCAGCCCAAGAACGCCCTGACCAAGCAGTACCAGAAGCTGTTTGACATGGAAGGCGTTGAACTGGACTTCCGGGAAGACGCCCTGCGCGCGGTGGCCCGAAAGGCCATGGAACGCAAGACCGGTGCCCGTGGCCTGCGCTCGATCATGGAGGCCACCCTGCTGGACACCATGTACCAGATCCCGTCCGAGCATGACGTCACCAAGGTGGTCATCGACGAGAGCGTGATCAACGGCGATTCCGAGCCGTTCAAGATATACGCCAGCAGCGACCACGCCAAGGCTGTGCCCGAGGACTGAAAGCGAGTTGCCGCACCGGCTCAAAACCGGGGAAGGTAAACCCGGGGTCAGATGAAAGCGTTCATCAGACCCCGATTTCACGCCCGACTCAGGGGTCAGATGAAGGCCTTCATCTGACCCCATCTTCATCTCCCCGCAGACTCAGATTCCGACCCGATTTCCCCCGTAAAAAGATTGCAATTTTAATCAGCGCCCCAATGAAGGGTGATATGCTGAAAGAAACACCGTCAGAGGAAGTCCTATGACCCTGATATCCGAAGATACCGTGCAAGAATACCCGTTGCTCCCGCTGCGGGACGTTGTGGTGTTCCCGCACATGGTGGTGCCCCTGTTTGTTGGCCGTGAGAAATCCATCCAGGCACTGGAAGCGGCTATGGAGGGCAGCAAGGAAATCCTGCTGGTGGCCCAGCGCGATGCGTCCACCGACGAACCTGGCGCCAACGACGTGTTTGAAATGGGCACTCTGGCGACCGTGCTGCAGATGCTGCGACTCCCTGACGGTACCGTGAAAGTCCTCGTAGAGGGCAACGCCCGGGCCTCCATCAGTAACATCAATGAGGCCGATTACCTCACTGGCAGCGCCGTACTGCTGGAAGAGGAATCCCTTCCCGAGCGGGAAGAGGAAGTGCTGGTCAAGACCCTGATGGACGAGTTCGAGAAGTTCGTGAAGCTCTCCAAGAAGGTGCCGTCCGAAGTTTCCAACTCCCTGACCGGCATCAATGAGGTGGAACGCCTGGCCGATACCATGGCGGCGCACCTCGAGATGCGCATTCCCGAGAAGCAGGAGCTGCTGGAAGCCCTGGACGTGCGCAAGCGCGTGGATCTGCTGCTGGGCAAGCTGGATGGCGAAATCGACCTGATCGAGGTCGAGAAACGTATCCGTGGCCGCGTCAAGAAGCAGATGGAGCGCAGCCAGCGCGAGTACTATCTGAACGAGCAGATGAAGGCCATCCAGAAGGAAATGGGCCAGCTCGGCGAGGGCAACAACGATTTCGAGGAACTCGAGAAAAAACTCGAGGAAGCCGGCCTGCCGGAAGAGGCCCGCAAGAAGACCGAGGCGGAGCTGAACAAGCTCAAGATGATGTCGCCCATGTCCGCCGAGGCGACTGTCGTTCGAGGTTACATCGACTGGATGCTCGCGGTGCCCTGGAAGAAGCGCAGCCGGGTTCGCCATGACATCGAGAAAGCCCGCGAGATCCTGGACCGCGACCATTACGGTCTGGATGAGGTGAAAAAGCGGATTCTCGAATACCTTGCGGTCCAGAGTCGCGTGAAGAAGGTGAAAGGGCCAGTGCTCTGCCTGGTTGGGCCTCCCGGTGTGGGTAAGACCTCGCTCGGTCAGTCCATTGCCAGGGCAACCAACCGTAAGTACACCCGGATGGCGCTGGGGGGTGTCCGCGATGAGGCCGAGATTCGCGGCCACCGCAAGACCTACATCGGGGCGTTGCCGGGCAAGCTGCTCCAGAAGCTGTCCAAGGTTGGGGTGAAGAACCCGCTGTTCCTGTTCGACGAGATCGACAAGATGGGCATGGATCATCGTGGCGATCCCGCCTCCGCGCTGCTGGAGGTGCTGGACCCGGAGCAGAACCATACCTTCAACGATCACTACCTCGAGGTGGACTACGATCTCTCGGACGTGATGTTCGTGTGCACGTCCAACTCGATGAATATTCCGCCGGCCCTGCTGGACCGGATGGAGATCATTCGCATCCCGGGCTATACCGAGGATGAGAAAGTGAATATCGCCCTGCGTTACCTGCTGCCGAAGCAGATCAAGGCCAACGGCCTGCGCAAGGACGAGCTGAAGATGCCGGAAGAAACCCTGCGGGACCTGATCCGCTACTACACCCGGGAGGCCGGGGTGCGTGGCCTGGAGCGGGAAATCGCCAAGATCTGCCGCAAGGTGGTCCGGGAGCACGTGGAAGCCGGTGAGAAGGCTGCCGTGACCCTGACTCCGGAGATGCTGGAAGACTATTCCGGGGTCAAGAAGTTTAAATATGGTCTTGCCGAGGAAAGCGATCAGATCGGCCAGGTGACCGGTCTTGCCTGGACCCAGGTAGGTGGTGAACTGCTGACCATCGAATGCGCCCTGACACCGGGCAAGGGCCGTGTGGTCAAGACCGGGTCACTCGGTGATGTCATGCAGGAGTCCATCCAGACGGCCCTGACCGTGGTGCGCAGCCGCGCGGCAGGACTGGGTATCCCTGCTGATTTCCATGAGAAGCATGACCTGCACATCCACGTGCCCGAGGGCGCCACGCCGAAAGATGGCCCGAGTGCCGGTATCGGCATGTGCACCGGATTGGTCTCTGCTCTGACCCGGATTCCCGTCCGGGCCGATGTGGCGATGACCGGTGAAATCACCCTGAGGGGGCGGGTGCTGGCCATCGGCGGGCTCAAGGAAAAGCTGCTGGCAGCCCATCGTGGCGGCATCAAGACGGTGGTGATTCCTGAGGAAAATGTCCGTGATCTCAAAGAGATACCGGAGAATATCAAGGAGTCTCTGGAGATCCGTCCGGTCAAGTGGATCGACGAGGTTCTGGATATTGCCCTGGCTTATCCGCCCGAGGCTCATGCTGAATCACCGTCCGGTGAAGCCGGTTCCGGGAAACCCCGGGACGAAGAAGGCGATGCTGGCGAGCGCATAAATACACATTAAAGACCTGATGAGTTGTTGACATGCCTGAGAGCCCGTTGGTATAACTGTTTCGCCGTGAAGCAGCCAATACCAAGGGCTCCCGCGCAGTAAGTGCCTATTCCGAACACCGGTTAACAGCCGCAAGGAATAATAAAATTGAAGAATGGAATTCTCGGAACGCTTATGCGATAGTCGAGAACGTCCGCGAAAAAATAAACCAACCTATAACATCTTCAACCTGAAATCGAAGGGGTTTAGTGTGAACAAGTCCGAACTTATCGATGCAATTGCAGAGTCCGCAGATATTTCCAAAGCCGCCGCTGGCCGTGCTCTGGACGCCATGACCAACTCCATCACCGGTGCCCTGAAAAAAGGTGATCAGGTTACCCTGATCGGCTTTGGTACCTTCTCCGTCAAAGAGCGTGCTGCTCGTACCGGTCGTAACCCGCAGACTGGTGCCGAGATCAAGATTCCGGCCTCCAAAGTGCCTGGTTTCAAGGCAGGCAAGGCCCTGAAAGACGCCGTCAAGTAACGGTTCTTTCTCCGGCGGCCAGCCCCGTGCCAGCCGCCCAGAAGAATTGAAGGCGCATTCCGGACAGGGTGCGCCTTTTTACGTTGTAACAACACTGCACGACCTCGACGGGGATTCGGGAGTAACATGCTTCAAGATATTCGGGAAAATGCCCAGGGCACTATTGCCAAGATCATCATCGGGCTGTTGATTGTATCCCTCTCCATCTGGGGAATGGACGCCATCATCGGCGGATTCTCCGGTGAACCGGAAGTGGCGACGGTCAATGGCGAAGACATTACCGAGCGCGAGTTCCTCCGCCTGGTGCAACTCGAAAGCCAGCGTCGCCTGTCACAAATGGAAACGCCGGATCCTTCCCTTCTGAATGAAGATCAGATCCGGAAGGATGTCCTGGAATCCCTGATCCAGGAAGCGGTTCTGACTCAGGATGCCGCCAACCAGGGTTTGGCTCTGTCTGACGCCGATATCGATGCCCTGATCACCCAGATGCCCCAGTTCCAGGTGGATGGCAAGTTCAACCGTGACCGGTTCGTGGCAACCGTGCGCAACATGGGTATGGGCGTAGGTGAATTCCGCGAAGCCATGCGCAAACAGTACGTGATCAACCAGATCCGTGCCGGGATCGTTCAGAGCGGCTTCTCAAGTCAGGAGAATGCGGCCCAGTTGCTGCAGATCCAGAACCAGACCCGTGATTTCCGTGTCCTGACCGTACCCGCCAGTGCCGTTGCTGACCAGGTTGAGGTCACCGATGCCGAGATCGAGGCTTTCTACGAGGAGAATGCCAGCTCCTTCCAGCAGCCGGAGCAGGTGGACGCGGCCTATATCGCGCTCTCCCTCGGTTCCCTGGCTGACAGTATTGAAGTCACGGATGAGGAGCTGCAGGCGTACTATGAGGAACGCGCCGATGACCTGGCTCGGGAAGAGCGCCGTGCTTCCCATATCCTGATCGAGGACGGTGAGAATTCCTCAGAGACAATGGCGACTATTCAGGAACGCCTGGCCGCGGGTGAATCCTTTGCAGCTCTGGCCGAGGAATACTCTATCGACAGTGTCTCCGCAAAGGAAGGTGGCGATCTTGGCTACGCTGGCCGTGGCGTCTACGATGAGGCGTTCGAAGAAGCCCTGTTTGCTTTGCAACAGGGAGAGGTCTCCGAGCCGGTGGAAACCAGTTTTGGCGTTCACCTGATCAGGCTTGAGGATGTTCGACGTTCCGAGGTGCCGCCGCTGGCCGAGCTGGAAGAACAGCTGCGCAGCGAGCTGGCCCGGGACAAGGCCGAGGAGCGGTTTGCCGAGGTGCGTTCGCAACTGGCGGATTCTGCCTATGCGGCCGATGACCTTGCTGGCCCGGCCGAAGAGCTGGGCCTGGAGGTTCGCGAGATCAGCGGTGTAACCCGCGAAGGTGGTCAGGCACCGTTTGACCATGCCGGACTGGTGCGCCAGCTGTTTTCTGACGATGTTCTGAACGGTGGTTATAACACCGAGCTGATTGATGTTGGCGACAATCTGTCAGTTGTGGCCCGTGTGCGGGAGCATCGCGAGGCCCAGCAGCTGCCGCTGGCGGACGTTCGTGATCAGATCCGTGAACGTCTGGTGGCGCAGGAAACCCGTGAGGCGCTGGCCGAGCGTGCCGATGCCATCATTGCCAGCCTCGAGCAGGGTGAGTCCGCCGAGGATATCGAGGCGGGCCAATGGCAGTCCCACGAGGCACAGGGCCGTAACGCCGGGGGTATTGCACCGGCTGTGATGCAGACGGCTTTTTCGCTGCCGCGTCCCGATGAAGGGGCCACAAGCTATGGCAGCACCGTGAATGCCGATCAGGCAGCCGTGGTGGCCCTCGATGCGGTCAATGCCGGAGAGGTGGACCGGGATGGCCAGGAGTTCGAGCAACTTCGTCAGTTCCTGGCATCACTGGAAGGTCAGCGCGAGTACACCGCTTATCAGCAGTACCTGCGCGACCAGGCAGAAATCGAGCGACCGTAAGACCGGAGCCGAGTCAGGGAAAAGGGGAGCCAGATCGGCTCCCCTTTTTTTGTGCCCGGCTTTCGCAGTTCCTGATCCTGTAATGTGTCGGGGTGTCTGCTAGTTTGAAAAGGGTTGGCTGGAAGCTTAGCTCTGAGGGAACCGCGTCGCCTTGAGGCTCTCCTTGATCTTCTTGAGATGGCCGAGGAAATCCGCGCCCCGTTTGAGTGTCACGCCCGTGGCCAGGATGTCGATCACGGTCAGGTGGATGATCCTCGACGACATGGGCATGTACACCTCGGTGTCTTCCGGTGCCGTGACTCCGAGGACCACGGTGCAGCACTCGGCCAGGGGAGATTCGGGATTCGTGATGCCGATTACGGTGGCGCCGTTCTCCCGGGCGACCTTGGCAATCTCGACGGTTTCCTTGGTCCGGCCGGTATAGGAGATCAGCACGATCACATCACCAACCTGGGAGCCCGCGGCTACCATGCGCTGCATCAGGGCGTCGTCGTAGGACATGACCGGAATGTTGAATCGGAAGAACTTGTGCTGGGCATCCAGGGCCACGGAGGCGGAGCCGCCCATGCCGAAAAAGTTGATCTGCTTGGCCTGGATCAGGTAGTCAATGGCGGTGGCCAGGGCCTTGGGGTCCAGGGACTGCCGCGCCTTGTCCAGGCTGGCGATGGTGCTGAGCATGATCTTGTCGGCAAACTCGGCAACAGTGTCGTCGGGTTCCACGTTCTGGCCGACGTAGGGTGTACCGGTGGCGATGCTCTGGGCCAGGCGGATCTTGAAGTCCGGGAAGCCGGTGGCGGAGAAGCCGCGGCAGAAACGGTTCACCGTGGGCTCGCTCACGTCCGCTGCGCGGGCCAGGGCCGCGATGCTGTAGCGGGTGGCAGCACTGGGGTCCCGGAGGATGGCCTCGGCCACCTTGCGCTCGGATTTATTCAGGCTGTCCAGCCGGGCCTGTATATCTTCAAGCAGATTGTCGTCACGGTGCGACTGGTTCGCGGCCATGGTGTGGATACTCCCTGCATCTGGTGCAATGGTTATAAGAAAATCGGGGTGATTATACCGCTTTTTGTCCGGGATTGGGGTAGTAAAAATATCATTTAGCCCAAATTTTCCTTGGAAAAACGATTTTCAGCTGTCATTATTTGTTTAAAATTACTACATTGGCGGTCGAGGTTGGTGAAGCTGTGACTGCCGTCCAATACCAGAGAGAAGGAACCAATGGTCAATAATATCAATACCCGTTGTGACCTGATGCTGTTCGGCGCCCTCGGAGACCTCGCCCAGAGGAAGCTGTTTCCGGCACTCTATCAGCTCGAACGGGCGGGATTGCTGGCGGAGGAGAGCCGGGTGCGGGCAATTGCCAGCACCGACGCGGATACGCCGACCGTCCGCAAGCAGCTGTTCGACAAGCTCAAACATCACGTAAAGGATGCGGAGTTCGATGCCGACGTTGCCAACAGCTTTCTGGAGCGCGTGGATTATCAGCTGCTGGATTTCAATGATCCCGGGGGGTACGAAGCCCTGAAGGCATGGCGGGATGCGCCGGCCAACGAACTCATTGTCTACATGGCGACACCCCCCTCGATGTACGGGGTCATCGCCCGGAACCTGAAAGCGGCCAGTTGCTGTAACGAGAAGACCCGCGTGGTGGTGGAAAAGCCCATCGGCCACGATCTGGAGTCGTCGAAGGTCATCAATGATGAGCTCGGTGCGGTCTATAACGAAAACCAGTTGTTCCGCATTGACCACTATCTGGGCAAGGAAACGGTCCAGAACCTGATTGCCCTGCGGTTTGCCAATAACCTGTTTGCCTCCCAGTGGGACCAGAATCACATCTCCCACGTTGAAATCACCGTGGCCGAGAGCGTCGGCATCGAGGGGCGCTGGGGTTACTTCGACCAGGCCGGGCAGATCCGGGACATGGTCCAGAATCACTTGCTGCAACTGCTGTGCCTGATTGCCATGGATCCGCCGGCGGATCTGTCGGCGGACAGCATCCGGGATGAAAAGGTTAAGGTGCTCAAGGCGCTCAAACAGATCACGCCGAATATGATGGACAGCTACGTGGTTCGCGGCCAGTACACCGCCGGAACCAGTGACGGCAAGCCGGTACCTGGGTACCTGGAAGAAGAGGGCGCCAACAAGGGTAGTGAGACCGAAACCTTTGTGGCGCTCAAAGCCGAGATTGATAACTGGCGCTGGTCCGGGGTGCCCTTCTATATCCGCACGGGCAAACGGCTGCCGGAGAAGCTCTCGCAAATTATCATCCACTTCAAACCGGCGCCCCATTACATCTTTGATCCGGACCAGAAGCATCTGGCCAACAACAAACTCATCATACGGCTGCAGCCCGATGAGGGGATGTCCCTGAAGATACTGACCAAGGACCAGGGGTTGGACAAGGGGATGCGGCTTCGTCAGGGCCCGCTGGAGCTGACGTTCTCCGAGACCTTTGAAACCGACCGGATTCCGGATGCCTATGAGCGTCTGCTCTGGGAGGTCATGAAAGGTAACCAGTACCTGTTCGTCCGTCGGGACGAGGTGGAGTACGCCTGGCGCTGGGTGGATCAGGTCATCCGCAACTGGAAAGACAGTGGTGAGCCGCCGAAGCGTTACGCCGCAGGTACCTGGGGTCCGGTAGCCTCCATTGCCATGATCACCCGGGACGGGAGGAGCTGGTATGAAGACGCCTGATGTCCCGCTGCCAGAAGGGGTTCGGTTCCATTTCGGCGAGACACCGGAGCAGGTGGCGATCGAGCTTGCAGATTCCGTGTCCCGGTTCCTGGAGCAGCGACTGGCAGAGGCGCCAAGGGCGAGCCTGGTGGTGTCCGGCGGCTCCACGCCCTTGCCGTTTTTCCGGGCCTTGTCGGAGAAGGCGCTGGACTGGAGTCGGGTGGATGTTCTGCTTGCCGATGAACGTTGGGTTCCGGAAGGCGATGCGGCCAGCAACACCACGCTGGTCAAGGCGCATCTGCTTCAGAATCGCGCTGCCGCGGCCCGGTTCCTGTCCCTGAAACAGCCGGGTAAGACGCCGGAGGAAGGGCTTGAAGCGGTCAAGCGTGAGCTCAGGGATCTGGCCCTGCCGATCGATGTGCTGATCCTGGGTATGGGCAACGATGGCCATACCGCCTCGCTGTTCCCGGATGCGCCGGAATTGCCCCTGGCCATGGATGCGGCAAGCCCCGAAATTGTCGCCGCCATGTCGCCGCCCTCCCAGGCCCAGCGCCGGGTCACGTTGACCTATCCGGTGTTGGCGGAGGCCCGGTTTACCGCCTTGCACCTCAAGGGTGAGGACAAGCTGGAAACCCTGATAACGGCAGTGTCCAATCCGGATGAGGTGATGGCGATGCCGATTCGAGGGTTTCTGAAATCCGGGCTGCAAATCTTCTGGAGCCCGTAACGGCTCTGAAATCCCGTCTTGAAAGAATTCTGGAGATAACTGATGAATCAACTATCCGACTATCACCGGGACAGGGTTCAGGCCGTTCTCAATGCTTGCCCCCTGGTGCCGGTTATCGCGATCAAGGATCCGGACGACGCCATTCCCCTGTGCCAGGCGCTGGTGGATGGCGGTATTCGCGTGCTGGAAATCACCCTGCGCACCGAGCACGGGGTTCGCGCCATTGAGCAGGTGCGCAAGGCCATTCCGGAGGCCTGGGTAGGTGCCGGAACGGTCACCAGCATTGCCCAGTACCGTCAGGTTGAGTCGGCGGGCGCCCAGTTCGTGATCACGCCGGGTGTGACCGAGGCGATCCTCGAGTTCGGCGTGACCTCCGAAGCGGCGCTGCTGCCGGGAATTGCCACGGTTTCCGAGCTGATGATGGGCTATGCCTTCGGTTATCGGGAGTTCAAGTTCTTCCCGGCCGAGGTGGCCGGCGGCAGGCCGGCGCTCAAGGCCTTCAGCGGGCCTTTCCCGGACGTGACTTTCTGCCCGACTGGAGGAATCAACCGCACCACGGCAAAGGATTATCTGTCCCTGGCTAATGTGAAGGCGGTTGGCGGTTCCTGGCTGACGCCGGCGGATGCCATCGCCGAAAAGGATTGGGGCAGGGTGACCGACATTGCCAGGCAGAGTCTGGCGGGCCTCTGAACCGGAACCGACCCACAAAAAAGCCCACCGCACTCGGTGGGCCTTTTTGTGTCTGCGGGACGATCAGCGAATATCAGATCCGACCCGCACGATTTTCATGGTGTTGGTGCCGCCCTGGGCATTGACGTAATCCCCCTTGGTAATCACCACCAGGTCCCCGTCTTTGACCACGCCGCGCTCCACCAGCTGGGCCACGGCCAGCGCGTTGGTCTGCTCGTTCGGCACTTCGGCAGAATCGAACGGCACGGTCTGGACGCCCCGGAACAGCACAACCCGATGCTGGGTGGTGTGGTGGCGCGAGAAGGCGAAGATTGGCAGGCTGGACTTGATCCGGGACATCAGTCTCGGGGTTGCCCCGGTCTCGGTCATGCAGATGATCGCTGTCACGCCATCCAGATGGTTGGCCGCATACATGGCGGACAGGGCAATCGCCTCGTCGACATGCTCCATGCTCTCATGGATCCGGTGCTTGGACTGGTGCATGGAGGGGTGTTTTTCCGCGCCCAGGCAAATCCGAACCATGGCCTCGACGGCCTCGGTCGGGTAGTCGCCCACTGCCGTTTCGGCAGAGAGCATGACGGCATCGGTGTAATCCATGACCGCGTTGGCCACGTCTGACACCTCTGCCCGCGTCGGCATCGGGCTGGTGATCATGGACTCCATCATCTGGGTGGCGGTAATCACCACCCGGTTCAGGGATCGCGCCCGGTTGATGATGTGCTTCTGCACACCCACCAGTTCCGCATCACCGATTTCCACCGCGAGATCACCCCGGGCCACCATGACGGCATCGGACGCTTCGATTACCGCATCCAGTGCCGCCTCGTCATGGGCCAGTTCCGCCCGCTCGATCTTCGCCACCAGGCCGGCTTCGGAGCCGGCTTCGCTCAATAGCCGGCGGGCAGTGTGCATGTCTTCCGCCGTGCGTACGAAGGAGACGGCTACGTAGTCCGCTCCCAGTTTCGCGGCGGTGACGATGTCCTGCTTGTCTTTCTCGGTCAAAGCTTCGGCGGAGAGGCCGCCGCCGCGCTTGTTCAGGCCCTTGTTGTTGGACAGGGGGCCGCCAATCAGTACCGTCGAGGTGATGCTGTGGTCGTCCACCGATGCCACTTCCATCTCGATACGGCCGTCGTCGAGCACCAGGATATCCCCGGGCGCCACATCGGAAATCAGCTGCTCGTAGTCAATGCCCACCCGCTCGGAGGTGCCCGCTTCCTTGTCCATGGCAGCATCAAGCACGAACGTCTGGCCGGCTTCCAGGAAGACCTTGTTGTCGGCAAACCGGGCGATACGCAATTTGGGTCCCTGGAGATCGGCCAACAGAGCGACGAAGCGCCCCTGAGAGGCCGCTGCCTCGCGAACCCGCTGGGCCCTCGCGATATGCTCGTCGGCACTGCCATGGGAGAAGTTGAGTCGGGTCACGTCAACGCCGGCCTTGATGATGGAGGCCAGGGCTTCCGGGGTGTCCGTGGCAGGGCCGAGGGTGGCGACAATCTTGGTACGCCTGAGCATGGTATCTGTCCTTTGGTTCGGTTACTGACTGGCTTTGACGAGTGCGATGGCGTTGTCGAGCATCCGGTTGGAGAAGCCCCACTCATTATCATACCAGGCCATGACTTTTACATGACGGCCGAGCACCCGGGTATGATTTGCGTCAAACACGCTGGACAACGCGTTATGGTTGAAATCGATGCTGACCAGTTTTTCGGTGTTGAAGCCCAGGATCGGGTTGCGTTCTGCGGCCGAGCGCACCGCTTCGTTGATCTCTTCAACGGAGGTGTCCCGGTCGGCAATGAAGCCGAAATCCACCAGTGATACATTGATGGTGGGCACGCGAACCGCCAACCCATCCAGTTTACCATCCAGTTCCGGAATGACCTTGCCGATTGCGGCTGCCGCCCCGGTCCTGGTGGGAATCATGGACTGGGTGGCCGAGCGGGCCCGATACAGGTCGGTGTGGTAGACGTCGCTGAGTTTCTGGTCGTTGGTGTACGAGTGAATCGTGGTCATCAGGCCGCTCTCGATGCCCACAGCCTTGTGCAGGGCTTCTGCCACCGGTGCCAGGCAGTTGGTGGTGCAGGAGGCGTTGGAGATCACATCGTGATTCGCTTGCAGGATGTCGTGGTTTACGCCGTACACCACGGTTGCATCGGCGTCGGGCGAGGGGGCGGAGATAATGACCTTGCGGGCGCCGGCACTCAGGTGGGCCGCCGCCTTGTTCCGCTTGGTGAACAGGCCGGTGCATTCAAACACCACGTCCACGTGGAAGTCTTTCCAGGGCAGTTCCTCCGGGTTACGGATGGCGGTAATGGCAATCCGGTCCCCGTTCACGGTCAGGGATTCGGTGTCGTGGCTGACGACGCCGTCAAAACGCCCGTGTACGCTGTCATATTTGAGGAGGTGGGCGTTGGTTTCAGCGTCACCGAGGTCATTGATGGCCACGACTTGCAGGTGATTCCGGTAGTTATTTTCATAAAGTGCGCGGAGGACGTTGCGGCCGATGCGGCCGAAACCGTTGATTGCGATGCGGATAGTCATGTCGTGACTCCTTTGTTGCCTGATTATTGTTCGGTTGCCGCTTGAGATGTAGTAAATATAACAACATAAAAATGAAAAATGAACGTATTCCGGGTGGAATGATCAAACAAAGTAAGTAAACTTACATCCATAAACGACAACTTGATAAGCGAAACAATGGAGTTCGCCATGCACCCCACCATCGACAAGGTCACCCAGCGAATCATTGAGCGCAGTCGCGCCACACGGCAGGACTATCTCGACCGTATGGATGCCCTGAAAGCGCAGTCACCGCACCGGAGTTCGCTGTCCTGCGGCAACCTGGCCCACGGTTTTGCTGCCTGCAGCCAGGCGGACAAGGACACCCTCAAGTTCATGAACAAGGCCAACGTGGCCATGGTGTCCGCCTACAACGATATGCTTTCGGCCCATCAACCCTATGAAAAGTTCCCGGATATCATTCGTGAGGCTGCCCACGGCATGGGCTCCGTGGCACAGTTTGCCGGTGGTACACCAGCCATGTGTGATGGCGTGACCCAGGGGCAGCCGGGCATGGAGCTCAGCCTGTTTTCCCGGGACACCATCGCCATGAGTACGGCGGTGGCGCTCAGTCACAACATGTTTGATGCCACCCTGTTGCTGGGTATCTGTGACAAGATTGTTCCCGGTTTGCTGATCGGGTCCCTGAGTTTTGGTTACCTGCCCACCATCCTGGTACCGGCAGGCCCCATGCCTTCCGGCTTGCCCAACAAGGAAAAGCAGCGGATTCGCCAGCTGTACGCCGAGGGGAAAGTGGGCAAGGAAGAGCTGCTGGAAGCCGAAAGCAAGTCCTATCACAGCCCCGGTACCTGTACGTTCTATGGCACCGCCAACAGCAACCAGCTGTTGGTGGAAGTGATGGGCCTGCATTTGCCCGGGGCGGCGTTCGTCAACCCCGGCACTCCCTTGCGGGATGCGCTCACCCGGGCCGCCACGGAGCAGGTGATCCGGCTCTCCAAGCCCCATGGCGGGGAGCTGGGCCTGGGTGACATGGTGGATGAGAAATCCATCGTGAACGCCCTGGTGGCGCTGCTGGTGACCGGCGGCTCCACCAACCACACCATTCACTGGATCGCCATTGCCCGGGCAGCCGGTATCATCATCGACTGGAACGACTACGCGGAACTGTCCGCTGTTGTACCGTCGATGACGCGGATCTATCCGAACGGCCAGGAAGACGTGAATGCCTTCCACGAGGCCGGTGGCACGCCCTTCCTGATTCGCGAGTTGCTGGATGGGGGTTACCTGCACAACGATGTCCAGACTGTGGTCGGTCATGGCCTCGAGCGTTATGCGCAGATGCCGGAGCTGGATGGCGATCAGCTGGTCTGGAAGCCGGCGGTCGAGCAAAGCCAGTGGCCGGAGGTGCTCAGCAGCGCCTCGGAGCCTTTCGCGCCGAATGGTGGGCTGAAGGTGCTCGACGGCAATCTGGGCCGGGGTGTGATCAAGGTGTCGGCAGTGGCGCCGGAGCATCACCGGATTGAGGCGCCGGCCGTGGTCTTCAACGATCAGAACGAGCTCAAGGCGGCCTTCGAGGCCGGCGATCTGGACAGGGACTGCGTCGTGGTCGTCCGGTTCCAGGGCCCGAAAGCCAACGGCATGCCCGAGCTACATAAGCTGACGCCGTATCTTGGGGTGCTCCAGGATCGAGGGTACAGGGTTGGCCTGGTAACCGATGGCCGCATGTCCGGTGCCTCTGGCAAGGTGCCGGCGGCCATCCACGTCTACCCGGAAGCTCTCGATGGCGGCGCGCTCGCCCGGGTTCGTGACGGGGATGTGATTTGCCTCGATGCCGAAAACGGATCACTGTCGGTTCAGGTTGATGAGCAGGAATTCGACGCAAGGGAGTCTGCAAAAGCCGATCTGTCCGCGTATCATCACGGCTATGGGCGGGAATTGTTTGGCTGGCTGCGCCGGTCGGCCAGCACCCCCGAAGAAGGCGCAAGCTTTTTCTGGAACCACGACGCATGACGGCAAAACATTATTCCCTGGTTGGCGATATCGGGGGCACCAACGCGCGTTTCGCCCTGGTTGAGCAGGGCGATGTCCGGCCGCAGGCAATCGAAGTGCTGGCGTGCGGTGATTACGACAACCTTGATCAGGCGGTCGTTGACTACCTGCAGAAGGTCGGTGTGCCTTCCGTCAGCCAGGCGTGCCTGGCCGTGGCCTCACCGGTTCGCGGCACGCAGATCCGGATGACCAATAACCACTGGCGGTTCGATACCGAAGAGGTTCGTCAGCAGTTCGGCTGGTCCGCGTTCAAGGTGATCAATGATTTCACGGCCATGGCGCTGGGTGTTCCCCATGTGCCCGAAGCCAACCTGGTGCATGTGTGTGGCGGCCCCGGGGATCCCCGCCGGCCACGGTTGGTAATGGGGCCGGGGACGGGCCTGGGTGTCTCTGGCCTTGTGCCGATCAAGAAGGGGTGGGTGCCGCTGATGACTGAGGGCGGCCATGTGGATTTTGCCCCCACGGATGATCTCGAGATGGACATTCTCCGCATTCTCAAGGCCCGTTTCGGACGGGTGTCCGTGGAACGGATCCTGTGTGGTCAGGGATTATTGAATCTCTATCAGGCCCATGCCGAGATAAAGGGGGTTGCTGCCCCGCTGGATGCGCCGGAGAAAGTCACGGCGGCAGCCACCGGGGAAAACGAGCCGCTGGCGCGGGAAACGCTCCGACATTTCTGTGAGATCCTGGGGCGTACCGCGGGCAATGGCGTACTGACCCTGGGCAGTCTGGGTGGGGTGTACCTGTGCGGTGGCATACTGCCGCGGTTCCTGGATTTCTTTCTGGAGAGTCCGTTCCGGAACGGATTCGAGGATAAGGGCCGCATGCGCCCGTTGCTTGAATACACCCCGGTGTATGTGGTGACGGAGCCCTATACCGGCTTGCTCGGCGCTGCCGAGGCGTTGGGCAATCCCGAGGTCTGAGCCTACTTGGATAACAGGCAACTGTCATGACGCAGGATCTGGACAGATTATCGTTTGATGAGCTGGTACGGCGGGTGCGTGCCTGCACGATTTGCAAGGATGTATTGCCGCTCGGGCCCCGGCCAGTGGTCCAGTTGAGCGAATCGTCGCGGATTCTGGTGGTGGGGCAGGCGCCTGGACGTCGGGTCCACGAGACCGGCCTGCCGTTCAATGATCCCAGCGGCGACCGGCTCCGGCAGTGGATGGGGGTGACTCGCGATACCTTCTACGACGAACAGAAAATGGCCATCCTGCCCATGGGCTTCTGTTACCCGGGCACCGGCAAATCCGGCGATCTTCCGCCGCGTCCGGAGTGTGCCGATGCCTGGCGGGAAGCGCTTCTGGCCCGGCTGCCGGATATCCGGCTGACGCTCCTCATTGGCCAATACGCCCATGCCTGGCACCTTGGTAACCGGAAACGGTCAGTCACGGAGAATGTCCGGGTGTGGGAGCAATACTGGCCGGATATCATACCCATGCCCCATCCAAGTCCCCGCAACAATCTCTGGTTGAGGAACAATCCCTGGTTCGAGCGGGACGTGGTGCCGGCAATGCAGGCGCGGATTGCCGAGGTGCTTGGCGCCGACGACACTCAGTGACCGGCCGGTACCGGCTGGTCGGTGGTCCGGGGTGCTTCCTGCCGCTTGCCCTGCTGGCTGAGGTACTGGTCCAGCGCCTGAATATCGGTCTCTGTGGCGAACAGCCCCTGCTTCGTCCTTCGCCAGAGAATATCCTCTGATGTCATGGCCCACTCCGACCGCATCAGGTAGTCCACCTCGACCTGGTAGAGATTTCCGGTGAAACATACCCCCAGGTCCGCCATGGACCGGCAATCACGGAGGAACCGGTAGGCGGCGGTGCCATAGGTGCGCACGTAGCGGCTGATGATGTCCGGTGCCAGCCAGGGGAAATCGGCCTGGAGTTTTTGGTTCAGGGATTGGTGGTTGTCAAAATCACCGCCTGGGAGAACCGCAGTCCGGGTCCAGGGTTTGCCGGCACCCGGGAAGTACTGGCACAGCCTGTCCGTGGCCGCCTCGGCCAGTTTCCGGTAGGTCGTGATCTTGCCTCCGAAGACGGATATCAGGGGCGCCTTGTCCTTTTCCCGGGTCACTTCGAACGAATAGTCCCGTGAAGCCTTCTGGGCGTCACCTTCCTCGTCGTCCATCAGCGGACGCACTCCGGAGTAGGACCAGACGACATCCCCGGGTGACAGCTGCCGCTTGAAATAAGCATTGACGATCTTCAGGAGATACCGGGTTTCTTCCGGGGAGATTCTGGCCTCCCGGGGGTCGCCTTCGTAATCCACATCGGTCGTGCCGACCAGCGAGAACTGGTCCTCGTAAGGAATCACGAACACGATGCGTTCGTCTTCGTTCTGCAGGATGTAGGCTTCCGTTCCCTTGTTGAGCCGGGGCACCACGATGTGACTGCCCTTGACCATGCGGATCATTTTCGGCGCCTGCATGGACAGGGTTTCCCGGAACAGACGGCTGACCCAGGGCCCGGTGGCGTTGACGACTACCCGGGCGGTCACCGCTCGTTCGCTGCCATCGAGGGTGTTGCGAAGGGTCACGGCCCAGTTCTCGGCCCCCCTGTCTGCCCTGACGCATTTGGTCCGGGTCAGAATGGTTGCACCACACTCCTGTGCCTTTCGGGCGGTGAGGACCACCAGACGGGCGTCATCCACCCAGCCATCGGAGTATTCGAAGCCGCGGGTGATTTCCGGTTTGAGAGGGTCGGAGTCATCGAAGGTGATGGCTCGGGAACCCGGCAGCAGTTCCCGTTTGGCCAGGTGGTCGTAAAGAAACAGTCCGGTCCGGATCATCCAGGCCGGGCGCAGATGAGGCTGGTGTGGCAGGCGAAAGCGCATGGGCCACATGATATGGGGCGAATTTCGCAGCAGCGCTTCCCGCTCCGCGAGGGCCTCGCGCACCAATCTGAACTCGTAATGTTCGAGATAGCGTAACCCGCCGTGGATCAGTTTGCTGCTGGACGACGAGGTGGCTGAAGCAAGGTCGTTCATTTCGCAAAGCAGGACGCGCAGCCCCCGGCCGGCAGCATCCATGGCTATGCCGGTCCCGTTGACGCCGCCACCGACGACCACCACATCGAAATCATCCTGCTTCCTTGTCATTACTGCGGAGCCTCCTGCTTTTTCGAACGAAAGGAATCTGCACCGAGTTTAGTGGTTCGGGAGGCGTTCTGCAGCTTTTTAACGACTTAACGGATTAGGGCGGAGGTGGGGGAAAGCCAGGAGGCGTCGGGCGGGGTTGAGGCCCGCCCGACGTGTCACTCTGTGGAAGGAAACGAACCGGACTCAGAGGCGGGTGGGTTTGCCGGCCTCCCGGCGACGCTCTTCCCATTCCTCGCGGGTCTGGGCGGCCTCATCACCGGGCATGGAATCGATGATGTCGAAGTAGTCCGAGCTGTACTCATCCGCCACGATGGTGTTGCGGTCCTTGATCTTCACGACGTGCACGGTCTGTACGTTCTGGTGGTCGAACTCCCGCCAGTACTGTTCATCTTTCAGCAGGCTGTACCGGTGACCCTCCAGGGCGCCGATAACCGCCTTGCTGTCGGTGGTGCCTGCGCGCTCCACGGCATCCTTGTACTGGTAGACGATGCTGTAGGCCGAGGCCGCAGAAGTGGAAGGTCGCATTTCATAGCGCTGGGAAAACGCCTCGACGAACTCCTTGCCACGGGCATAGTTCTTCTCATACGGCAGGTTCCAGACCCAGGGTGAAGCACCGACAATGCCCGACATGATGGTCGGACCGACCTGCCGCGCCATGCCCAGGGTCAGGTTCGGCACCACAACCTGCATTTTGTCCAGAACGCCCATTTCGTAGGCCACGTTCAGGGCACGTACCATGTCGTCACCGAACAGCACCAGCATCAGAACCTTGGCGTCACTGGCCATCGCCTGCTCCAGCGCGCCCCGGAAATCAGAGATCAGTGCGCGGGGGAACGGGGTCTTCACACCCTGGTGGGCGTTGGTGTCCTCTGTGCCCGAGAACTTGCGCACCGATTCCTCAACGGACCAGCCCCAGGTGTAGTCGGCGGTGATGTAGAAGTACTCTTCGTTGGCGTGGTTGCGGCTGAGATACTGGCTCAGGGCCTTGGCAGTCATCCACGCGTTGTAGGGCTCACGGAACATGTATTCGTGGCCTTCAGCGCCGGTGGTGGCATTAGAGTAGGTCAGGGTGCCGAAGTAGATGGTATCCCGATCCCTGGCTGCCTTGCCCGAGGCGATGGCGACGGAGCTGGACACACCGCCGAACACCATTTTCGCACCTTCCCGGTCAATCAGTTCGGCGGTGTTTTTCGCCCCTTGCTTGGGCTCGCCCCGGGTGTTTCGAATGACCAGCTCCAGCGGCTGTCCCATCACGCCGCCGGCCTTGTTGATTTCATCCACGGCCAGAAAAGCGCCGAGCCGTTGTTGCAGGCCCTGATCCTTGTAGCGCCCGGTCTGGGGATAATTCAACCCGATCTTGAGGGTTTCAGCGTAGACAGTGGAGCCTGCCAGCATAAGCAGGCACGCAGAAAACAGGACTTTTCTCAAAGTCATGGAAGTTGGCCTCCAGAAGCAATATCACCGATACGGTGGAAGATTTCTGATTGTTGTTGTTACGCGCACGTAAGTGTCAACGCAGATAATAAGGCCAACAATGGGACTAAGGTGGAAATTTCCGTAACAGTTTGTAGGTAGTTGATGTATGTCAAGCGTGGCAGTTCCGAGCGGCAGCCCTCAAGCGCCGCTTTGATCCGCTCCTCGTTCATGCCGCCGAGTACCGGAATCGGTTTTCCCGGAATCTCACTAATTCTGTCCGTAGACCCGGCTTTCCCGGTAACGGTAGTAACCGGCCGCTTCCTCATCCCGGATAATTGCCGCCATGTCTTCGCCGAAAATGTCCTGGCTCAGGTTGTCCAGAGCCTCTTCCCGCTCAGGTCCGGGTTGGTATTTTTCGACGATGGCCTGGCGTTTGGTTTCGTAGGTCTCGCCCCGGGCCCAGCGGTCGTCCCTTGATCGGTCGAGCTGGTCCCAGCGATCGAGGGCCTGCTCTTCCATGCCGAGTTGCTGGCGGATGCCCCGCAGCGTTTTATAACGCTTTTCCGGCGCCTGTTCATGCAGTGACTGCTGTACGGAGGCAAGGGAAAGAAAACGATCGGTCAGTTCCTGGCGCCGCCGCTCCATGACCCTGGCCGCCTCCTCGCCGTAGGTGTCCTGAATGGCCCGGGTATATGCCTCGGCTTTGGCGAGAGTGGGGCCGGGCTGTTGATCGAGGTTCTTGAGAGACTCGCCCAGGGAATAATTCCGAAGCTCGGATTGCCAGATGTCCCCGGCGGCCTCACCAAAGAGTTCCCGGCGTTTGGCCCAGATGAATGCCCGACGCTCGTCCGGTCCCATGGAGCGCAGTGTGTACTGCTCCCGCTCCATGAAATCCTGGTAGGCAATCATTGCTTCAGCCCTGTTCAGCAGTTCTTCGCTTTTATCGGGAAACCAGCTGGCGAGCAATGCGGACAGGCTTTCACGCCAATGTTCGGGGTCAACCTGGTTGAGATAACGCATGAGTTCCTCGAGTAACCTGATCTGCCCTCCCGGGTGCTCGAGCTGGCCAGCGAAGCGGGCCAGCAATCGCTCCCGGAAGGCCTCCAGTTCATCGTTCCGGGAAGGGGGGTCCGCTGTCGGGGCTGGCGTGGGCTGAGCCGGGGCGGATTCCTTTGCTGGCGTTTCCTGCGCTGAGGTCATGGCCGCCGTTGCGGCTGCCGGAGTGTCGTTTGCGGACCACTGATAGGCCAGGGCTCCGATCAGGGCAGAACCAATAACCAACAACGAGATTTGCTTTCCTTTCACACCGGTCACCCTTGATTGTTGTTATGAGCCGCACACAAACGTAGCAGGCTCCGGTTATTGGCAGTGTGAGCCAATGCAAAAAAGTGAGAAGGCATCAGCTAATTGTTGCAGATGTGAACTTTCTCACAACGGGGCAGTGGGATATGGGCTAGAAATGATATGCCTGTTTTTCAGGCCCCCGGTTGCCTGCGTCCCGCTGGATCAGGCAGCAGTACCGTGGTTAAGCGCACCAATAAAAACAAGAGGCTAATACCATGAAGAACGAACGTGCCCTGACAAGGGCGGGCGCAGTCATACTGCTGGTCACCGGGATGGCGATCGCACCTGCGGCCCTGGCAAGGGATGCCGACCGCACCCAATACCCGGTGGTTTTTGCCCATGGCATGGCCGGGTTCGATGACATCCTCGGTTACGACTATTGGGGTGACGATTACGGTACCTTCGTGCTCGACCCCTGTGACAAGTTCCTTGAAGTCAACTGCAACGGCGACATCAATGATAACCAGCGCAGTTTTGTCTCCTCGGTGACACCGTTCCAGAGCTCCGAGGTCCGGGGCTACCAGCTCGCGAACAACATCGAGAGCTACATGGCCACCTCCGGCGCCAGCCATGTGAACATTGTCTCCCACTCCCAGGGTGGTATCGATTCCCGCAAGGCGGCCCGGCTGCTGCGGGAGCGTAAGGGCTACCGTGTTGTGCAGACTCACGTCAGTGTCTCATCGCCGCATCGGGGTTCACCGGTGGCCAAGTATGTTCTGGACCATTACATCAACTCGATCACCGAAACCCTGGCCAACTACTATGGCAACGTGGTCTACGGCAGCGGCAACGATGCGATCGCCGGTGCCAAGCAGCTCGTGTACAACGATTACGATCCCAATGATGGTGTGACCACCGGGATGAAGGCGTTCAACCAGAAGTACCCTTCCAGTACCAGTTACGTCGCGAACTCGGTTTCCATGATGACGGCCCAGAACGGGTCAGGTGTGAATCCGGCCCTGTGGCTGTTGTCCGAGTTGATCTACAACATCGATGGTGACGGCTACTGCTACGATGACTGCAACGGTGACGGTGCCGCAGGCCAGGGCGACGGTTACGCAGGTGACCGGGATGACGATGGTCTGGTCGGTATTAATAGCCAGCAGCAGGGCTACCGGATGCAGTACTACGAGTGCTGGGGCTGTCTTGATTATGCCTGGGAGCAGCCCGGGTTGGGGTATGTCAGCGACATCAATCATCCGAACAGCACCCAGATGACGTCGTCCAGCTATGTGATCAACCAGGATCATATGGATGTCATTGGCGTGGGTCCGGACAACTTCGACGAGATGGAGTTCTACGCCGCCATTACCGATTACATTGCGGATCGGGGGGACTGACGTCAGAGATCAATGCAGGGATGCAGGTAACCCGGACCTCGCCAGGGGTCCGGGTCTGAATTAGTTTGGTGGTCAACGTTCAGTCGTTTGTCGGACGGGAATTTTGACAGGCATCAATCCGGGGTTCAGCTTATGCTTTAGGGTAAGCGTTAATTTCCCATGGAAGCCCGAAGGAGTAGTAACCCGCCATGACTGATCGCAAATCCGAATTGGAAGCCCTGAAAGCCGATGTGCAGGCTCGCCTGAATCGGTACCACGCCCACCAGAACCGCGAAGACGGCGCCCTGGACAAGGACTTCGAAGAACAGGCGACCCAGACCCAGAACGATGAGGTGGTCGACTCCCTGGAAACGGAGGCCCGTGCCGAGCTCGCCCAGATTGACCATGCCCTGGAGCGCATCAGCAATGGAGTCGGGGACGAGTGCGAGTCCTGTGGGGAAGACATCGATCCGCGCAGATTGCAGGTGCTGCCGTACACCACGCTTTGTGTGGACTGCGCCGGCGAGTGAATCACCCATAGACAGGGGTGGGATTCCAACAGTGAGCAGGGAAGCAGTCTTCCACACCCGGGCCGTGACCAAGGTCTACGACCAGGGTGAAGTGCAGGTGCATGCGCTCAGGGGCATCGATCTGGATCTCTATGCCGGTGAGCTGGTGGTCATGTTGGGCGCTTCCGGCTCCGGCAAATCCACCCTGCTCAACATCCTGGGCGGGCTTGATGTGCCCACGGCCGGCGAGGTGCGTTACCTGGACCATGATCTGAGTGGTGCCAGTGACGCGGAACTGACCCGCTACCGCCGGGAACATGTGGGCTTCGTGTTTCAGTTCTACAACCTGATCCCGAGCCTTACGGCGAGGGAGAATGTCGCAGCGGTCACGGAAATCGCCTCCGATCCGATGACCCCGGAAGAGGCGCTGGGCCTGGTGGGTCTGACATCCCGGATGGATCATTTCCCAGCCCAGCTTTCCGGAGGCGAGCAGCAGCGGGTGGCCATCGCCCGGGCCATTGCCAAGCGCCCGCAGGTGCTGCTTTGCGACGAACCCACTGGGGCCCTCGATTCAGCCACCGGCGTACTGGTACTGGAAGCCCTGGAAAAGGCCAATCGCGAGACCGGCACCACCACTGTCATCATCACCCACAACGCCTCCATCGCCGGCATGGGAGACCGTGTGATCACCATGTCCGACGGCAAGATCAGCGGCGAGTCACGCAATGCTGAGCGGCAGGATCCGAAAACCCTGACCTGGTGACGCCATGGCCCTGACCACCTCCGCACTGAACACCAAAATTCGCCGGGAGCTCTGGCAGATGCGGGGGCAGGTGCTGGCCATTGCCCTGGTTATCGCCGGGGGTGTCGCGGTGTGTGTGCTGTCCCTGGTCAACTATTCGTCCCTGGTTTCCACGCGCGCGGTGTACTACGACGATTTCCAGTTTGCCGAGGTGTTTGCCTCGCTCAAGCGGGCGCCCCTGCATGTCACCCAGCAGATTGCCGCCATGCCCGGGATTTCCCGCTTCAGTGCGCGGGTGGAGGGGGGCGCCAAACTCGAGATGCCGGGGTTCGAGGACCCGGTTTCCGCCCGCCTGGTGTCATTGCCCGAGCGTGGTCAACCGGAGGTGAACCAGCTGTTCCTGCGCCAGGGGCGTTTGCCACTGGCCGGCCGGGGCCATGAGGTAGTGGTGATCCAGGGTTTTGCCGAGGCCCACCAGCTGGAACCCGGTGATCGCTTTACCGGGATCATCAACGGTCGTCGCCAGGAGCTGACGGTTACCGGCATTGCTGAGGCGCCGGAGTTCATCTATGTGATTGCCCCGGGAAGCATGTTGCCGGATTACCCCCGGTATGGCGTGCTGTGGATGGGGCGCGAAGCCCTGGCCGCGGCCATGGACATGAAAGGCGCTTTCAACAGCCTGGTGGCCCGGGTAGAGCCCGGAGTGCCGGTGGCCTCTGTGATCGACAACCTGGACCGGGTGCTGGACCGATACGGTGGTACCGGCGCCTACGGGCGGGAGGACCATTTTTCCCACCAGATGCTCGATGATGAACTGGCCCAGTTGCGAACCATGGCAACAGTGTTTCCGGCGATCTTCATGACGGTGGCCATGTTCCTGCTCAATGTGGTCATCAACCGATTGATCAGTACGCAGCGGGATATCATCGCCATACTCAAGGCCTTCGGCTACAGCAATGTCCAGATTGGCTGGCACTACAGCCAACTGGTGCTCACCATATCGGTGATCGGGCTGCTGCTGGGCGTGGCTCTGGGGGTCTGGGCGGGCCGGGCCATGGGCGAAATCTACATGGATTACTATCGGTTCCCGTCGCTGCTGTTCCGCTTGGATCCGATCTGGCTTCTGCTGCTTGCTGTCGTCACCTTGCTGGTGGCCTGGCTGGGAGGCTGGCAGGCGATACGGCGCGCGGCTGAGCTGCCGCCGGCAGAGGGCATGCGGCCGGAAGGACCCGCGCGCTTTCGGGTCACCGCAGCCGAGCGTTTCTTCGCCCCCCGTAGTTTCAGTCAGCCCTCCCGCATGGTCGTTCGGCAACTGTTCCGGCGGCCCGGGCGAACGCTACTCTCGGTCAGTGGTATTGCTATGGCGTCCGCCATTGTCCTGGTGGGGAATTTCCAGTTCGATGCGGTATCCCTGATGGTACATTCGCAGTTTGCCCGGGTGCAGCAACAGGATGTCACGGCCACGCTCATTGATCCGGTCAATTCACCTGCGGTATATGATCTCCAGAGGCAACCGGGTATCCGTTATACCGAGGGACGCCGATTGGTAACTGCCCGACTGGTGAATGGACACAGGGAATGGCGGGGTGCAATCATCGGTATGCCCGAACAGGCCACGCTGCAGTTTGTCATCGATCAGAATCTGGAGCCGGTTGCCGTGCCGGAGGCCGGACTGCTTTTGACCGACTTTCTGGCCCGGCGTCTGGATGTGACTCCGGGCCAGACCCTCGCCATCGAGATACTGGAGGGAGATCGTCGCCGCATTGAACTGCCGGTTGCCGGTATCACCAGCGAATTTCTGGGAGTCGGGGCCTATATGCGACTGGCGTCGCTGAATCGTGCCCTGGGTGAAGGGGAGCTGATTAATCAGGTGCTCCTCAATATCGACCCCGGGCGGGCTCAGGAAA
>JAAZVL010000024.1 GCA_018623515.1 Marinobacter sp.
CAGCAAGAGTCCGAGATCGGCCGACAGGTCATGGTCTCTATCCGGCGGTCGGCGCCCCGTATCACCGATCCGCTGGTATACGACTATCTCAGCGCCATCATCTATCGGCTGGTGCCTTCTGCCCCGCTGCAAGACCGCGATCTGACGCTGGCGCTGATCGACAGCCCCCAACTCAACGCCTTCGCCGTTCCGGGCGGCATTGTCGGTGTCAATGGCGGGTTGTTTCTCAATGCCGCCACGGAACAACAGTTTGCCTCGGTACTCGCCCACGAGCTGGCGCACCTGAGTCAGCGCCATTTTGCCCGCCGACTGGAACAGCAGGAAACCAGCGCACCACTGACCCTCGCAGGCATGATTGCCGGAATTGTGCTGTCAGCGGTAACTCAATCGGACATCGGCCTGGCCGCCATTGCCGGCACCCAGGCCCTGTCCGTGCAGAACATGCTGGCGTACAGCCGGTCCCATGAGCAGGAAGCGGACCGGGTTGGCATGGACATCCTTGCCAGTGCGGGTATGGACCCACGGGGCATGCCGGAAATGTTCGAGATCATGATGCGGCAGAACCGCCTGCAGGGAAATCAGGTCCCGGAATACCTGTCTACGCACCCCCTTACCCGGAGTCGGGTAGCCGATACCCGTAACCGGGCGGAGCAATACCCGCACCTGGATATAAAGGATGGCCAGGAATACCACCTGATGCGCAGCCGCCTCCAGGTCCATTACGCCCCGTCTCCGGATGTGGCGGTGGATACCTTCGAGTCTTACCTGGAGCGCCCGGATGCCAGAAGGAACCACGCCATCCGGTATGGACTGGCTGTTGCCTACCAGGCCAACAACCAGCTGGACAAGGCGGAACGGGAGCTGCGGGACCTGCTCGAGCAGAATCCGGGCCGGATCACCCTCCAGGTCACGCTGGCCGAGGTTCTTAACGCGCGGAACAAAACCGACGAAGCCCGGAACCTGCTTGCGGATGCGCTGGCCCGCAATCCCGGCAACTACCCTATCTCCTACACACTGTCGCAAACCGAGATTGCTGCAGGCAACGGAGCCGCGGCAGCAGAGCTGCTGAGAGAACTCACCCGCCAGATGCCGGGACAGGAACATCTCTGGTCACGGCTGGCGGAGGCGGAAGGCATGGCACGCAACATTGTTGGCGTGCATCGTGCGCGGGCCGAATATGACGCCCTGATGGGAGACCTGGAGTCGGCCCAGCGCCAGCTGCGCCAGGCCCAGGAAAAGCTGCCGGCCGGTTCGCCTCAACGCCAGGCCGTCACGGAAAGACTGGCGGAAATTACCCGGCAACTGCAGGTTCAGCGCAACAGCTGACCGGGCGGGCAGCCTGGGTTAGTCAGGCGTTGCCAGCGGCCTTGAGGTTCATATTGGCGGTAAAGTCGAGCATACGCTCCAGCGGCTTCAGTGCCCGTTCCCGCAACTCCGGATCCACCAACACTTCCTGACTGCCGGTCTGCAGCACGTGCAGCAGGTTTTCAAGGCCATTCATGGCCATCCAGGGGCAATGGGCGCAGCTTCGGCAGGTCGCGCCGTTACCAGCCGTGGGAGCCTCGATAAGCGTCTTGTTTGGTGCCAGCTGCTGCATCTTGTAGAAGATGCCGTTGTCAGTGGCAACAATGAACTCCTGGTTGGGCAGGGTCTGGACCGCGTGGATCAGCTGGGAAGTGGAGCCTACCACATCGGCCATTTCCACCACCGCGTCCGGCGACTCCGGGTGCACCAGGACGGCAGCCTCCGGATACAGTGCCTTCAGATCCTCCAGACCGCGGAACTTGAACTCTTCATGAACGATGCAGGAACCGTCCCAGAGCAACATGTCGGCACCGGTGGTCTTCTGCACGTAGTGCCCCAGATGCTTGTCCGGCGCCCAAAGAATCTTCTCGCCACGGGCGTCCAGATCCTCAACAATGGCTTGGGCGCAGCTTGAGGTCACTACCCAGTCTGCCCGCGCCTTTACAGCCGCCGAGGTATTGGCATACACCACGACGGTACGGTCGGGGTGCTGATCACAGAACTCTGCAAACTCATCGGCGGGACAGCCGACATCCAGGGAGCAGGTCGCTTCCAGCGTCGGCATCAGGACTTTCTTCTCGGGATTCAGAATCTTGGCAGTCTCGCCCATGAACCGGACACCCGCCACAACGACCGTGGACGCCGGATGCTGGTTGCCAAACCGGGCCATCTCCAGGGAATCGGCCACGCAGCCGCCGGTTTCCTCCGCCAGGCGCTGGATATCCGGGTCGGTATAGTAGTGCGCAACGAGCACAGCATCCCTGGCCTTGAGTTCCGCCTTGATGCGAGCCTCGAGTTCCGCTTTCTCACTTTCACTCAAAGGCTTGGGCTCCGCTTCGTGGGCCAGGTGCTCCTGAACAAGGATACGGTCTTGTACTCGTGTCATTCCTGCATCTCTGTGTTGCGTTAACCACCGAAGTATATCACTTCGGCTACTGTTTTCATGGAGCTGCAACGTCAGCGTCACACCTCTGCAAACAGACTTTAATCACTCTGGGACTATAAGTGGGATCTTACAGGCAAAAAAAAAGAGCCCGAAGGCTCTTTTTTCCACAGGATCCCGGGAGATCCCGTTAATTGGTGGGTCGTGAAGGATTCGAACCTTCGACCAATTGGTTAAAAGCCAACTGCTCTACCAACTGAGCTAACGACCCAAACGAGGCGCATATAGTACTGATATTTTTCCGGTGATCAACCCTTTTTTGGAGTAATCCCGGGATTTTTTTCCTGAGCCGGATTAACCGTTTGCGGAGGAAAGGAACTTCCTCGCCAGCTCCGCGGCACTGCTGTTCGGATAATCATCAACGACGCTCTGCATGCGCCGGCGAGCCTCGTCCGATTCGCCCATACGATCCAGAGTCACACCCAGCTTGTATACCGCATCCGGCGCCTTGCGATGGTCCGGGAAACGAGTCGCGACAATAGTGAAAGCCTGCTTTGCCTGCTCCAGCTGCGGTTTGACCAGGTAGACCTCACCCAGCCAATAGTACGCGTTTACCGTCAGGTCCCCTTCGGGATATTTGTCGATAAACTCGTACAACCGGGTAATGGCCTCGTCGTAGGCTTTCTGATTCCGGATCAGATCCTGGATCTCGTTATAGGCCTTACGCTCCTCATCTCCGGGCTGCCGATACTCACGGGCTTCCACCGCCTGCCCGTCGCCACTGCCGGAGGCGGGTGACGCAGCCGGAGCAGGTGCCGGCTGGCTCGCCATTTTCTCGGACAGGTCAAGGATACGCTGGTCCAGATCGATATAGCGATCCCTGCCCTGCTCCTGCAATCGGGTGATCATGTGCCGCTGCTCTTCCACTTCGCCCTGCAACCTGCGTACCTCCTGCTGGAGCTGCTGAATCATATAGAACAACTCGGAGGTAGCCTGGTTGCCAGAGGAACTACGCTGGGCTGTTGTGGAAGATTGCGCCTGCACCAGCCCCACCTGCGCAAATGCAAGCGGAACCAGCAGTAACGCCACGAGCCATTTTCTCATGAATTCACCCGATCAGTCAGTTAGTGGTTTAGTCGAAAACCAGTTCTACCCGACGGTTCTGCGCCCAGGCACTTTCAGAGGAGCCCATCACCGCCGGCTTTTCTTCACCATAGCTTACGGTTTCGATCTGGCCACGTGAAGCACCGTTAACGATCAGGAACCGCTGCACGGCGTTGGCACGACGCTCACCCAGGGCAAGGTTGTATTCCTTGGTGCCACGCTCGTCGGCATGCCCTTCCAGACGCACATTCCGGCCCGGATTATTGGCCAGATACTGGGCGTGGGCCACCAGCACATCGCGGGCTTCCGGCTTGATCTCGGCGGTGTCGAAGTCGAAGTAGAAGGTGGTGATGTCACGCAGAGCTTCCATCTTTGCGCGCTCTTCGGCAGCCATGCGCTCTTCCTCGGTCAGCGCGGAAGAAGACACACCACCTTCGTCATCACCGCCATATACGGTGGAGCCATCCTGATCAACAGCGGCAACATCGGAACCATAGCCGCCCTCATCCATGGTCTCACCGGTAGAACTACAGCCGGCGAACAGGCCTGCGGAAAGCAGCATGGCGAGAACTTTGGTGTGTATGGACAATTTCATCGTTATTTCCTTTCGGTAGCTTGGGTTTATTGATTACTTTCAAAAGCCCGGGGCGTTCAGTTAACGATCGGCCCCCAGGCCGGTTCACGGACATCCCCTTCCGATGCAGGCAGGCTGTATGCCGCACCGCCATCGGCCGAGATCACGGTCAGGACACTGTTGCCACTCTGTTTGGTGGCATAGATCAGCATCCGGCCGTTAGGTGACACACTCGGTGATTCGTCGGATTCGGTTCGGGTCAGGACGGTTTCCTCACCATTTTTCAGGTTGGTCCGGGCGATATGGAACGCACTGTTTCTCTGGTGCACGTAATAAACGTAGTCCCCGGTGTTGTCCGGCCGCGGCCGCGCGTTATAGCGACTGCCGAAGGTGATACGGCGGGGTTCGGCGCCGGGCGATTTCATGTGATAGATCTGCGGTCCGCCGGATCGATCCGAAGTGAAGAAAATGCCATCACCCGAATGGTCGTAGGTTGCCTCGGTATCTATGGCCCAGTGATTGGTCAGCTTGGTCAGCTGTCGGCTAGCCAGATCCATCCGGTAGACCTCGGCGTTGCCGTCCTTGGACAGTGTCATCAACAGTGAACGACCGTCCTCGGACCACGCCGGGGCGGAGTTGAGACCGCTGAAGTCTGCCACCTTGGTGCGCTTGCCGGAAGACAGCTCGTGAATATAGATAGCAGGCTTTCCGGTCTCGAAGGACACATACGCCAACCGCGTGCCATCGGGCGACCATGCCGGCGAGAGGATCGGCTCCTGGCTCTCCAGCCGGATCCGGGCGCGCTTGCCGTCCACGTCGCTCACTTGCAGACGGTACCGTGGTTTGCCATTGAAGCTATCCAGCGTTACATACGCCAGCTTGGTGGAAAAGGCTCCCGGCACGCCGGTAATCGCCTCATAGACCTTGTCGCTGATGTGATGACCAAGGGTGCGCATGCCGTTCACCGACGCTGCCGCCGTCTCGCCCAGAATGCGCTTTTCCTGGTTTACATCGAACAATTCATAGCGGGCCACTACCCGATCGCCATTGCGGCTCAGTTCCCCGACCAGGACATAGCGCTGGCCAAGCATCCGCCAGTCCCGAAAGTACACCTCCTCCCGTCGGGATGGCAGGCTCAGCATTTTCTCCGCAGCCAGCGGCCGGAACTCTCCGCTCATGGCAAGATCGTCCCGGACAATATTGGCCACCTTGTCTCCGGGTGGAATTGCACCGCTTTCCGCAAATGGCACAACAGATATGGGGATGGCGGCATCAGCGCCTTCGGTGATTCGGATCAGCAGCTCGGCTCGCGCTCCGGTTGCCAGCATGATCAGGGCAACCAGCGCGGCGGCCACGGCTTTATGTGAGGTCGTCCAGGTCCGCTTTGTCATGATCTTTCCTGTTTCCTTATCTCAACCGGCGCGGGTTGAACTCAATAGTAAACTGACGGAAATAACGCTCGAAGGTTTCCCTGTCATCCGGTATCGGATACCGGTTCAGTGAGCGTACGGCACTCAGAGCCGAATTATCGAACGCGGTGTTACCACTACTGCTGACCAATCTGACACCGGACAGTTCACCGGTCGGCAACAGCGTGATCTGCAGCCGTGCGGTCATTTCTTCGGTGGCCGAAGACGGCGGATACCACGCCTGACTGAGCCGTTCACGGATCAGCGCCTGGTATTTTTCGCTTTCGGACAGCATCTGCGCTTCCTTCGCGCGGGCCGCTGCGGCTTGCTGCTGCCGAAGGGCTTCCGCCTCCTTGGCCTTGCGAGACTCCTCGGCCAGGGCTTCGAGTTGCTGCTCTCTCAATCGACGCTCCGCTTCCAGACGCTTGCGTTCGGCTTCCTTGCGGGCCTCTTCTTCCTGACGGCGGCGTTCGGCTTCTTCCTGCTTACGCTGCTCTTCCAGCCGCCGCTGCTCCTCCTCGGCCTTCTTGCGCTCCGCTTCCCGGCGCTTGCGTTCTTCCTCGGCTTTTTGCCGCTCACGCTCCTTGGCCTCGGCCTCTGCTTTCTGGCGGGCAGCTTCACGGGCTTTTGCCTCTTCCTGTTCCCGGGCCAGAGCTTCCTGTTTCTTGCGCTCTTCCTCGGCCTTTCGACGAGCCTCCTCTTCCTTCGCCTTCTGCTCCGCGATTCTGCGCGCCTCTTCTTCCTGACGACGACGCTCCGCCTCTGCCTCCGCCTTTTTCCGCTCTTCTTCGGCACGGCGCTGCTGGTCACGATCCGGCTGATCGTCCGGCTCCACCACCGGGCTTGGCTCCGGCTGCTGCGGGGTAATCAGGCGCGCCGAAATACTGCGGGGTGGCTGTTCATCAACCGGGCTGGTCCACGACCAGCCCGCCAGCGCAACCACCACAATGAGCAGGTGCAGAAACACCGACAAGGCAACCGGGGATTTCCACGGCGGCGTACCGGTACTGATTACCCTGCGTTCCTGATTCGTCACAACAGCTCCGCGCGATCCTGGCTCACTTTTCATCCGAAGAGGGCTCGGTAATCAACCCGATGCTGGTGGCACCGGCGCCCTGCAACTCTGCCATCAGACGCACCACCGTGCCGTACTCCACGTGTTCGTCCCCGCGTACCAGCACCTCACCGTTGGCACGCTGGGACAGGATTTTCGCCACCTGATCACGGACCTCTCCCAGGGACATGGGATCACTGCTCTCGTCGCCGATCTCCATGTAGTAGGCACCGTTGGTATCCACCGACACCACGATGGATTCCACGTCCTTGTCAGACTGAATCGGGTCCGAGGTGGTTTCCGGCAGATCCACCTTCACGCCCTGGGTCAGCATTGGTGCGGTCACCATGAAGATCACCAGCAGCACCAGCATTACGTCGATATAGGGAACGACGTTGATTTCCGACATCGGCTTTTTCCGCTGCTGCGGCATCATTCCCATGCCTTTCATATCACCCGGCTCCGGCAATTGCGTTCATTCATCAGGCTGCACTCTGCTCGCTGGCGTGCACACGTCGATGCAGAATACTGGAAAATTCCTCGGCAAAGGTCTCGTAGTTCTTGAGCAGAGCGTCCGACATGGCAGAGAAGCGGTTGTAGGCAATAACTGCCGGAATGGCCGCAAACAGGCCCATGGCAGTGGCAATAAGGGCTTCGGAAATACCCGGCGCGACCGTCGCGAGTGTGGCTTGCTGAACCTGGGCCAGGCCCCGGAACGAATTCATGATCCCCCACACGGTCCCGAACAGGCCGACATAAGGGCTCGTGGAGCCAACCGTCGCCAGAAATGGCAGGTGGGTCTCGAGACGCTCCTGCTCCCGGGAGAATGCAACGCGCATGGCACGCTGGGTACCCTCCATGACCGCATCGGCATCCCTACTCTGCTGGCGGAGCCGGGAGAACTCCTTGAATCCGGCGCGAAAGACCGCTTCCACCCCGGAGAAGGGCGTGGGCTCGGCATTGACCTCCCGGTATAACTGGCCAAGGTCCATACCGGACCAGAACCGTTCTTCGAATTCCAGCTGAGCTCGCCTGGCTTTCCGGAATACCTGCAGGCGCTGGAATATCAGGGCCCAGGAAATCACCGAGGCCAGTCCCAGCAACAGCATAACCAGCTGTACCAGTAACCCGGCATTTGAAATGAGATGCCATACAGAAAGTTCTGACTCCACCTTTTACTCCTGGCTGGTTCCGTAAGTTGGGTCCGGCTGCTGAACATTGCGCTTCAGCAGGTCCTGCATATTCTCGGGCAGACGCCTGGGTCTGCCGGTATCCAGTGCCACACAGGCCACACGAACATCCGCCTCGCACAGCAGCTTACGATCACTGGCGCGCAGCACGCGCTGCCTGAAATTCATCCACACTCGTCCGTAGGACACTGGCTCGGCGGTGACCAGCAACTGGTCATCCAGTCTGGCCGGCACCGCATAGTGAATGTTCATCCGCTGCACCACGTAACTGATGTTATCCGCAAGGCCGGCCCGAAGACCAACGCCGCAGCTGCGCACCCATTCGGTTCGGGCACGCTCCATGTAGTGCAGATACTTGGCATGAAAGACAATACCACCAGCATCCGTATCTTCTATATACACCCTGATGGGTAATTCAAAGACCTGGGCGTTGGCTGTATCAGTCAAAGAGATCCCCCTCGGCATCCGATCTGCGAGGCACCACGCCGAAGTGCTGGTAGGCATTGGAGGTCACCATTCGTCCACGCGGTGTGCGAACCATGAAGCCCTGCTGGATCAGGAAAGGCTCCAGCACATCCTCGATGGTGCCCCGCTCCTCGCTGATGGCAGCCGCCAGGCTCTCAACTCCTACCGGACCACCGTCGAACTTTTCAATCATGGCCAGCAACAGGCGGCGATCCATGTGATCGAAGCCCTGGTTATCCACCTTGAGCATGTTCAGGGCCTGGTCCGCAATGTCAGCAGTAATCCGGCCGTTGGAGCGCACTTCGGCAAAATCCCGGACCCGGCGTAACAGCCGGTTGGCAATTCGGGGCGTTCCCCGGGAACGGCGGGCAATCTCGAAGGCTCCGGCTTCATCAATGGCCACCGTAGAAAGCCGGGCGGAGCGGATGATGATGTTGGTCAGATCCTCGGTGTTGTAGAACTCGAGCCGCTGCACGATGCCGAAGCGGTCCCGCAGCGGAGAGGTCAGCAGACCGGCGCGGGTGGTTGCCCCAACCAGGGTGAACGGCGGCAGATCCAGCTTAATCGAACGGGCGGCCGGGCCTTCGCCGATCATGATATCCAGCTGGTAGTCCTCCATGGCCGGATACAGAACTTCCTCAACGGCGGCGCTCAGCCGGTGGATCTCGTCAATAAAGAGAACATCGCCTTCTTCGAGATTGGTAAGCATCGCGGCCAGGTCGCCGGCTTTCTCAAGCACCGGGCCGGAGGTGGTCTTGATCGCGACCCCCATTTCGTTGGCGATGATATTGGCCAGGGTGGTCTTGCCCAGGCCGGGCGGACCGAAAATCAGCACATGATCCAGGGCCTCCCGCCGACCACGGGCAGCGGAGATGAAGATCTCCATCTGCTCCCGGACCGAGGGTTGGCCCACATATTCGGACAACAGCGTCGGACGGATGGCCCGATCCTGGACCTCCTCATAGTCACCGGCCCCGGCTGAAATCAGTCGGTCGGATTCAATCATGGCATCACCCGTTCTCTGGGAATCAACATCGTGCCTGTGCGCCTTGCCCTGCAATTCAACGTTGACCCAATTGTACAAACGGGCCCCTGACTGTCACGTTACGCTCTCTACAGGTTTGGCGCCACTCAGGCGACATATTACCGTCAGGTCATCCGGCGGGAATCATATTGCGCAGGGCCAGGCGGATCAGGGTCTCGCTGGTGGCCCCCTCCTCAGCAACCTTGCTGATCGCCTTCGCAGCCTCCTGCGGCTTGTAGCCCAGGGCAATCAATGCCGCCTCGGCTTCTTCCCTTGGATCCGGGCCGGTCACTACCTGATCGGAGGCTGGCCCGCCGGCACCTGTCGCGCCCGGCGACATCGGCACAAACTGACCTTCAAGTTGCCCGATCCGGTCAGCCATTTCAATAAGCAGCCGCTCCGCCGTTTTCTTGCCCACGCCGGGCAGCTTGACCAGGGCATTGGTATCCTTCGCCTCAACACAGCGGATAAACTGCTGCGCATCCAGACCGGACAGAATTCCGACAGCCAGCTTGGGACCAACGCCGTTAACCTTGATCAGCAGACGAAACAGGTCCCGGTCCAGCTTCGCCGCGAAGCCATACAGGCTCTGGGCATCCTCGCGCACGGCAAAATGGGTATGGAGGGTCACTTCCTGCCCGGATTCCGGCAGGTGGAAAAAGGTGGTGTAGGGAATGTCGATTTCGTAACCCAGCCCGGCGCACTCCACCAACGCCTGTCCGGGGGTCTTTTCGACCAGAATGCCTCGGATACGACCTATCAAGGGCTAGCTCCTGTGGCTCCTGGGAGCCGGTTATTGTTGTCGGACCCGACCGCTGCGTACCTTGCCGCCGTTCCCGGCCAGGCGCAGCACGCTCTGGCTCATATGCGCATGACACAGGGCAATCGCAAGGGCATCGGCGGCATCAGCCTGGGGTCTTCGTGACAGCGAAAGCAAGGCCTGAACCATGTGCTGGACCTGAGACTTGTCCGCCCCACCCTTGCCGACCACCGCCTGCTTTACCTGCCGGGCAGAATACTCATGCACCGCCAACCCGCTGTTGGCGGCGCTGACAATGGCAGCGCCACGGGCCTGCCCGAGCTTGAGCGCGGAATCCGGATTGCGGGCCATGAACACCTGCTCGATGGCAAACTCCTCCGGGCGATACTCGCCAATCAGGGTGGCCAGGCTGTGAAAGATGGTCTGGAGCCGCTCGGCCATGGGCTTTTCTCCAACCCGGATACAGCCACTGTCGATGTACTCGATCACCCGACCCTCGGCACGAATGATGCCGTATCCGGTAATTCGGGAGCCAGGGTCTACTCCGAGAATGATCGGCACGCTCAGGCTCCGGCCATGGTCAGAGGGATTCCATGATTTCGGCGGAGATGTCCGCGTTGTGGTAGACGTTCTGTACGTCATCCAGATCCTCAAGCATGTCGATCAGCTTGAGGATGGTTTCGGCCCCATCCCGGTCCAGCTCGACCCGGGTGGAAGGCACCATGGTGACCTCGGAGTTGTCCGGCTTCAGCCCTGCCTTGACCAGGGAATCCTTTACGTCCAGGTACTCTTCCGGCGTGGTCACAATCTCGTAGGAACCGTCTTCCTGTTCCTGCAGGTCCTCGGCCCCGGCTTCCAGTGCCGCTTCCATCAACCGGTCGCCGTCCACGTCCGGGCTGTAGCTGATGATACCCTGCTTGGTGAACAGGTAGGCCACGGAACCGTCGGTACCAAGATTGCCGCCGAACTTGTTGAAGGCGTGACGCACCTCTGCAACGGTACGGTTCTTGTTGTCGGTCATGGCCTCGACAAAAATCGCCACCCCGCCCGGGCCATAGCCTTCGTAGGTCAGTTCTTCGTAGTTGCTGTCATCGCCACCACCGGCACCACGCTCAATTGCGCGTTCGATGGTGTCTTTTTTCATGTTGGCCGTCAGGGCCTTGTCGACAACCGCCCGGAGACGGGGGTTGTCGTTGGGATCACCGCCGCCGAGGCGGGCGGCAACGGTCAGTTCCCGGATGATTTTGGTGAAGATCTTGCCCCGCTTGGCGTCCTGTGCAGCCTTGCGATGCTTGATGTTGGCCCATTTGCTGTGACCAGCCATGTAACCTCCGTCCATCGTCCGGGGAGCGGGCCGGGCCCGCCCCCGACTGTCAGAATTTACTCGTTATCCTCGGCCTTGTTACCTTCAACCGGCTTGGCGGAACGGCGCAGACGGATGTGCAGCTCACGCAGCTGCTTCTCGTCCACCTCGCCTGGCGCCTGGGTCATCAGACAGGTCGCGCTCTGGGTTTTCGGGAAGGCAATCACGTCCCGGATCGAGGATGCACCGGTCATCAGCATGACCAGACGATCCAGACCGAACGCCAGGCCACCGTGGGGCGGGCAACCGAACTTCAGCGCATCCAGGAGGAAGCCGAACTTGGCGCGGGCCTCTTCCTCGCCGATACCCAGGATGCGGAACACCGCTTCCTGCATTTTCTCGTCGTGGATACGGATGGAACCGCCGCCGAGCTCGGTGCCGTTCAGTACCATGTCATAGGCGCGGGAGAGCGCGTTGGCCGGGTCTGCCGCCAGGTCTTCCGGTGAGCAGGACGGTGCAGTGAACGGGTGGTGAATCGCGGTGAGTCCGCCATCCGGGGTTTCCTCGAACATCGGGAAGTCCACGACCCACAGCGGCGCCCACTCGCAGGTCAGCATGTTCAGGTCATGACCCAGCTTCACACGCAGCGCCCCCAGGGCTTCGTTGACCACCGTGGTCTTGTCGGCACCGAAGAACACGATGTCGCCGTCTTCCGCACCCACGCGCTCCATGATGGCCTGGGCCACGTCGTCACCGAGGAACTTGATGATCGGCGATTGCAGACCTTCAACGCCCTTGGCCAGCTCGTTGACCTTGATGTAGGCCAGACCCTTGGCGCCGTAGATGCCGACAAACTTGGTGTAATCGTCGATCTGCTTGCGGGTCAGTTCACCACCTTTCGGCACGCGCAGGGCGGCAACACGTCCCTTCGGATCCTTGGCCGGGCCGGCGAAGACCTTGAAGTCTACGTTTTCGACCAGGTCGTTGACGTCCACCAACTCCAGCGGAATCCGCAGGTCCGGCTTGTCGGAACCGAAGCGCTGCATGGCTTCGGAGTGGGGCATGCGCGGGAATTCCGGCAGGCTCACGTCGAGCACGTCCTTGAACAGGGAGCGGACCATGTCCTCGTTCAGCTCCATCAGGGCCTGCTCATCGATGAAAGACGCCTCGATGTCGACCTGGGTGAATTCCGGCTGACGATCGGCCCGCAGGTCCTCGTCACGGAAACACTTGGCAATCTGGTAGTAGCGATCGACGCCGGAGACCATCAGCAGCTGCTTGAACAGCTGCGGGGACTGCGGCAGCGCGAAGAAGGAACCCTCGTGGGTACGGCTCGGAACCAGGTAGTCACGGGCACCTTCCGGGGTTGCACGGGTCAGGATCGGGGTTTCCACGTCCATGAAGCCACGGCTGTCCAGGAAGTTCCGGATGTAGCTGGTGACCCGGGAACGGAAACGCAGGCGGTTGATCATCTCCGGACGACGCAGATCCACGAACCGGTAGCGTAGACGCACGTCCTCGCCCACGTCGACATGCTCGTCCAGCGGGAACGGAGGCGTGGCGGCGGCGTTCAGGATGGTCAGTTCCTTGCCCAACAATTCCACCTGGCCGGTGGGCATGTTGTTGTTCTCGGTACCCGCCGGGCGGCGACGCACGCGGCCGGTAACCTTGATCACGAATTCGCTGCGGACCTTTTCGGCCAGGGCAAAGCTCTCAGGGGTGTCCGGGTCGACAACCACCTGGGACATACCATCCCGATCCCGCAGATCCAGGAAGATAACCCCACCATGGTCACGGCGGCGGTGTACCCATCCGCAAAGTGTGACTTCCTGATCGATGTGGGATTCGTTGATCCCACCGCAATAATGACTGCGCATACCGGTTCCCGTTACGTTAGATGTATTCGAAACTTTTTCGTGTCTTGCCGCCTCAGCTGGGGTGACCCTTTCCGAAACACGCTGTGGATACGTCCCTGTACGCTCTGCTCCGCCATCCATGGCTCCGCAAGGTTTCGGAAAGGGCCACCCCACCTGAGGCTACTTGATTCGTGGCCGCTGAAATTTTTGCGACCTTACTGGAAAAGCGGCCCATTATAAACACAATGGGCCTGAAAATCAGGCGTGCTGGTATGCAAATAAAGCACTCGGATGACTGTGTGATTACGGGCCGCTAGAATGCCCTCTTCACAAAGCCGGTTGGAGCCAGAAGTTGACCACCAGAGCGGAACAAAAACTGCGGACACGTCGCGCACTCATGGACGCTGCGCTAGCCCAGCTCAGTGCCGATCGAGGTTTCGGCAGCCTCAGTCTCAGGGAGGTTGCACGGGAAGCCGGCATCGCCCCAACCTCCTTTTACCGCCATTTCTCGGAACTGGACGAACTCGGACTCGCCCTGGTGGATGAAGGCGGTGTCGCCCTGCGCCAACTGATGCGCCAGGCCCGCAAACGGATCGCCCGGGATGGCAGCGCCATTTCCACCTCCGTCGACACTTTCATGGAATATCTGGGCAACAACGCCAACCTGTTCCGGTTAATGCTGCGGGAACGTACCGGTGTTTCCAAACCATTCCGGACGGCGGTGAAGGCGGAAATCGATCATTTCGTGACGGAGTTGGCCGACGATCTGCGACGTTTCGCGGAGGAGCGGAATAAACCTCTGTCAGACGCACGCGTTGTGGCCGAAGCGATGGTGACGCTGGTTTTCAACCAGGGTGCCGAGGCGCTTGATGCCACTCCGAAAGAAAAGGATGAATTGAAAGTGAAGCTGAAAACCGAGCTTCGCATGATCCTGCTGGGCTCACAGACTCTCGCCCGAAGGCGCTGACACCGGTTCAGCCCAAGCGTGCCAGCACCGGCTCCAGTACCTGTTTCACGCGGGCAAGCTCATCTTCGGGGTACGGTACCGGAGCCTGCGTGCCCCACACCGGCCCCGGCCAGGCCGGATCCCCTTCAAACCGCACGATGTGGTGGATGTGAAGTTGCGGCACCATGTTACCCAGTGCCGCCACGTTCATCTTGTCACCGCTGAACGCCTCCATCATGGCGCGGCTCAGGGTGGACGATTCCGTCATCAGCCTCTGCTGCTGACCTTCGGAAAGCTCGTAGATCTCCCGGATGCCGGCGACCGCCGGCACCAGGATGACCCAGGGCCAGGTTTTCTCGTTCATCAGCCGAACTTCGCACAGACGGGTCCTGCCAAGCAGGAAGGTGTCCGCCGCCAGACGTTCGTGCAACTCGAATTCCTGGCTCATCGATCACACCACCGAGTGAAACTGGTTACGGCCGCGACCAATGGCGTAGTAGAGCAGGCCATAACGATCCAGCATTTCCGGCTCGTACAGGTTACGACCGTCGAAGACCACGGGATCCCGCAGGTTGGCAGCCACCACGTCGAAATCGGGGGAACGGAACTCCTTCCATTCGGTGCAGATGGCCAGCACATCGGCCCCCTTCAGTGCCTGCTCCTTGGTGCCACACAGGGTCAGGCCAGGCTGGTCACCATAGATACGCTGGGTCTCTTCCATGGCTTCGGGATCGAAGGCCTGGACCGAAGCACCGGCCTTCCAGAGGTCTTCCATCAGGGTGCGGGAAGAAGCCTCGCGCATGTCGTCGGTATTGGGCTTGAACGCCAGGCCCCAGAGAGCAACGACTTTGCCTTCGAGGTTGCCCTGGAAATGATGGCTGATCTTGTCAAACAGCACATGCTTCTGGGCGTAGTTGACGTCTTCCACTGCGTTCAGCAACCGGGCGTCGTACCCGCAATCACGAGCGGTGCGCGCCAGTGCCTGCACGTCCTTGGGGAAGCAGGAGCCACCGTAACCGCAACCGGGGTAGATGAAGTGGTAACCGATACGGGGATCGGAACCGATACCCCGGCGTACCGCCTCGATATCGGCGCCCAGGCGCTCGGCCAGGTTGGCGATTTCGTTCATGAAACTGATCTTGGTGGCAAGCATGGAGTTGGCGGCGTACTTGGTCAGCTCCGCCGAGCGGATATCCATGAAGATCATACGGTCGTGGCTACGGTTGAACGGGTAATAGACTTCCCGCAGCAGGTCCGCTGCCTTCTCGCTGTCGGTGCCGACGATGATGCGATCCGGCTTCATGAAATCGTTGATCGCCGCGCCTTCTTTCAGGAACTCGGGGTTGGAGACCACATCGAATTCCAGCTCCAGGCCACGGTGGTCCAGTTGAGACTGGACGGCTGCCCGAACCTTGTCGCCGGTTCCGACCGGGACGGTCGATTTGTCCACCACCACCTTGTAGTCGTCCATGTACTGACCGATGGATTTGGCCACGGCGGTCACGTACTGCAGGTCCGCCGAGCCGTCTTCATCGGGCGGTGTTCCTACCGCAATGAACTGCAATACGCCATGCTTGACCGCTTCTTCAGTGTCGGTGGTGAACGCAAGACGGCCCGCCTCAACGGTATGGCGGACGATGGAGTCCAGGCCAGGTTCGTAAATGGGAATCTGGCCATTGCGGAGCTTGTCGATCTTGGCCTGGTCCACGTCCATACACAGGACATGATGACCGACATCCGCCAGGCAGGCGCCAGTGACCAGTCCAACATATCCTGTACCGAAAATAGTAATCTTCATGGGTTACGTTCCGAATGTGTTCAAATGGGTAAAAACGTCAGGGATCAGGGTTCGCCGGCGGCTTTCTTCTTCTGCCAGATAGCTTCCCACTGCAGGGCCGTACGAACGATTGTTTCCAGGTCATCGTAATCCGGCTGCCAGCCCAGGGTCTCACGGATCAGGGTGTTATCCGCCATCAGGGCGGCCGGGTCACCAGCGCGCCGGCCGGTCTCGGTCACGGGGAAATCAACGCCGGAGACACGCTTGACCACATCAATGACCTCGCGAACGGTGAAGCCGCGACCATAACCACAGTTCAGCACCTTCGAGTCGCCCCCGTTGACCATGTAATCCAGGGCCATGACGTGAGCCTTGGCAAGGTCCTCAACATGGATATAGTCGCGGATACAGGTGCCATCACGGGTATCGTAGTCGGTGCCGAACACACTCATGCCATCCCGCTGCCCGGTCACGCACTCGCTGGCGACCTTGATCAGGTGGGTGGCTTCCGGAGTGGCTTGCCCCAGCAAGCCGTCAGGATTGGCACCGGCCACGTTGAAATAGCGCAGGACGACGTAATTCAGGCTGGAGGCGGCGGCAAGATCCATGATCATGCGCTCGCTCATCATCTTGGACGCCCCGTACGGATTGATCGGAGCCAGCGGCAAATCTTCAGTAAGCACCTGCTGGTCCGGCATGCCGTAAACCGCTGCCGTGGAGGAGAATACCATGTACGGCACCTGGTACTGTTCGACAGCTTTCAGCAGGTTCAGGGTGTTGCGGGTGTTGTTGCTGTAGTACTTGAGCGGGTTGGCCACGGACTCCGGCACGACGATGTTGGCCGCGAAATGCAATACCGCCTCGAATCGGTGCTCCGAGAACAGGCGGTCGATGGCCGACTCGTCTGCCAGATCGCCCACCACCAATTCGCCCGCGGTAACGGCCCAGCGATACCCGGTGGAGAGATTGTCGAAGACAACGATATCGTGGCCGGCTTCAGCCAGCTGCCGAACGACGTGACTTCCGATATATCCGGCCCCGCCGGTAACAAGCACTTTCATGGGTGAAGGCTACTCCTTCCCTGAGGATGACTGACGCTGACGCCGGATTTCCGCCCGCCGCCGGCTGAAAAAATCACTGATCATTTCGCTGCATTGCTGCCCGAGCACACCACCGACCGACTCCACATCCCAGTTCAGATGGGGCTCCTCCAGGGTCCGGCGGGCGGATTCCACAGCCCCGGCTTTGGGCTCGGCGGCGCCGTAGACCAGACGGCTGATACGACCGTGGACAATGGCTCCGACGCACATGGTACATGGCTCCAGCGTTACGTAAAGCGTCGCTCCCGACAATCGGTAATTGCCTACCCGGGCCGCGGCGTCCCGGAGCGCCCGAATCTCGGCGTGGGCGGTAGGATCACAACCGGAAATGGGGGCGTTGAACCCGGCGCCGATTTCTTTGCCGTTCAGTACCACAACGGCACCCACAGGGACCTCCCCCGCTGCGGCGGCCTGTTGCGCCAACTGCAGAGCTCGGGACATCCAATGGCGGTCGTTTGAAATCTCGGGCATTTTCGCTTGGGCAGTCGGTTTGAATTCGGGTTGGGGAAAATACCATAGCTGATGATCCGAGACCACGCGTACCGAGGTTACCGGCGGGCTATCGATTTCCCTCGCTTACCAGATGCCCGACAAACCAGTCCCGGGTCAGACGAGCAACCTGATCCATGGTTCCCGGCTCCTCGAACAAATGGCTGGCGCCGCGCACGATCTCCAATTGAGGTTCAATCTGCATTTGCCCGGCTGCCCAGCGATTCATCCCGATGACTGCCTCATCAAGGCTACCCACGATCAGCAGCGTTGGCGCCCGCACCAGGGGCAGATCGTCACCGGCCAGATCTGCCCGTCCTCCGCGAGAAACCACCGCAGCGACGGCTTCGGGCCGGCGGGCGGCCGCGATGAGCGCAGCAGCGGCCCCGGTACTGGCCCCGAACAGCCCGATTCGCAAATCACGAAGCCGCTCCTGTTCGCCCAGCCAATCGACCGCGCCGACCAGGCGCCGGCTCAACAAACCGATATCGAACCGTAATTGCCGGGTGCGCAGATCGATTTCGTTTTCCTCCGCGGTCAGCAGGTCGAAAAGCAACGTAGCCAGGCCACCCTCGTTCAGGAACTGCGCGACAGCACGATTACGGGGACTGAAACGGCTACTGCCGCTCCCATGGGCAAAGACCACGATTCCCTGCGCGAGCCCGGGAACACTGAGGCTTCCCTCCAGCTCAACCCCGTCGGTGCTGAGCCTGATTTCATCCGAGAAATCCTTGTTGTTCATCGGTTCCAGGCCCTCCTTAACAGCTCAGTCACTTCCTCATCCGACACCTGACTGAAATTGACATACCAGAGGCCAATGGCGGCAAACGGTTCGGGCGTGGCCAGGCAGACCACGTCATCCGCCTCCTTGCGCAATACATGGACGGTATCGGGAGGCGCTACCGGAACCGCGACCACCAGCTCGCCGGGGTTCTGCTTACGCAGTGCCTTGATCGCTACGCGCATGGTGGCGCCGGTGGCCACGCCGTCATCCACAAGGATGACGCACTTGCCGGCTATTTTCGGCCAGGGACGGTCACCCCGGTAAGCCTGTTCCCGGCGCTCCAGCTCTTTCTGCTCGCTGGCGGCGACTTCTTCAAGGGTCTCTTCGGATACATGGAGGTATGACACCAGCTCTTCGTTGAGCACCCGGACCCCGCCGCTGGCTATGGCCCCCATGGCCAACTCCCGTTGCCCCGGCGAACCCAGTTTACGAACCAGCATGAGATCCAGAGGTGCATTCAGTGCCTCGGCCAGCTCGAAAGCGACCGGCACGCCCCCGCGCGGCAGGGCAAGAACAAGCAGGTCCCGTCGATCGTGATAGTTGGCCATGGCTTTCGCCAGGGCCCGACCGGCTGTCATCCGATCTTTGATTGGCAGTTCCATTAGTAGCGCCCCCTCTTCAAAGGACTTCCATCTACAGGCAACTTAGTAACAATCGGGCAAAAGACAGCATTGAGAATCCCCTTCCATTGCTAACCTAACAAGGCATTAGAGAGCAGTACTGTCTTCCAGTTTCGCCATCAAGACTCCATTCACTATAGAGAATGCGATCAGGTACAGAAAAAGCACCAGGGTATAAGTCGCACCAAAATAGTGAATCATCAGTGGAATCAGCGGCAACTTGACCGCACGGCTATAAAGAAAGACTGCTGCAATCGACCCGTCCATACCCTTATCCCGAAGCTCACTCACCAGGGCATACCACGCATAAACAGGGCCAGAGGCGAGCACTCCACCAACAGCAGCCAGCAGCCACGCTCTTATACCTGCCTCCCTGCCAAGATTGCGTCTGATCCATTTGGGTTGGAACAACAGGTCCGCCGCCAGCAGCAGAAAAAATACAATCACCAGAGCTGGCACTACGCTGCCCATCACTTTTGCGAAGAAATGAAGAGCTTTATTGGCTGCCTCCGCATCAATGGCTGCAGTTACTCCGTATGCTGCGAGCACCAGAACCAAGAACAACCAACCACCAAGCCCGGTTTTCTTTCTGTGACGTTCCATCGGTGACCTACCCGATAACTCTCAGCGTGCAGACGCAAAGAAAGGCTATCGCGATCGCACTGAAGAAGCAGATCAGATTACGATAGATGGCGAAGCGCGGGCCAAGCATCAACATCTCGGCCGGAAGTTGAACAATGCCTACGCTGACCCAGCTTACAACCAGGGCGGTCACGGCAATCAGGCTCACGCCACTTCTGAGCAACTCCCCACCAAGAACATAACTGGTCAACGGATGACCTGCCGCAATGCTGCCAACCGACGCGCCAATCAGGGTATCCAGCATTTCGCTGTTACCAAACAGACCATCCGAAACCCTATCCGGGAACAGGATTACTGCCAGACTTGTCAATAACAGCATTCCTATGATAACCGGCAGGAGATTGAAGAACGTCCATGCTGTCTTCCTGAGGCTGATTGTCAAACGCTTGGCTGACATGCGTTATTCCCTCTTTTGGCCTTGGGCATAGGCTTCGTGCCATCCCTCTGGCACACGGATCTTCTGGTACCACTGTTCCCGCTCCGCTTCCAGTAGTCGCCGCGGCTGACCCATGTAATCGGCGGCGCAAAAGACCTGCTTGCCAATGGTGTTTGACAGCGCATCCAGCCAGTCCGCCCCTGCCTGACTTCTCATCAAATGGTGATCGAGAATGACCACATCGATGTGTTGCGCCAGTCGCAACGCATTATGCCAGGCCGTTTCCCGCAGGGTGCTGGTCAGGCGATCGAGATATAGCGGTGGCCCGGCTGCTAGGACAATATCAGGTCGCCACTCGATCAACAGATCGATGGTCGCAGGATCCAGCAGCTGGATATCGGAGGCATGTACAAAAACACCCTCCTCCATTTCCACCCGCGTCATCATTACCGTACCCCTATTGCTACCTGGCGCTCCATGAGGCACAGGTCGTGAGAAAGATAGCCTCCCCGCAGTCAACCCTTCGGCAACGCGCATGTTGTCCCCAAACAGATCAAGCAAAGCCTGACGTCGTTCGCTCATTTCCTTAGAGAGATCGTCACCTGATTTACTCCAGGCACGTAAATCCCGGAAACCGGGAGGCAGGCTGCTAATCGATAGCTGATATGGATTTGCGTTCGCCAGGGGTACGTGATCACCATGGAAATGACTGAACACCACATCGGTAGCATCCTCCAGCGCACTCAGGATTCGCTCCCGTGTCTGCCGCCCAACGGCAATCTGCTCGGGATGGGGCAACAACCCGTAACGCACATACCCGAGCGCCACCCCCGGATCGATGACAATCCGGCGCTCCGGTAACGTCACCCGGCAACACAGGCTGCGCACTCCCAAGGATTCCGCGCCAATGATTTCAAGCATCACACTGCCCGTTCTCTAAACCCATTCCCCATGATGTAGTGTAGACAACAACCCTGCCTCGGCATCGATTGCGGTGCCGACAGAGTCAGCCGGGCCCAAAACACGCTATGTTTTCGGGCACAAAAAAACCCAGCACGAATGCTGGGTTGAATACGAGTAACGGCTTTTAATCAGCGACCGGGGGAAGACCTTGAATCACTCCCACTCAATGGTCGCCGGCGGCTTGGAAGAAATGTCGTAAGTCACCCGGGACACACCGCTGATCTCGTTGATAATCCGGTTGGAAACTTTCTCCAACAGATCATACGGCAGGTGCGCCCATCGGGCGGTCATGAAGTCGATGGTCTCAACGGCGCGCAGGGCCACCACATATTCATAGCGGCGGGCGTCGCCGACAACGCCAACGGACTTGACCGGAAGGAACACGGCGAAGGCCTGACTGGTCTTGTGGTAGAGGTCTGCGCGGTGCAGCTCTTCGAGGAAGATCGCGTCGGCACGGCGCAGGATATCCGCATACTCCTTCTTGACCTCACCCAGGATACGGACGCCCAGCCCTGGCCCCGGGAACGGGTGGCGGTAGACCATGTCGTACGGCAAGCCCAGTTCCAGACCGATCCGGCGGACCTCGTCCTTGAACAGCTCCCGCAGCGGCTCCACCAGTTTCATCTTCATGGTTTCCGGCAGGCCACCCACGTTGTGGTGGGACTTGATCACATGGGCCTTGCCGGTCTTGGAAGCGGCAGACTCGATCACGTCCGGGTAGATGGTGCCCTGGGCCAGCCAGTTCACATCCTTGATATTCGCAGCCTCGTCATCGAACACGTCGATGAACGTGTTACCGATAATCTTGCGCTTCTGCTCGGGGTCATCCACGCCCTTGAGCTTGGACAGGAACAGATCTTCGGCATCGACACGGATGACCTTCACGCCCATGTTGCTGGCGAACATGTCCATGACCTGGTCGCCTTCATGAAGACGCAGCAGACCGTTGTCCACAAACACGCAGGTCAGCTGCTCCCCGATGGCCTTGTGCAGCAGCGCTGCGGTTACCGAGGAGTCCACACCGCCGGAGAGGCCGAGAAGCACCTTCTCGTTTCCGACCTGCTCGCGAATCTGACGCACGGCATCGTCGACGATCTTGGCCGGGGTCCACAGCGCCTCACAGCCACAGATATTGAGCGCAAAGTGCTCAAGAATGCGCTTGCCCTGAAGGGTATGCGTCACCTCCGGGTGGAACTGCACGCCATAGAGATTGCGGCTGGTGTCCTGCATCGCGGCAATCGGGGCACTTTCGGTAGAGGCCAGCAGCTCGAAGCCTTCCGGCATCGCCACCACCTTGTCACCGTGGCTCATCCACACGTCCAGCAAGGACTCTCCTGCTGGCGTCAGGTGGTCGGTAATATCCGCGAGCAACGGGCCCTTGGCGCGCACCTTGACCTGGGCATAGCCAAACTCCCGCTTTTCGGAGCTGGCAACCCGGCCTCCGAGCTGCTCAGCCATGGTCTGCATGCCGTAGCAGATGCCCAGCACGGGTATACCACGGTCAAACAGGTCCTCGGGAGCCCGGGGACCACCGAGCTGAGTCACGGATTCCGGGCCACCCGCCAGGATAATCCCCTTGGGATTGAACTCCCTGAGCTCTTCATCGGTGATGTCAAAGGCCTTGATCTCACAATACACGCCAATTTCCCGGATACGACGGGCGATCAGCTGGGTGTATTGGGATCCGAAATCAAGAATCAGGATACGGTGGTCGTGAATGTTCTGGGCCATGGGGTCCTCGGATCGAAAATAAACAACGCGGCCCGTTCCGGGGCCGCGTTCTGTCAGATAATGCTTAGCCGATGCGGTAGTTGGGCGCTTCCTTGGTGATGGTCACATCATGAACGTGACTCTCACGCATGCCGGCATTGGTGATGCGAACGAATTCCGGCTTGGTGCGCATCTCTTCCATGGTGGCACTACCGGTATAACCCATGGAGGCGCGCAGCCCACCCATCAGCTGGTGAACGATGTTACGCATCGGGCCCTTGCAGGCCACACGACCTTCGATACCTTCCGGCACCAACTTCTCGATACCCTTGCTGGCATCCTGGAAATAGCGGTCGCTGGAGCCCTGCCCCATGGCACCGAGGGAGCCCATGCCGCGGTAGGCCTTGTAGCTCCTACCCTGGTACAGCTCAACCTCGCCCGGAGCCTCGTCGGTACCCGCCAACAGGCTGCCGATCATCACGCTGTGGGCCCCGGCGGCAATGGCCTTGGCGATGTCACCGGAGAAACGCACGCCACCATCAGCGATCAGGGGCACCCCACGATCCTTCAGCGCCGCAGCGACGTTGGATACCGCAGAGATCTGGGGCACGCCAATACCTGCAACGATTCGGGTGGTACAGATGGATCCCGGACCGATACCGACCTTCACCGCGTCGGCACCAGCATCTGCAAGGGCAATGGCCGCGTCTGAAGTGGCAATGTTGCCGCCAATCACCTGGACCTCGGGGAAATTCTGCTTCACCCAACGGACTCGTTCGATCACGCCTTTTGAATGGCCATGGGCGGTATCTACCACAATCACGTCGACGCCGGCCTCGGCCAGAGCGGTAATCCGGGCTTCGGTATCGCCACCGGTGCTTACTGCGGCGCCGACACGCAGGCGACCCTGCTCGTCCTTGCACGCCAGGGGATAGTCCTTGGCTTTCTGGATGTCCTTGACGGTGATCAGGCCGCGCAGTTCAAACTCGTCATTCACCACCAGGACTTTCTCGATGCGATGGCGGTGCAGCAGTTCCTTGACGTCCTCGAGGCTGGCGCCTTCCTTGACGGTCACCAGCTTGTCCTTCGGTGTCATGATGTCACGGACCAGGGTGTCCATGCTGCTTTCGAAGCGGATATCACGACCGGTCACGATGCCCACCAGGTCATGACCATCAACCACCGGCAGACCGGAAATATTGTTGGCCATGGTGATGTCGACCAATTCACGCACGGAGGTATCCGGCGATACGGTGATCGGATCCTTCACCACGCCACTCTCGAATTTCTTGACCTTGCGAACCGCAGCCGCCTGCTGCTCCACAGTCATGTTCTTGTGCATGATACCGATGCCACCTTCCTGGGCCATGGCGATGGCCAGTTCAGCTTCAGTGACGGTATCCATGGCAGACGATACCAGCGGGATATTCAGGGTGATATTCCGGGTCAGCTGGGTCTGGAGACTGACCTGGTGAGGGAGAACTTCCGAGTATCCGGGTACAAGCAGAACATCATCAAACGTGAGGGCTTCTTCAGCAATTCGCAGCATTGGGATCCGCCTTTTGAACGTGCTAAGTTTGGAAATCCTGTACCGCGCCCTGAGCGGCGCGACAAAGCAAAATCCTTAATCGATCTATTATAAAGTGGTGGCTCTGGACAGTAAACCGCGCCATTTTTAAGGTCTGGTTGCATCTTTTTGAATTTCCGATATTTTTACCTCGAATTTTTCGGCTATTGCGTATAAAACCAACCATGGAGCACGGCCTTGACTCCCTCCTTTCAGGATTCCCAGCCCCTTTCCGGCGATACCGGCGGCCTTCGTCCGACACGGGCGCTCAGCGTCACTGAGCTGAATCACCAGGCCAGGCACCTGCTGGAATCCAGTTTCATGCAGGTCTGGGTGGAAGGTGAGCTTTCCAGCTTCTCCCGCCCCTCCTCCGGCCATTGGTACTTCTCCCTGAAAGACCGCAAGTGCCAGGTCCGGTGCGCCATGTTCCGGGGCTTCAATCAACGGGTCCGAACCATTCCGAAGGAAGGCGACCAGGTCCGGATCAGGGGAAAGGTGACACTGTACGAGAGCCGGGGTGATTTCCAGATCATTGTCGAACACATTGAACCGGCCGGGCTCGGCGCCCTGCAGCAGGCCTTTGAGGAACTGAAACGCAAGCTGCAGGCCGAGGGACTGTTCGATGCAGCCCGGAAAAAGCAAATACCTGCCCTGCCCCGGCATATCGGGGTAATCACTTCCCCCACCGGCGCAGCCATTCACGACATCCTGACAGTATTGTCGCGCCGGTGCCCGGCCATTCCGGTCACACTCTATCCGACCGCCGTCCAGGGCAAGGCCGCGACCGGTGATATTGTCCGGGCCATCGAGCAGGCCCAGAGCCATGGCGTCGCAGACGTCCTGATCATCGGTCGCGGTGGTGGCTCGCTTGAGGACCTCTGGTGCTTCAACGAGGAGGCAGTGGCCCGTGCCATTGCCGCCTGCCGGATCCCCACGGTAAGCGCCGTCGGTCATGAGGTGGACGTGACCATCGCCGACTTCGTGGCGGACCTCCGGGCCCCGACGCCCTCGGCGGCGGCAGAAAAGATCTCCCCGGACCAGAGCCAATGGCTGCGGCAACTTGCCGAACAGGAGCTCCGACTGGCCAATGCCGCACGGCGGGCACTCAAACGCCTGTCAGTGCAGCTGGAACACCTGAGCGCACGGCTGCGGGATCCCCGCCGGGAGCTGCAGGAAAAGGCCCAGCGGATGGACGATCTGGAGCTGCGGCTGGCCAAGGCCATGAAGCAGAAACTCGAGCGCTGGGAGGTACGCACAGAACACCTCGCCCAGAGGCTGTCCATGCAGTCACCACAGAAACAACTGACCACCAGCCGCGAAGCCCTCGGCCGGATAGAGGAGAGGCTGTTTGCAGCAACCCGGCTGACCATCCGGCAACAACGGGACCGCATGGAACACCTCGCGCAGACCCTGAATGTGGTCAGTCCGCTGGCCACCCTGGGCAGGGGGTACGCCATTGTCCGCGGCCCGAGCGGTGACATCATCCGGGACGCCGAGAGTCTCTCGCCCGGCGACCGGGTTTCAGCCCGGGTCGCGCGGGGAGAAATCGAGGCCGAGGTGACTTCCATCAAATCAGGCCGGAATTGACTCCTCCAAAAGGCCCTACTAAGCCTATGGTCTACTAGTCCGCGAACTCAAAGTGCCTAAAGTTGTGGGGAAAAGCACAACATCACAAAAACAACAGGCACTAATGAGGTGGAATCTATGGACTACAATTCCGAGTTCCGGCGCTCGATCGACCAGCGTGACGAATTCTGGCAAGAGCATGCCAACCAGATTGACTGGATCGAAGCGCCGAAAACCATCTGGCAGCCAAAGGACAATGGCCATGGCGAATGGTTTCCCGATGGCGTACTGAACACCTGTGACGTCGCACTGGACGCGAACATCCGTGCCGGCCGGGGCGACCAGAAAGCCCTGATCTACGACTCCCCCGTTACCAATACCCAGCAATCCTGGACCTACAACGAGCTCACGGCTGAAGTCGCCCGTTTTGCCGGTGCGCTGAAAGCGAAAGGCATCTCCAAGGGTGACCGGGTCATCATCTACATGCCGATGATCCCCCAGGCCGTGGTGGCCATGCTCGGCTGTGCCCGTATCGGTGCCATTCATTCAGTGGTCTTTGGCGGATTCGCCGCCCACGAACTGGCCGTACGCATTGAAGACGCCGAGCCCAAGGCCCTGATCACCGCCTCATGCGGCATCGAAGTCAACCGGGTTATCGAATACAAGCCGCTGGTGGACAAGGCTATCGAGCAGTCCAGCCATAAGCCGGATCTGTGCGTGGTATACCAGCGTCCCCAGGCCAAAGCGGACATGCAGGACGGCCGCGACGTCGACTGGGAAGCCGTCATGGAAGGCGCGGAACCGGCCGATCCGGTACCCGTCAAATCAACGGATCCGCTATACATCCTCTACACCTCGGGCACCACGGGCAAACCCAAGGGCGTGGTAAGGGACAACGGCGGCCACGCCGTCGCGCTCAAATACAGCATGAAGCTGGTCTATGATGCCAACCCCGGAGATGTCTACTGGGCCGCCTCCGACGTTGGCTGGGTTGTTGGTCACAGTTACATAGTCTATGGCCCGCTGTTTGCCGGCTGCACCACTATTCTTTATGAAGGCAAGCCGGTTAAAACCCCGGATGCCGGCGCCTTCTGGCGCGTGGTGCAGGACCATGGCGTCGACATGCTGTTCACCGCACCCACTGCATTCCGTGCCGTGCGCAAGGAAGATCCCGAAGCGGATGAACTGAAAAAATACGACGTCAGCTCACTCAAACGGATCTTCCTCGCAGGCGAGCGACTGGACCCACCAACCTACGAATGGCTCAAAGAACACACCGGCCTCCCCATCCTTGATCACTGGTGGCAGACCGAGACCGGCTGGGCCATCTGCTGCAACCCGGTGGGCATCGAAATGATGAAAACCAAGCCCGGTTCCGCCACGGTGCCCTCTCCCGGCTACAACGTTCAGGTAGTCGACATGAAAGGCAGCCAGGTTCCGGCCGGCGAACAAGGCCAGGTCGCGGTCAAGCTGCCGCTGCCACCGGGCTGCATGATGACGGTCTGGGGTGACGACGAACGCTTCCGCAAAACCTACCTGGACCCGATTCCGGGCTATTACAGCTCCGGCGACGGCGGTTTCATTGATGACGATGGCTACGTCTTCATCATGGGTCGGACCGATGACGTCATTAACGTTGCCGGTCACCGGCTCTCCACCGGCGAAATGGAAGAAGTGGTGGCCTCTCATCCGGCCGTCGCCGAATGCTGTGTGGTGGGCGCCCACGACGAGCTCAAGGGCCAGGTACCCATTGGCCTGGTACTGATCAAGGACGGAGCCACCATCGATCATGATGAGCTGGAGGAAGAGCTGGTCGAGATGGTGCGCGACAAGATCGGCGCCATTGCCTGTTTCCGCCGGGCCATGGTGGTCGAGCGTCTGCCCAAGACCCGGTCCGGCAAGATCCTGCGCCGGGTAATCCGCCAGATTGCCGACGGCGAGGAGTACACCGTACCCAGCACCATTGACGACCCGGCGATCCTGGAAGAGATCAGCCAGCAGTTCCGCTCCTGAGCATCCTGCTCGCAAACATCGTGGCCGACCACCCGAACGTGGCCGGCCACGATACCTCAACCCCTGTCACTTTTCTGTCAAATCCTTGTTTTTAAAACGAATAAAAGCTTCAAAAAAAGCGTTGACGCTCCCGAAACTCGGTCTATACTGAAATTGCTGTGAAAATACAGCGGTATTTAGTGAATGCGTTACAACGTCGTGCCTCCGTGCTTTTCGTTGCCCTTCTCTCAGTACTCTCTGGATTTCTCAGCACAGTTCCATCAGGAATTCGAAGGTCCCGTGAGGGCAAATTTTAGAAAGACAGGAAAGATCAATGTCCGATACAAAAACCGGCCACGTGAAGTGGTTCAACGAGTCCAAGGGCTTTGGCTTTATCGCTCAGGACGGTGGCAGTGACGTATTTGTTCACTACAGTGCAATCAACGCTTCCGGTTTCCGCACCCTGACCGAAGGTCAGCAGGTGCAGTTTACCGTAACCCAGGGCCCGAAAGGCCCGCAGGCGGAAAACGTAACGCCGGTATAACGGGGTTAAGTGGACCGCTCCTTGCCCCTCACGGGCATTGGAAGCGTAATAAGCCGGCATGACGCCGGCTTATTTTTTACCTTCGATTTCTTTCTCAGGCGTCAGCCAGCTCGGCGGCCTTTTTCGCAGAGGGCATATCGGTCCCGACAGCCTGGGCGACGGCCGAGAACAGTGCCTGCAGGGTGGCTGACGTGGTGTCTTCGGCGAGAGCCGCGGCGCTGCAGTGGTGACCATTCACCGTCAGCCGGATGCACGCCAGGGCGTTGGCATTGGTCCCTTCGCCCAGCGCGAACTCATCATAAGCCTCGACCGCAATGGTAATACCGAATCGGTTCTCCAGCGCCTCGGAGACCGCCTCCACGGCGCCCAGGCCACGACCTTCCAGTCGGACCGGCGAGGCATCGGTGCCCACGACCACATCGGCGCGCACTCCGTCGTCATCCCGGTGCAGATCATAGGAACGCAGCTCCCAATCG